>NZ_CP115450.1:5295000-5595000 GCF_027627435.1 Kitasatospora cathayae | reverse complement strand
CCGCTACACCAGGAATTCCGATCTCCCCTACCACACTCTAGCCTGCCCGTATCGAATGCAGACCCGGGGTTAAGCCCCGGGCTTTCACATCCGACGCGACAGGCCGCCTACGAGCTCTTTACGCCCAATAATTCCGGACAACGCTCGCACCCTACGTATTACCGCGGCTGCTGGCACGTAGTTAGCCGGTGCTTCTTCTGCAGGTACCGTCACTTGCGCTTCTTCCCTGCTGAAAGAGGTTTACAACCCGAAGGCCGTCATCCCTCACGCGGCGTCGCTGCATCAGGCTTTCGCCCATTGTGCAATATTCCCCACTGCTGCCTCCCGTAGGAGTCTGGGCCGTGTCTCAGTCCCAGTGTGGCCGGTCGCCCTCTCAGGCCGGCTACCCGTCGTCGCCTTGGTAGGCCATTACCCCACCAACAAGCTGATAGGCCGCGGGCTCATCCTGCACCGCCGGAGCTTTCCACCAACCCCCATGCGGAGGAAGGTCATATCCGGTATTAGACCCCGTTTCCAGGGCTTGTCCCAGAGTGCAGGGCAGATTGCCCACGTGTTACTCACCCGTTCGCCACTGATCCACCCCGAAGGGCTTCACCGTTCGACTTGCATGTGTTAAGCACGCCGCCAGCGTTCGTCCTGAGCCAGGATCAAACTCTCCGTGAATGTTTACCCGTAATCGGGTCCACACCCGCGTTGAGCGGCACGGCAACCACCGGAATAGGGCGGCCCCGCGCACTGCGTCCTCGCTAGTGTTATTTCAAAAGGAATCTCCAACCCCGATCAAACGATCGAGGCCGGGGATGTCAACATATCTGGCGTTGACTTTTGGCACGCTGTTGAGTTCTCAAGGAACGGACGCTTCCTTCGGGCCGCCTTCCAGCGGGCCCTCGGGGCGCTTCGTTCTTTCGTGCTTCCAGCTTATCAGATGTTTTCTGCTCCGTTTTCCGGGCTTCGTCATCCAACTCGCTGCTGTCTTCCGGCGCTTGACGCCCCGTCCGACGTTTCAAACTCTAGCCGATCCCCGCTCCGAAAAGCGAATCCAGCCGAGTCCGACCGCAATCCGATAAAACGCGCACGCCGAATACGCGCCGAGCCGCGACGCGAAAACGCGAAACGACCGGCACGAGCCGAGAAGTGGTGTTTCAGAGGATTGGCCGCTCCGGGACCGTCCGCGCAGACGCGTGTCCGGTGCTCCCTGCCGAGCGACTAGGAAACACTACCCCTCTGCGGAGCCTGAGGCAAACCGGTTCCGGGAACCGCCCGCGTGCAGAGTGCGCGGCCCTGTTTCACGTACTCGCCGTTGGGGTGGTCGTTGGCGGTGACCCAGCGCAGGGCGGTGGCCTCGTCGCGGCCGACGTCGCGGTGCCGGCGGAGCAGACGTTCTTGACGGACGGTGTCCTCGGTGTCGACGTACCAGAGTTCGCGCAGCAGTCGGCGGGCGTCCGGCCAGGGGTTTTCGGTGGCGGCGAGGTAGTTGCCCTCGGTGATGACCAGCCGGGTATGCGGGCGGACGACGTGGCGGGCGGCGACCGGATCGTCCAGGGTGCGGTCGAAGTCGGGGACGTAGATGTCCTGGAAGCGGTCGGCGGCGACCCGGCGCAGCAGGGCGATGTAGCCGTGGGCGTCGAAGGTGGCCGGGGCGCCCTTGCGGTGGGTCAGGCCGAGGCGGTCGAGCTGGGCGGCCGAGAGGTGGAAGCCGTCGAGCGGGAGGTAGGCGGCGGTGCCGGGGCCTTCGACGCGTTCGACCTCGGCGACCAGATGGCGGGCCAGGGTGGACTTGCCGGCTCCGGGCGGGCCGGCAAGTCCGAGGATCGTACGGGCGTTGCTGCCCGGGCCGCGGAGGAGTCCGAGGGCAAGGGCGGTGAGGCGGTCCTCGTTCATGGCCGCACCCTACTCACTCACCCGGGCCCTGCCGTCGGTTCAGGCAACGGCAGGCGCAGAGGCAGCAGAGGCAGGGGTAGGGGCGAGGGCGGGCAGGTCCAGGGTGAGGGTGCCGGTGTCCGCGTCGAGCAGGGCCGGGACGCCGAGCGGGACGGTGAGGGTGGACGGGCAGTGGCCGAAGCCCAGTTCCCAGATCACGGGCACGCCGAGCCCGCCGAGGCGGTCGAGCATCACGTCCCGGACCCGTTCGGGCCGTCCGCAACCCTCCCAGGAGCCGAGGACTATGCCGGCCACGCCGTCGAGGGCGCCGGAGCGCAGGAACTGGGTGAGCAGGCGGTCGAGCTGGTACGGGTGCTCGTTCACGTCCTCGAGGATCAGGATGCTGCCCTCGAAGGAGGGGCGGGCTGCGGGCGTGCCGCGCTCGGCCACGAGGACGTGGACGCAGCCTCCGGCGGTGACGCCGTGGGCGCGGCCGGGGACGAGTGCGGTGGCGGTGGGCGAGGTGAGGACGGTGGTGGTGGCGGGTTCGAAGAGGGTCCGGCGCAGGTGTTCGGCCGTCGGGCCGTCGTTCACGAAGGAGGCAGCGGAGGCCAGCGGCCCGTACAGGGTGGCGAGGCCGAGACGCTGGGCGAAGGCCTCGTGCAGGGAGCTGACGTCGCTGAAGCCGATGAGGGGCTTGGGCCGGGCGGCGCGCATCGCGGTCCAGTCGAGCAGGTCGACGATGCGGTGAACGCCGTAGCCGCCGCGGGCGCAGATGACGGCGTCGACGGTGGGGTCGAGCCAGACGCCCTGGAGGTCGGCGGCGCGGTCGGCATCGGTGCCGGCCAGGTAGCCGAGGACGGGATGGGTGTCGAGGACGTGCGGGGCGACGGTGACACGCAGGCCCCAGGAGCGGAGGATCGCGCAGCCGGCGCTGAGCCGCTGGGGGTCGATCGGGCCGCTGGGGGCGACGACGGCGATGTGGTCGCCGGGTCGCAGGTGCGGCGGGCGGGTCAGTCCCTGGCCGGGCGTGGTGGGTTGCGGGTCCATGGACCGGGCCTTTCGGGGAAGAGGGCGGGCTGCGGGCGGCCTCGGGGTGTGATCGAGGCCGCCCGGTGACGATATGCCCGCGGGTCGACCGGCCGATGTCCCTGGGTGGCTGGACCGGGGAGGGACCGGGCGGGTTGAGGGTTCTTCAGACCGCGCCCATCACCTCCCGCACCTCGGCGAGGGTGGCGTCGGCGATGGCGTTGGCTCGCTCGGCGCCGGCGCGCAGGACCTGCCGCAGGTGGCCGCGGTCGGCGGCGAGCTCGGCCCGGCGGGCGCGCAGCGGGCGGAAGTACTCGTTGACGGACTCGGTGACGGTGCGCTTGAGGGCGGCCGCGCCGCCGTCGCCGATCTCCTCGGCGATCGCCTCCGGGAGGCGGTCCTGGCAGAGCGCGGCGAGCAGGACGAGGCCGGAGACCTCGGGGCGGCCGGTCGGATCGTAGGTGATGCGGCGTTCGGCATCGGTCTTGGCGCCACGGATGATCCGGGAGGTCTCGTCCTCGTCGGCGCCGAGGGGGATGGCGTTGCCGCGGCTCTTGCTCATCTTGCCGCCGTCCGTGCCGAGCAGCATCGGGGCGTCGGAGAGCAGGGCCCGGGGGCGGGGGAAGACGGCGCTGCCGTCGGCGTGCGGGTAGCGCTCGTTGAAGCGGCGGGCGACGGTGCGGGCCACCTCGAGGTGGGGCAGCTGGTCCTGCCCCACCGGGACGAGGTCGGCCTTGCAGAACAGGATGTCGGCTGCCTGGTGGACGGGGTAGGTGAACATCAGTCCGCTGACGGCGGCCTGGCTGGAATGGGCGATCTCGTCCTTGACGGTGGGGTTGCGGCTCAGTTCGGCGACGCTGACCAGGCTGAGGAAGGGCAGCAGCAGCTGGTTGAGGGCGGGGACCGCGCTGTGCGCGAAGATCGTGGCCCGTTCGGGGTCGAGACCGGCCGCGAGGTAGTCGAGGACGAGGTTCTCGGTGTGCTCGGCGAGCCGGTCGGCGACGTCCCGGTCGGTGATGACCTGGTAGTCGGCGACCAGGACGAACATCTCGACGCCCTGGTCCTGGAGCCGGACCCGGTTCTGCAGGGTGCCGAAGTAGTGGCCGAGGTGGAGCGGGCCGGTGGGGCGGTCCCCGGTGAGGACGCGGTGGGCGCCGGGGTCGGCGTTCAGGTCGGCGGCCGTCAGGACGGAGGTGGCCGTCAGCTCGGCGTCGGCGCGGTCGGCGTCGGCGCGGTCGGTGGTGGCGCGGTCGGTGGTGGCGCGGTCGGTGGTGGTCATCGGGGTTTCTCCCTCGGTACGGCGGCGGTGATGGCGGCCGTCCAGGGCGAGGGGCCCGTCCCGTGGGAAACGCAACAGGGCCGTCCATCCCGGACGGCCCTGGTCAGGCAGATGCGGTGGCCGTCCTAGGACGGCCACCAGCACAGGCCCACGAAGCGCTTCATGCCTCCCACGATAGCGTCAGTCCTCCACCACCAGGGCGGGGTGTCCTTGCGCAGCGTCTCGCCACGGAAGAACTCCGGTCGGGTCAGGCCGTATCAGGTCGTCAGTGCGGCGCCGGGCAGCAGGATGCCGACACCGATGACGAACACCTCGCCGCTGCCGTAGTCGGGGGACATCACACCGCTGCGCTTCATGCCCGGCCGGACCAGGCTCTACGCCGAGCTCTCCTTCATCGGCACCATCGCCACCGACGTGCCGCTGCCGCAGCCGAAGATCGAGCAGGTCGAGGAGCTTGCGGTGGAGGTCAGCCCGGAGCAGGTCGACCAGGCCGACGCCGACTGGATCTTCTACGGCGGGTACGGCAGCACGGGTTCGACCAGCCAGGACGCATGCTCGGCGGCGCGCTCTGGAAGACGCTCGGCGCGGTCAAGTCCGGTCAGGCCCGGCCGGTTTCGGACGAGGCCTGGTTCCTCGGCTCGGCGTCACGGCGGCCTACGCGGTGCTCGCCGACCGCAAGGGCTTCGTAGCGCCCGGCAGTTGAGCCGATACGCCTGGTAGGGGGCACCATCGATCTCCCGGAAATCCCGTCGTGCTCTCGGGCACACGCCCGGGAATGACGCTTGGAGCTGGTCGCGCCGTGCGGGAGGATCGTCGGGACCGTCCCCCGAAGGGCCCGCCGATGACCTCGCTCCATCCCACCTCCGCCGACCCCGCCCTGCCCGGCCCGCCCGCGGGCTCTTCGCCACCGGCCGACGCACCGGCCGACGCACCGCCCGGCGCGGCCGGGGCGGGGATTCCGGGGGCACCGGTCTGCTCGATCGCCACGGCAGCCGAAGGCGGCCCGACCGGTACGACCTGCGCGGCCGGCGCTCCGGCCCGCCACGACTCGGTGCCGCAGCCGCGCACCCCGGAGGACGTCGAGGCGCAGCTCCGCCTTGCTGCGGCGGGCGGCTCTGCGGTGGGCGGCGATGCGAGGGACAGCACCGCGGCAGGCGGCGATGCGACGGCGGACCGGCTTCGGGCGGCGTTCGCCGACCGGCTGCGGGCCGCGCGCGCCGGAGGGCGCTCGCTCGCCGAGCTGGCGGCCGCGTGCCGCCGGTCGGTGGCGGAGGTACGGGCGCTGCTCGGCGAGGCCGGGGACGGAGATGGGGACGGGGACGAGGAGACCGGGGGCAGGGGTGGGGAGGCCGCTACCGGCGCACCGTTCGGCGAGACCGGGCCGGGGTTCGTCCGGTTCCAGCAGACGGCCGCACCGTCCGAGGGCAACCGGCCAGCACCGGCGCCGCGGTCGGCGCGCGAGGCCTCCCGGGAATCGATGCGCGATTCGATGCGCGATTCGATGCGGGAGGAGGTGCGGAGCCTCGGCTCGCGGCGGCCGTCCCCCTCCCGCCGGCTGCGCCGGATGCACCCCCGGGCCGACCGGACCGGGCAGGAGGCGACCGCACGGGAGACGGCCGCCACCCAGCCGACCGGGGCGGAGCCGCGCGGTGCTGGGCGGGCGGGTGAACTGACCGGTGTACCGCGGGTGGTGGCCGACCGCACGCCCCCGGCAGCCGGTTCGGACGCCTGGTCCGTGGCCGGTGGCGGGGCCGAGGAGTCCCGGGCCGTCCCGCCGCTCGGCATCCTGATCGGCGGCAGCCCGGTCCAGCCGGAGGCCGTCGGCCGCCCGGAGGAACGGACACCGGTCCGGGCGGCGGCGGAGCCGATCCGGGTCGGGCGCGGGACCAGCCTGGTCGTGCTGCCCTCCTGGCGTCCCGCCATCGCCGTCTCGGTGTCGACCGAGCAGTTGGTCGTCGAGACCGGCCTCACCGTCGAGCAGCTGACCGGGGCCCAGCTGACGGTGCTGATGAACCCCTGGGCGCTGCACGACCGGGAACTGGACCTGCACGGCTGGGAGCCCGGCCCGCCCGGGCGACCGCGGCGCGGCGGGCGCGGCTAGCCGGCGTAGCGGGCATGTCGGACGTAGCGGGCGTGTCGGGCAAGCGAAGGGCGGCTAACGGGCGTTCGGGATGTAGCCGAGGTCGACGGGCACCGGGGGGCGACCGTCGATCGCCCAGCCCGTACGGACCGCGTCCAGCAACTCCGGGAGCCGGGGCGGCCAGAGCGCGTCGGCGTTCTGGTCGGCGAGGTCGGCCGGGGTCCACCAGCGCCAGTCGAGGATCCGGTCCTCGGCGTGCACCGCGCTGACGTCGCCGACCGGGCCGCGGTGCGGTCCGCTGGTGAGGTAGATGTGCTCGTGCTGGCGGACCGGGGTGCCGTGCCAGGTGAAGTCGTGCTCCCAGGTGCAGAGCAGCGGTCCGGGTTCGAGGTCGGTCCAGCCGGTCTCCTCCCACAGCTCGCGCCGGGCGCCGAGCTGCGGGGTCTCGCCCGGTTCCAGCCCGCCGCCCGGCATGGTCCAGTGGACGCCGACCTCGTCGTTGTCCGAGCGGAGCAGGAACACCGAGCCGTTCTGGTCCAGGACCACGGTGCGGGCGGCCTGGCGGGGGACGCGTTTGCGCGGTCGCAGCAGTCTTCGCATCGGGACACTCTGGCAGCGCCCGGCCCAGGCGTCGACCGGATTCCCCGGCCCGGCCGTCCGATCGGGGCGTTACCGGGGCCCGGGGGCCGGACGGACCTGCGCCGGTCGGGGTCGCGGGCGGTCCGCTGGCCGTACCCTGACCGCCATGCCCGTACCCTCGATGCTCTTCCCCGCCGATCCGCTCAACCCGCGCCGGCCCGATCCGCACTTCGCCTGGGAGGCCAGGCTGGTGCGGGAGTTGGGCGGCGAGCACCACCTGGTCGACCACGACGCGCTGCTCGCCGGGCGCGCCGAGGAGGCGGTCCGGCAGGTGCCCCGCGGCAGCGGACCGCTCTGGTACCGGGGCTGGATGCTTCCCTCCGCCCGGTACGCCGAGTTCGCCGCCGTGCTCACCGACCGCGGCGGCAACCTGCTGACCAGCCCGCCCGGTTACGCGGCGGCACACGAACTGCCCGGCTGGTACGGGGCGTTCGAGGGGGCGACCCCACCCAGTGTCTGGATCCCGACTACCAGGGGGGTGCCGCCCACGCCGGAGGAGCTGGCGGAGGCCGTGGCCCGGCTCGGCGGGAGCGGGCCGGCGATCGTCAAGGACTACGTGAAGTCGCGCAAGCACGAGTGGCACGAGGCCTGCTACGTACCGGAGTTGGCGGACCTGGCGGCCGTCAGCCGAGTGGTCGGACGGTTCGTCGAGCTCCAGGGCGAGTTCCTGGCCGGCGGGGTGGTGCTGCGACGGTACGAGGAGTTCGAGCGCGCGGCCGGACCGGACGAGGGCGCGAGCGGCGAGGGTGGCGGGGGCGGCGACCGGCAGGCGGTGGAGGCCCGGGTGTGGTGGCTGGACGGGCGGCCGATCCTGGTCGGGCCGCACCCGGACGCGCCGCACCTGCAGGTCGAGCCCGACCTCACCGAGGTCCCCGCGCTGGTGCGAAGACTCGGCTGCCGCTTCGTCACCACCGACCTCGCCAGCCGGGCCGACGGCTCCGGCTGGCGGGTGGTGGAGGTCGGGGACGGGCAGGTGAGCGACCTGCCGCGCGGGATCGACGCCTCGGGGCTGCTGGCCTCGCTGATCGCCGCCTGACTGACCGGCGGTCGATGGGGCGGTGGGTCGGCGGGTCGGCGGACGGTCCGTGTTCGGATGGTGTCCGTCCGCCGGTCCCGCCGGCCCTGCCCGGGCCAGCAGGTCCGGGCCGCTACCCGGCGGCGACGGTCTCGGCCGGTGCCGGGTGGCCGTCCGCGATGAACGCGTGCCAGAGCCGGGCGTACGTACCGCCCAGGGCGAGCAGTTCGGTGTGCGTGCCGTCCTCGACCACCCGGCCGTGGTCCAGCACGATCACCCGGTCGGCGCGTTCGGCGGTGGTCAGGCGGTGGGCGATGACCAGCGTGGTGCGACCGCCGCTGAGCCGGTCCGCGGCCTGGTTGACCGCGGCCTCGGTGGCCAGGTCGAGCGCCGCGGTGGCCTCGTCCAGCAGCAGGATGTCCGGGTCGACCAGCTCGGCCCGGGCCAGCGCGATCAGCTGGCGCTGGCCCGCCGAAAGGTTCCGCCCACGGCCCGCGACCTCGTGGTCGTAGCCGCCCGACAGCCGGACGATCATGTCGTGGGCGCCGACCGCCCGGGCCGCCGCCTCCACCTCGGCCGCCGAGGCATCCGGCCGGCCGTACGCGATCGCCTCCCGGACCGTGCCCGCGAACAGGTACGCCTCCTGCGGCACCACGCCCAGGCGGTGACGGTACTGGGCCAGGTCGTAGCGGGTGAGGTCCACGCCGTCCACCCGGACGGTGCCCTCGGTGGCGTCGTAGAACCGGGCGACCAGCTTGACCAGCGTCGACTTGCCCGCGCCGGTCTCGCCGACCAGCGCCACCGTCTGACCGGCGGGTATCCGCAGGTCGACGCCGCTCAACACGTCCGGGGCACCGTCCGCGCCGCCGTTGTAGGCGAAGCCGACGCCCTCGAAGCTGATCTCGCCGCGCAGCGCCCCGGCCACCTGGACCGGGTCCGCCGCCTCCGCCGTGGTGGTCGGGGTGCGCAGCAGCTCGCGGATCCGGCCGAGGCCGACGGAGGCCTGCTGGTAGCCGTCGAACACCTGGGACAGCTGGTTGACCGGGGCGAAGAACAGGTCGATGTAGAGCAGGTACGCGACCAGCGCGCCGACCGTCAGCGTCCCCGCGTCCACCCGGGCGGCACCGACGATCAGCACCAGTGCGGCCGCCACGCTGGAGAGGAACTGGACGAACGGGAAGTACAGCGAGATGTAGAGCTGGGCGCGGACCCGGGCCTCCCGGTAGGCGATCCCGCGGGCCACGAAGCGGTCGGTGTTGGTGTCCAGGCGGCGGAAGGCCTGGACGATCCGCATGCCGGCCACGTTCTCCTGCAGGTCCGCGTTGACGGTGCTGATCAGGTCGCGGGAGCGCTCGTACTGGTCCTTGGACTTCTTCCGGAACACCAGGGTGGCGATCACCAGCAGCGGCAGTACGGCGAAGACCACCAGGGCCAGGCCGGCGTCGATGACCAGCAGGGCCACGAAGATCCCGGCGAAGGTCAGCAGGCTGACCACGGCGGTGACCATGCCGGTCTGCAGGAAGGAGGTCAGCGAGTCCAGGTCGGTGGTCATCCGGGTCATGATCCGGCCGGTCAGCTCGCGCTCGTAGTAGTCCAGACCGAGCCGGTTGAGGTGGGCGAAGATCTTGAGCCGGAGGGTGTACAGCACGCGCTCACCGGTACGGCCGCTGACCCGGTTCTCGGCGCTCTGCACCAGCCAGTCCAGCAGGACGACGACCAGCGCGGTGATCGAGGCCACCGCGACGCCGGACATCAGGCTCTTGCGGACGCCCTCGTCGATGCCGTGCCGGATCAGCACCGGCAGCACCAGCCCGGCGGCGGCGTCGAGGGTGACCAGCAGGAGGGCGAGGAGCAGGGGAACGCGGAAGGGCCGCAGCAGGCGACCGAGGCTGAAGTCGGGGTCGCCGGCCTCCGCCTCGGCGCGGGGAACGGCGGGGACGTCGGCGGCCGGCGGGAGCGCGGCGACCTTGGCCAGCAGATCGGGGTCGGCGGTGCGGGCCGCCTTCGCGAGGGCGGGGGTGGGGAGCTCGGGAGTCTTCTGCTCGGGCTGTCCCTGTTCCCGTTCCTGCTGCTGTTCCTGCTGTTCCTGCTGCTTCTGCTGTTCGACCTGTGCGGGCTGCTCGGGCTGCTGGGTCTGCTCGGGCTGCTGGGTCTGCGGGCTCTGCCGCTCGGGGGCCCGGCCAGCCTCGGGGTCGGTGATCAGGGCCCGGTACTGGGGACATCGGGCTTCGAGTTCCTCGTGCGTGCCGAGGTCCAGCAGTCGGCCGCGGTCCAGCACGGCGATCCGGTCGGCGAGCTGGAGGGTCGAGCGGCGGTGGGCGATCAGCAGGGTGGTGCGGCCGGTCATCACGGAGCGCAGCGCGTCGTGGATCTCCGCCTCGACCTGCGGGTCGACGGCCGAGGTGGCATCGTCCAGCAGCAGGATCCGGGGATCGGTGAGGATCGCCCGGGCCAGGGCGATGCGCTGGCGCTGACCACCGGACAGGGTCAGGCCCTGCTCGCCGACCTTGGTCTCGTAACCGTCCGGCAGCGCGCGGACGAACTCGTCGGCCTGGGCGGCGCGCGCGGCGGCGACGATCTGCTCGTCGGTGGCGTCCGGGCGGCCGTAGGCGATGTTGGTGCGGACCGACTCGGAGAAGAGGAAGCTCTCCTCGGGAACGATGCCGACCGCCGCGCGGACCGAGTCCAGGGTGAGGTCGCGCAGGTCGTGGCCGTAGAGACGGACGGCGCCGGCCGCCGGGTCGTAGAAGCGGGGCACCAGCTGGGCCACCGTCGACTTGCCGGAGCCGGACGCACCGACCAGGGCGAGGGTCTCGCCGGGGGCCAGCTTCAGGCTGAGGCCGTGCAGGACGGGGGCGGGGTGCTCCGGGTCGTAACGGAACTCGACCTGGTCGAACTCCAGGGCGACGTCGGAGGTGCGGGGGCCGGCCGAGCCGTCGTTCGGGGCGTCGTCCGCGGTGTTGCCGTCCTGGGTGAGGTCCAGGCTGAGCGCGCCCGGGCGCTCCTGGACCAGCGGGCGCTCGTCGATCAGCTGCAGGACGCGCTCGACGCCCGCCCGGGCCTGCTGGCCGACCGTGATCACCATGGTCAGCATCCGCACCGGACCGGTCATCTGCGCGACGTAGGTGGAGAAGGCGACGAACGTCCCGAGCGAGACCCTCCCGTCGACGGCCAGCCAACCGCCGAAGGCCAGCACCGCGACCTGGGCGAGGGCCGGGATCGCCTGCATCGCCGGGTTGTAGCGGGCGTTGAGGCGTATCGACCGGAGCCGGGCGGCGAACAGGTTGCGGGAGGCCAGCTCCAGCTTGTCCTGCTCCTGAACCTCCTGGCCGAAGCCCTTGACCACCCGGACGCCACCGATCGCACCGTCCACCACGCCCGCGACGGCGGCCGCCTCCTGCTGGGCGGCCCAGGTGGCCGGGAACAGGCGCTTTCGACTGAGCACGCTGACCCACCACAGCGCGGGGGCCATGACCAGGGCGATCAGGGTCAGCGGCGCGGACAGCCAGACCATCACGCCCAGCGACATCACGAACATCAGCAGGTAGCCGGTCATCATCGGCAGCATCGAGAGCAGACCGTTGATCAGCTGGAGGTCGGAGGTCGCGCGTCCCACCACCTGGCCCGTGTCCAGGCGGTCCTGGCGGTGACCGTCGAGCCGGCCGAGCGAGCGGAACAGGTCGCTGCGCATGTCGTGCTGGACGTCGAGGGCGAGCTGGCCGCCGTAGTAGCGACGGACCTGGGTGCAACCGAAGACCACGACGGCGGCGAGCAGCAGCACCACTGCCCACGGGGTCAGCGAGCGGGTGTGGGCGACGATGACGTCGTCGATGATCAGCTTGGTGACCAGCGGCACCAGCGCGGTGACGGCCATGCCGAGCAGCGAGGCGCCGAAGGCGAGCAGCAGGCTGCGGCGGGACCGCCAGCTGTAGCCGATCAGGCGGCGCAGCCAGCCGTCGGTCCCGGCCGGCGTTTCCGCACTCCGGGTTGCGTCCGCGCTCGGGGCCGGGTCCACGCTCGGGGCCCCGTCCGCGATCCGCTCGGCGTTGTCGCTCGGCCCGGTGTCATCGCTCGGCTTCGCGGTCCCGCTCGGCTTCGCGTTCTCACTCGGCTTCGCGGTCTCGCTCAGCTCGGGGCGCGCGTCGGCGGTCTGCGGGCTGTCGCCGGGGCCCTCCGAGTTCGGGCCGGGGGCGGGTGAGCCGCTCGGGGATTGCTCCACCATGGATCCGTGAGTCTCGGGCATATTTAGGGATGCTAACCATTTCGTCGAGTGGCCGCCATGGCTTTTCCGGCCGCGGGAGGCGGTCGGGGCTGGTGCCGGGGCGGCCCGGATCGTCCGGTCCGGCGGACTGGGCAACAGCCCGTCGCCTGCGGTGATTCCCAGTCGAACACAACTGCGACCCGATGGCCCGCCCCTGCCCCAAGGGTCGCCGACGACTCGCCGTACGCCCAGCGGCCGGGGGCGGACGGGCGCCGTCCTTTGGACCTAGGGCCGACGGTGAGCCGGTCCGGTGCACGCCGGGAGCCGGGGGCTCGGGCGTTCGGTCGAGGTTCGGAGACTCGGTTGCCCCGAAGGCACTCCGAAGGCCCCGGGCGCTCCGGGCCTTGGACTACGCGCGCCCGGCGTCAGGCGGACTCGGGCGCGGGATCGGCCGTCGCGCCACCAATCGCAGCGGCCGAGTCGGTGGCCGCGGAGTCCGCGGCGGCCGCGAAAGCGCCGTGGGCGAGGGTGTGCAGCAGCGCGGCCATGCCG
This sequence comes from Kitasatospora cathayae, assembly GCF_027627435.1. Taxonomy (GTDB): domain Bacteria; phylum Actinomycetota; class Actinomycetes; order Streptomycetales; family Streptomycetaceae; genus Kitasatospora; species Kitasatospora cathayae. The sequence continues at coordinate 5,582,345 of NZ_CP115450.1, read as the reverse complement.
TCGCGCTGCAGACCGGCGCGCTCGCCCTGGGCCGGGTTCGGGCCGAGACTGTGCGGGGTCGAGTTGATCAGGCCGAAGACCGCGTGCACGGCGGCCCGCGCCATCGGCTCGGCGGCGGGGGCGGCGAGGGGCGGGTGGGCCTGCCGGACCACGTCCACCCAGAGCTCGACGTAGCCGCGCTGGAGCCGACGGACCGTGCGCCGGTCCTCCTCCTTGAGGTTCAGCAGCTCGCGGTCATGCAGGGTGATCAGGTCGCGGTCGTTCAGCGCGAAGTCGACATGGCCGCTGATCAGCGCGTCCAGCGCGGCGGCCGGGCCGTCGCCGCCGCCCGCCCGGCGGCGCCCCTCCTCCAGCAGGCGCTCGCTGATGCCGATCAGCAGGTCGGCCAGCATCGCGTCCTTGCCGGCGAAGTGCCGGTAGAGGCCGGGGCCGCTGATGCCGACGGCCTTGCCGATCTCGTCCACGCCCACGCCGAGGAAGCCCCGGGCCGCGAACAGTCGCGCGGCCTCCCGGCGGATCTGGTCACGGCGTGGGAGCGCGGAGGCTGCGGGGACGTTCGGCATGCTGCCCATCGTAGACAGTGGGGTTATCGGCCGTTAACCTGTGCGCGTAAGTTAACGTTAATTAACGTGGGAATCACGGGCGAACCGCACTCGGCCCGCCCACCTGCTGCCGAGGGCAAGGGAGCTCTTGGGAATGGTCATCTCAACCACCGGCGCACCCTCCGGCGTCCGGCTCAGCGCAGCGACCGGCACCGCGACGGCATCGGGTGCCGTACCGCCGGGAGCCGCCGCTCCGGCGCCCCGGCTCGGCACCTCCGCCGACCCGGGCTCCGCGGCCTACCAGGCCAACACCGAGGCGCACCAGGCCCTGGTCGCCGAACTGCGCGCGAAGCTCGACACCGCCGCCCTCGGCGGGGGCGCCAAGGCCCGCGCCCGGCACACGTCACGCGGCAAGCTCCTCCCCCGCGACCGGGTGGACACCCTGCTCGACCCGGCCTCGCCCTTCCTTGAGCTGGCGCCGCTGGCCGCCGACGGGATGTACGACGGGGCGGCGCCTGCGGCCGGGGTGATCGCCGGCATCGGCCGGGTCGCCGGACGCGAGGTGGTGGTGGTCGCCAACGACGCCACCGTCAAGGGCGGCACCTACTACCCGATGACGGTGAAGAAGCACCTGCGCGCCCAGGAGGTCGCGCTGGAGAACCGCCTCCCCTGCATCTACCTGGTGGACTCCGGCGGCGCCTTCCTCCCGATGCAGGACGAGGTCTTCCCGGACCGCGACCACTTCGGCCGGATCTTCTACAACCAGGCCCGGCTCTCGGCCGCGGGCATCCCGCAGATCGCCGCCGTACTCGGCTCGTGCACGGCGGGCGGCGCGTACGTCCCGGCGATGAGCGACCAAGCGGTGATCGTCCGCAACCAGGGCACGATCTTCCTGGGCGGACCGCCGCTGGTGAAGGCCGCCACCGGCGAGGTGGTCACCGCCGAGGAGCTGGGCGGCGGCGAGCTGCACTCCCGCACCTCGGGCGTGACGGACCACCTGGCCGAGGACGACGCCCACGCCCTCTCCATCGTCCGCACCATCGTGTCCGAGCTCGGCCCGCGCGCGGCCAAGCCGTGGCCGCTCGCCCCGGTCGAGCCGCCGACCGTCGACCCGGCGGGCCTGTACGGCGCAGTCCCGGTCGATCCGCGCACGCCCTACGACGTGCGCGAGGTGATCGCCCGGCTGGTCGACGGCAGCCGCTTCGCCGAGTTCAAGGCCGAGTACGGCGCGACCCTGGTCACCGGCTTCGCCCGGATCCACGGCCACCCGGTCGGCATCGTCGCCAACAACGGCGTGCTGTTCTCCGAGTCGGCCGTCAAGGGCGCCCACTTCATCGAGTTGTGCGACCAGCGCGGCATCCCCCTCCTCTTCCTGCAGAACATCACCGGTTTCATGGTCGGCCGGCAGTACGAGGCGGGCGGCATCGCCAAGCACGGCGCCAAGATGGTCAACGCCGTGGCCTGCACCCGGGTCCCGAAGCTGACCGTGGTGATCGGCGGCTCGTACGGAGCCGGCAACTACTCGATGTGCGGCCGGGCCTACTCACCTCGCTTCCTGTGGATGTGGCCGGGCGCCAAGATCTCCGTGATGGGCGGCGAGCAGGCGGCCTCCGTGCTGGCCACCGTCCGCCGCGACCAGCTGGAGGCGCACGGCGAGGAGTGGCCGACCGAGGCGGAGGAGGAGTTCAAGCGCCCGGTCCGCGAGCAGTACGAGCGCCAGGGCAACGCCTACTACGCCACGGCCCGGCTCTGGGACGACGGCGTGATCGACCCGATGGACACCCGCACCGTCGTCGGCCTCGCCCTCACCGCCTGCGCCAACGCCCCGCTGGCACCGCCCGCTCCGTACGGCGTCTTCCGCATGTGACGTCTCTTCCGGGTGTGACTCCCGGGGCGCCGGTCCGACGACCGGGCCGGCGCCCCGACCGCCCACCGCCACCTCCTTCTTTTGGCTCCCCTCGACCCGGAGGAACGCCTCCCATGTTCGACACAGTTCTGGTCGCCAACCGCGGCGAGATCGCGCTGCGGGTGATCCGCACCCTGCGCAGGCTCGGTGTCCGCTCGGTCGCCGTGTTCAGCGACGCAGACGCCGACGCACCGCACGTCCGCGAGGCCGACGTCGCGGTCCGCCTCGGCCCGGCCGACCGCAGTGACAGCTCGGCGGCCGAGACCTACCTGCGCACCGACCAGATCCTCGCCGCCGCCCGCCGCACCGGCGCCCAGGCCGTCCACCCCGGCTACGGCTTCCTCGCCGAGAACCCCGGCTTCGCCCGCGCCTGCGCCGACGCGGGCCTCGTGTTCATCGGACCACCTCCCAGTGCGGTCGAGCTGATGGGCGACAAGATCAACGCCAAGGAGGCCGTACGGGCCGCCGGCGTCCCGGTCGTCCCCGGCAGCCAGGCCACCGCGCCCACCGACGAGGAACTCGTCGCCGCCGCCGACGAGATCGGCTACCCGGTCCTGCTCAAGCCCTCCGCCGGTGGCGGCGGCAAGGGCATGCGCCTGGTGCGGGACCCCGCCGACCTGCCCACCGAGATCGGCGCCGCCCGCCGCGTCGCCCGGACCGCCTTCGGCGACGACACCCTGCTGTTGGAGCGGTGGATCGACCGACCGCGCCACATCGAGGTGCAGGTGCTCGCCGACGCCCACGGCACCACCGTCCACCTCGGCGAGCGCGAGTGCAGCCTCCAGCGCCGCCACCAGAAACTGATCGAAGAGGCACCCTCCGTTCTGCTCAATGACGAGACCCGCGCCGCGATGGGCGCCGCGGCCGTCCGCGCCGCGCAGTCCTGCGGCTACACCGGGGCCGGCACCGTGGAGTTCATCGTCCCCGGCATCGACCCGGACGCCCCCGCCTCCGCCGCCGAGGGGGTACGGGACTTCTTCTTCATGGAGATGAACACCCGCCTCCAGGTCGAACACCCCGTCACCGAACTCGCCGTCGCCGTCGGTCCGGACTCGGCCCGACTGGACCTGGTCGAGTGGCAGCTGCGCGTCGCCGCGGGCGAGCCGCTCTCCTTCACCCAGTCCGACGTCTCCTTCCTGGGCCACGCCATCGAGGCCCGCATCTGTGCCGAGGACCCGGAACGGGACTTCCTGCCCACCGGCGGTCGCATCCTCACCCTGGACGAGCCCCGGGGCGAGGGCATCCGAGTCGACTCCGGGGTCGCCCCCGGAACGGTCGTCACCAGCGCCTACGACCCCATGCTCGCCAAGGTCATCGCGTACGGGCCCGACCGCCCGACCGCGCTGCGCCGACTCCGTGCCGCGCTGGCCGACACCCGCATCCTGGGTGTCACCACCAACACCGGCTTCCTGCGCCGACTGCTCGCCCACCCCGAGGTCGTCGCCGGCCGACTGGACACCGGCCTGGTGGAACAGACGGCCCAGCAGCAGCCGGCCCTGCTCGTCGCGCCTCACTCCCCGTCGAACGCGGCCCCGTCGAACGCGGCCGACACGGCCGGGGCCACGGGCTCCGCCCGCCCCGCGGACGGCAGCGACGTCCCGGCGGCCGAACCGCCGTCACCTGCCCACCTCCTCTACTACGCGGCCGCGCTGGCACGGCACCTGGAACTCACCCCGGCCGCCGAGCCCGGCGGCTGGACCGACCCGTTCTCCCTTCCCTCCGGCTGGCGCCTGGGCGGCACCCCCGCCTGGACCACCCACCGACTCCGTACCCCCGGCCAGGACCCGGTCTCGGTGCGCATCCGTTCGATCACTGCGGGCAACGTAACCGACGCCACTGACAATTCCCCCGAGCCCACCCGCGAGGTGGAACTCCGACTCGACGCCGGACCCGTGCACCGGGCCCGCGCGACCCTGGCGGCCGACCGGCTGCACCTGACCGTCGACGGCCTGCAGACCGCCTTCGCGCTGGCCACCGACGCCACCCCCGGCCTCACGGCCGGCCCGGTGACCTGGCTCGGCGTCGAGGGCGACGCCTGGCCGATGCACGCCTACGACCCGGTCGTCGAGAGCGCCGCCGGCGCCGCCGCGCACCACGGCGCCCTGACCGCCCCGATGCCCGGCACCGTCACGGTCGTCAAGACCACGGCGGGCGAGACGGTCCGCAAGGGCCAGCCCCTGCTCGTGCTGGAGGCCATGAAGATGGAACACGTGATCGCCGCGCCACATGACGGCGTGGTGGCCGAGCTGCGGGCCGCCGCGGGCGCCACCGTCGCGATGGAGGACCTGCTGGTCGTGGTCACCCCGGCCGAGGAGGCCGCCGAGCCCGCGGAGGTGCGGTCATGACGTCCCAGGAGACCGCCGCCCACGAGCCCGACGCCCTCGAGCTGGGGCTGCCCGACCCGGTCCGCGCCCCCGGCCTGCCCGAGGAGGTCCGGATCCACGAGGTCGGACCGCGGGACGGGCTGCAGAACGAGAGCTCCCTCGTTCCCGTCGAGGTCAAGGCGGAGTTCATCGGTCGACTGGCCGCCGTCGGCCTGCGGACCGTCGAGGCGACCAGCTTCGTTCACCCGAAATGGGTACCCCAGCTCGCCGACGCCGAGGAGCTGATGCCCCGGCTCGCCGACCTGCCCGAGCGTCACCCCGGCCTGCGGCTGCCGGTGCTGGTGCCCAACGAGCGCGGCCTCGACCGCGCGCTCGCCCACCACGCCACCGACATCGCGGTGTTCGCCAGCGCCACCGAGACCTTCGCCCGGCGCAACCTCAACCGCTCGGCGGACGAGGCCATGGCGATGTTCCGCCCGGTCGTGACCCGGGCCACCGAGGCCGGGGTCACGGTCCGCGGCTACCTCTCGATGTGCTTCGGCGACCCCTGGGAGGGCCCCGTCCCGGTCGACCAGGTGGTCCGGTACGGCGTCCAGCTGCTGGAGATGGGCTGCACCGAGCTGAGCCTCGGCGACACCATCGGCGTGGCCACCCCCGGCCAGGTCGCCGCCCTGCTGGCGGGCTTCGCGAAGGCCGACGTCCCGGTCGACCGGCTCGCCGTGCACTTCCACGACACCTACGGCCAGGCGCTCAGCAACACCCTGGCGGCGCTGCGCGAGGGCGTCACCACGGTGGACGCCTCGGCGGGCGGTCTGGGCGGCTGCCCGTACGCGAAGAGCGCCACCGGCAACCTGGCCACCGAGGACCTGGTGTGGATGCTGCACGGGCTCGGCATCCGGACCGGCGTCGACCTGCGCGCGCTGGTCGCGACCAGTGGCTGGATGGCCGAGCGCCTGGGCCGCCCGAGCCCCTCCCGCACCGTCCAGGCGCTGCTCGGCACCACCCGGGGCTGACCCCGCCCGCCCCACCGGCGCCGGCCGCCCGTTCGGTCCGGCCGGCGCCGCGCACCGCATTCATCCGTCAACCACACCGCGCGACCGTCACACCGTCAGACGGACGCCGGTCATCCCGCTCATGCCCGCGGCCACTCCGGCCGGGCACCAGGAGGATCAGATGCTCGACCACCGGCTCAGCAGCGAGTACGAGGAACTGCGGCGCACCGTCGCCGAGTTCGCCCAGGACGTGGTGGCGCCGAAGATCGGCGAGTTCTACGAGCGGGAGGAGTTCCCGTACGAGATCGTCCGCGAGATGGGGCGGATGGGCCTGTTCGGCCTGCCCTTCCCGGAGGAGTACGGGGGCATGGGCGGCGACTACTTCGCCCTCGGCCTCGCCCTGGAGGAACTCGCCCGCGTCGACTCCTCGGTGGCGATCACCCTGGAGGCCGCCGTCTCGCTCGGCGCGATGCCGATCTACCGGTTCGGCACGGAGGAGCAGAAGCGCGAGTGGCTGCCCCGGCTGACCTCGGGCGAACTCCTCGGCGCCTTCGGCCTCACCGAGCCGGAGGGCGGCTCGGACGCCGGCGCCACCCGCACCACGGCGCGGTACGACGAGACCACCGACGAGTGGGTCATCAACGGCACGAAGTGCTTCATCACCAACTCCGGCACGGACATCACCGGACTGGTCACCGTCACCGCGCTCACCGAACCGATCGCTCGTTCGAGTGAAGAGGGCGAATTCCGCTCGCCTGTACGGGAGATCTCCTCCATCATCGTGCCCACGGGGACCCCGGGGTTCCAGGTCTCGAAGAAGTACTCGAAGGTCGGGTGGAACGCATCCGACACCCGCGAACTGTCCTTTACCGACTGCCGCGTTCCCGCGGCCAACCTGCTGGGCGAGCGTGGCCGAGGCTACGCCCAGTTCCTGCGGATCCTCGACGAGGGTCGCATCGCGATCGCGGCCCTGGCCACCGGCCTGGCCCAGGGCTGCGTCGACGAGTCCGTCAAGTACGCCGGCACCCGGCGGGCCTTCGGCCGCCCGATCGGTGCCAACCAGGCCATCCAGTTCAAGCTTGCCGACATGGAGCTGCGCGCCCACACCTCCCGCCTGGCCTGGCGGGACGCCGCTTCCCGGCTGCTGCACGGCGAACCGTTCAAGAAGGAGGCCGCGATCGCGAAGCTGTACTCGTCCGAGGCCGCTGTCGACAACGCCCGCGAGGCGACCCAGATCCACGGCGGGTACGGCTTCATGAACGAATTCCCGGTCGCCCGCTTCTGGCGCGACTGCAAGATTCTCGAGATCGGGGAGGGCACGTCTGAGGTCCAGCGCATGCTCATCGCCCGGGAGCTCGGCGTCACGTCGTGACGATCACTTCCTGATGGTCACCTCCTGAGCCGAGCCCACCGGGTCAACGCACCGCTCCGCAATCGATGTTGCGGAGCGACCCGAAGCGGCGGAGGCCGCCCGGCGGCTACGGAGGAGGTGTCAGGAGCAAGCGGGGAGGGTGTTCGCGGGCGTCTGCGAAGACCCTCAGGGGATCACGATCACCGGGCGGTTGGCCCGCCGCGCCAGCCGTCCGGAGACCGAGCCGAAGATCTTGCCGAGCAGGCCGTGCGTCGTGCCGACGACGATCGCGTCGGCGGCGTACTCGCGGCCGACCTCCTCGATCTCGTGGCAGATGTCGCCGCCCCGCTCGATCAGGATCCACGGGACCCCTGCGAGGAAGTCCGCGCAGGCCAGTTCCAGGCCGAGGACCTCCGTGCGATGGTCCGGGAGGTCGACGAAGACGGGAGGTTCACAGCCTGCCCAGACCGTGGCGGGCAGGCGGTTGGCGACGTGCACGATCACCAGGCCGCACTGGGACCGGCGGGCCATGCCGACCGCGTAGGCAAGGGCGCGCTCACTCGACAGCGAGCCGTCGAAGCCGACCACGACGCCGTGCTGGAACACCGGATCGAGGGAGCGCTCGGGCGCTTCCTCCGCCGACGACTCGGTGTGCCCGCCGATCGGGCCGGACGCCGTGTCCGGACGCTCGGCACCAGGGCCGGGGCGGCCCGTCACCGGAGGCTCCGCAGGGCCGGCCTGGTGCCCGTCACGCCGCTGGCGGGGCCCTGGGCGGTCGCGCCGGGCCAGGCTGCCACGGCGGAGGGCGCGCAGAGCGCGCGCGAGACCCTGGGGTTCGGCCCGCCCAGGGCTCGCGACTGCGGGTTGTGCCTCCTCGCCGGCACCGGTCCGCTCCCGGTCCGGTACGCGGCGCGGCTCACCGGTCGGTTCACACGGCTCATGACCCGTCTCGCGGGTGCGCTCATGGCCCGGCTCACGACTCGACTCGCGGTCCGGCTCACGGCCTGGCTCGCCGGTCGGCAGGAGGCGGCTCGGGGGCTGGGCGTGCGGGTCGACGGAGTCGCCGACTCCGGGGTTCGTGCGGGCGCCGTCTCCCTGGGGCCCCGCACCCGCGCTACGGGGTGCGTCCGGCTCGACCGGTCGGGAAGACTCAAAACCAGCCATGGCTCACGGCTCTTCAAGGGAGAGGGGCCGACAGGAGAGGACAACGTTGCCCGGGCAGCAGGCCCGCCCACGGGATGACGTCGGTCTGCGCCGCGCAGCACCGTATGTGACCTGTTCCTTTCAGAGTACGACGGGCATGGGGCCCAGCCCAGCGGCAAAGCCCCGGAGCGACGTTGTTCCCGCGAAAGGAGGATGCGCCCGCCGTGGCAGTGCGCCCTGCCCGCAGGCGATCGCGCCCCCTCCAGAACGGAGGTTCTAAGGAGCTTGACTGAGCGGGCCGGGCGGCGCAACAGGCCCACCGGACACCGTGACCGGACTGTCATGGATTGGCGACGATCCGTTGCGGGACGTCGCGAACCGTCACGCCCCGCAAGCCCCGACCGGCCCTCCGGCCCGTCCGGACTCGCCCCGTCGCTCAGGCGCCCGGGCCCTTTCGGCCACTTCATACGGCTTCGCGACGCGGTCTGGCATTTGCCAGGTGCATACACGCGGCCACTGGCACGATGCTCCGCATGCCCCTGCTCCTGTTCGACCTCGACAACACGCTGCTCCCCCGGGACGCCGCCTTCCGGGCCTGGGCGCAGGACTTCCTGTCCGAACACCACCTACCGCCCGGCGACCTCGACTGGTTCGTCACCCTCGACGGCGGCGGCTACGTGCCGCGCAGCACCGTACTGTCCGCCGTCCGACGCCGCTACGGTCTGGACGCCTCCGTCGACTTCCTGCTCGCGCACTTCCGACGCGGTATCAACTCGCACATCCACTGCCCGCCCCGGCACCTCGAGGCGTTGCGGACGGCACGGGCGGCCGGGTGGACGCTCGGGATCGTCTCCAACGGCGGCACCCGGCCGCAGTTGGAGAAGATCCGGCGGACCGGGCTGGGGTCACTGGTCGACGGCTGGGTGATCTCGGAGGAGGCCGACTGCGTCAAACCGGATCCACTGATCTTCGAGATAGCCGCCCGGCGGTGCGGCATCCGACCGACCGGGGACTGGGCGGCGCACACCTGGATGGTCGGGGACCACGCGCCCGCCGACATCGCCGGGGCCGAACTGGCCGGGCTGCGCAGCGTCTGGCTGCACCACGGCCGACCGTGGGCCGAGAGTGGCTACCGGCCGACGCTGAAGGCGGCCGGGCTGCCGGAGGCCGTCGGCCTGGTGCTGGCCGCCCGCAACGCCCCCTCGGCCCGTGCCGACGTCCGGCCGGGAGTCCACACGGGTGGGGTGGGGCGGCGGCAGGCGGTCGCGGTTCCGGCGCGCGCGACGGCGCTGCTCGGCGCGCGGTCCGGCGTACGTCCGACGGCGACCGCCCCGGACGGCCCGAGTGCGACCGTTCCCTTGAACGCCGGGACGGCTGCCGCCTCGGCTTCCGGAGCGGGGTTCGGTGTCCGAAACCGATCAGCCGAGTTTGCCGTGATCGCCGACGGCCTCCCGAGCGCAGGGGCATCGCGGGAGCGGAAGGCCGGAACGGGTGGCGACCTGCGGACCCGCGACGGGGCGGATCCGGGCGTGGACGGCGGCCCGGCGGTCGCACCGGCGCGGCCAACACCCCTCCGCACGGCGGCCGGTGGCGCCGACGGGGCTGGTGGTGCTGGCGGTGCCGATGGGGCCGGACCTGTCCGGACCGTGGTCGTGGCGGCGCCGGGCATCGGGACAACCGCCTTGGCTGACCCGGCCGTTGCGCCGCCGAGCGCCGCAACACCGAGTGCCGGAGCACCAAGCGCCGCAACACCGAGTACCGCAGCACCGAGTACCGCAGCACCGAGTGCCGCAACACCGCTCGCTGCGGCGCCGATCAGCGCGACGCTGACCGCTCCGGGGTCGATCGCCGAAGTTCCGATCGCGGCAGTTCCGATCGCGGCAGCGCTCGCCCAGTAGCACCCCGGGGCCCTGGCCCCGGGCCGATCCGGGACGGACTCCGCTGCCGCAGCGGTCGCTCAGTGACACCCGGGCCCGAGCCCGGACCCACAACCGGGCCCAGCCCAGGGTCCCGCCCAAGGTCCCACCCCAGGCCCAGCCGCAGGTCCGGGCGCGACCCCGCTGGTCAGCCGCCCGGTGAGGTGCGGCTCCACCAGCAGGTGGGGGTCTGCGCGGTGAACCCGAGCTTGCGGTAGAGCGGTTCGCCGGCCGAGGTGGCGACCAGGGTGGCCGGGCGGTCCGGGTGGGCGTGGGTGAGGGCGGTCTGCAGCACGGCCCGGGCCACTCCCTGCCCGCGCTGGTCGGGCAGGGTGGCGACCCAGTACACCCCGGTGGCGGTCCCGTCGTCGTAGGTCAGGCTGGCGCCCGCCGGTGTGCCGTCGAGGCGGGCGATCCAGGCCCGGCAGCCGGGTTCGCGCAGCAGTTGTTCGGGGAGCGCTTCGCCGTGCCTCCAGGGCTGTCGGGCAGGCAACGGGAAGCCGTCCACGATGGTTCGCTCGACCAGTGCGAAGGTGTGACCGTCCACGGCCTCATCAACCGTCAGGGTGCCGCCGCCGTGCGCCCGTGAGACGACGGGCAACTCGCCGGCCACGCCCTCGACCGGACCGGGTTCCCGGGCCATCACCGGCATGATCGGCATCCGGACGGCGCCGAAGCGGGTCAGGTCGAGCCCGCTGTACGGGTCCTCGAGAGTGAAACGAATGGTCTCCCAGTCGGCCATCAGGTCGGCCAACTGCTTCTCCACGTCGGCTGGTTCGGCGTAGGGGCGGGTGACCACGAAGCGCTGAGAGTCGTCCGGGGTGCGGGCGCAGCGGACCGCTGTGAGGCCCTGTCGGACGTCGGACTGCCAGCCGTGCGCGCGGGCTTGGGCGAGCCAGAAGGCGGCGGCGTTGTCGTTGGCCTGTTCGAGCCGGCTGTTGGTGTTCACGGCAGGACCGTAGCCCGTCGGCACTGATGCGGGTTCGGCCGCCCCGGCACTGGCCGGATGGAGCCTGGGAGGCGCACAGCAGGCGCCCGTGCGCCCTCCTGTGCACCGCCGATTTTCGGTCAATTTCGTGCCGTTCCCTCCCGCTTGGGCAAATCCGCAGCCCAGACCCACCGGCCGGGCGCCCGGAGACCGGACGCCCCAGGAACCGTCCCGCGACAACCAGCCACCGTTGCACCGGCCCTCTTCCCAGAAGGGTCGACGGGTGCCACGCTTCGTGATCGAATGCATCACGCCAAATTGCCATGTCGACATAGCGTCGGATGGTGAACTTGTCACAACGGCAGTGGTCCACCCGATAGATTTCGATCTTGGCTAGCAGTGCCGCACCACCCACACCACACCACCGAGGGGGCTTGAGCGCCTTGAGCAGGGTGAGCAGGAGCGACGCGGGTCCTGACAGCGGCCAGGCGCCGGCCGGCACCGCGAGTCGGTCCGCCAGAAGCACCGGCACCTCCGCGATCGCCGCCACCACCCGCGCCTCCGGCACCCCGGGCACCTCGGGGCCCGCCTCGCACTCCCCCTATCCCGCCGCGCCGCCCACCGCCTCCGGGCACGCCCCGGGCGACCACGGCGGCCCGGTCCACGGCGGCCCGACGCCGTACGGTGCGCAGCCGGTCCAGGGCGGGCACCCGCACCACCCCGGACAACCCGTCAACCGAGGCCAGGTCAGCCCGGTCCAGGCCTATGGCGGTCCGACCCAGCCCTACGGCGGCGACCACCCAGGACACCCGGGACACCCCGGGCACTCAGGACACCCCGGCTACCCCGGCCACCCGGCCTACCCCGCCAGCGGCGCCGCCCCGGGCCTGAACGGCGCCGGCGCCGGCCCGCTCGGCGGCCTCGCCCTGGGCACCGCGCCCGGCCACGGCCCGCTGGGCCACGGCGGGCCGGTCGGCAACGGCTCCCCGACCGCCCTGGCGGCGTCCGGTGCCCCGCGCAAGCTGTCCGGGCGGCGCCGCCGGGAGACGGTCGCGGTGCTGATCTTCGGCGGCGCCCCGATCTTCGAGAGCTCCATCCCGCTCTCGGTCTTCGGTGTGGACCGCCAGGACGCCGGGGTCCCCCGCTACCGGCTGCTGGTCTGCGCCGGCGAGGAGGGCCCGCTGGCCACCACTGGCGGCCTGACCCTCTCCGCGCCGTACGGCCTGGAGGCCCTCGCCCGGGCCGGCACGATCGTCGTACCGGCCTGGCGCTCGATCTCCCAGCCGCCGCCGGTGGAGGCGATCACCGCCCTGCGCAAGGCCCACCACGAGGGCGCGCGGATCATCGGGCTGTGCACCGGCGCCTTCGTGCTCGCCGCGGCCGGTCTGCTGGACGGCCGTCCGGCGACCACCCACTGGATGTACGCGCCGACCCTGGCCAAGCGTTACCCGCGGGTGCACGTCGACCCGCGCGAACTGTTCGTGGACGACGGCGACGTGCTGACCTCGGCCGGTACCGCCGCCGGGATCGACCTGTGCCTGCACGTGGTGCGCAGCGATCACGGCGCCGAGGCCGCCAACGCGCTGGCCCGCCGCCTGGTGGTGCCCAGCCGCCGCAGCGGCGGCGGACAGGCCCAGTACATCGATCAGTCTTTACCGGAGGAGATCGGCAACGACCCGCTGGCCGAGGTGGTCACCTGGGCGCTGGAGAACCTCAACCAGCAGTTCGACGTCGAGGTGCTGGCGGCCCGTGCCTACATGAGCCGGCGCACCTTCGACCGCCGCTTCCGCACGCTCACCGGCAGTGCGCCGCTGCAGTGGCTGATCACCCAGCGGGTGCTCCAGGCGCAGCGGCTGCTGGAGACCTCGGAGCTGTCGGTGGACGACGTGGCGCGCCGGTGCGGGTTCCGTTCGCCGGTCGCGCTGCGCGGGCACTTCCGCCGCCAGCTCGGGGTCTCCCCGGCCGCGTACCGGACCAGCTACCGGGCGCGCCGCCCCGGGCAGCAGTCGCCGACCCCGGCCGGCGCGCACGGCGGCGAGCTCCGGCTGCCCGGCACGCTGCCGCACCCGGCGGGCCCCGCGGCCGCTTCGGCGGCGGGCGGCGGGCCGTTCGGCGGTGCGGGACACGGCGGCCAGCCGGCCCACGGTTTCCCGGCCGGTCCGGGAGCGCAGGTGCCGGTCGGGCAGCCGGGCCACGGGCAGCCGGGCCATGGACAGCCGGTCGGACACGGGCAGCCGGTGCCGCACGGACAGACCGGTCCGTACGGTCCGGGGCAGGCCGGGACGCCGACCGCCCAGGGCTTCCACGCCCGCGCGGGCCAGCCGTACCCGCACCAGCAGGCCGCGCAGCAGCCGCACCCCGGGCAGCAGGGTGTGGCACGCGGTCCGGTGCGGTCGCCGCTGGTTCCGCCGCAGGCCGGTCCGGGTGCGGGGCGTCCGCCGCGCACCGCCGAGCATGCGGCGGCCGAGGACGGCCACCCCCAGCCGGGGGCGCGCGGTCAGGGCCAGGGGCACCGCAGCGCGGTCGAGCGCCCCGGCGACGAGCCGGGTGCGGCCGGGCGTGCGCACGGTGCGCCGACCGGCCGGGTGCCGTCCGGCGCCGCCGGGCAGTCGGCGGCCGGGGCGGGCGAGCTCCGGGGCCGGCAGGCGCGGCCCCCGCAGGTCCGCACCCCGGGCACCCGGGCCACCGCGGCGGACGGCGGACGGGCGGCGGGCGAGGCCCGTCCCGGGCGGGGCGGCCACACGGTCCGCACCGGTCGGGATGGCGAGCATCCGGACGGCCACGGCACGCACGACGGGGCGGAGGAGCACCAGGCCGAGGCCTGCGCTCCGGCACCCCGCTCGGCTCCACCGGTCCCCGCGGCGCGTGATCGCGCCGTAGGGTGAGTTGCGTGAATGACCGTTTGGTATGGATCGACTGTGAAATGACCGGCCTCGACCTCGACCGGGACGCCCTGGTCGAGGTCGCGGTGCTGGTGACGGACTCCGAGCTGAACATCCTCGGCGAGGGCGTGGACGTCATCATCCGCCCGCCCGCGGAGGCTCTGGCGAACATGCCGGAGGTGGTGCGCGCGATGCACACCTCCTCCGGCCTGCTGGCGGAGCTGGAGCAGGGCGTGACCCTGGCCGAGGCCGAGGAGCGGGTCCTCGCGTACGTGCGCGAACACGTGCCGGAGGCCGGGAAGACGCCGCTGTGCGGCAACTCGGTGGCCACCGACCGCGGCTTCCTGGCCCGGGACATGCCGGCCCTGGAGAAGCACCTGCACTACCGGATCGTGGACGTCTCCTCGATCAAGGAGCTGGCCCGCCGCTGGTACCCGAAGGCGTACTACAACAGCCCGCCGAAGGGCGGGAACCACCGGGCGCTCGCGGACATCCGCGAGAGCATCGACGAACTGCGGTACTACCGCGAGGCGGTGTTCGTCCCCCAGCCCGGGCCGGACGCCGACACCGCGCGTGCCATCGCCGAGAAGTACCGGGCCGTGCCCGACTGACCCGGGTCTCGGTCGCGGGTCGGCGGCAGGCCGCCGGACGGTGTCCGCAGGCCGGTCGAGGGCCGACCGCGGGGTCGGAGGGGGTGCCCTCGTTCGTCGGAACGAAACCCTGGCGCGAGCACCCTCTCGGATCCTGTAGAGTTCTTCCTGTCGGAACGGGAACGCGAGAGCGGGAACGGACCGGACAGATGGTGGGTGTAGCTCAGTTGGTAGAGCACCTGGTTGTGGTCCAGGTGGTCGCGGGTTCGAGTCCCGTCACTCACCCCAGAGCCCGAGGGGCCGATCTCTTCAAGAGATCGGCCCCTCGGGCGTTTTCGCGTTGCCTCAGTTGTGGGCGGTGGCCCGGGTTTTCCGGGCGACCCCTGCCGCGACAAGCTACCGGCTAGTAACATCGTCGCCATGACCACTCCTTCGATCGGCCAGATGCTCGACGCCACCGTGCCGATGGCGCACACCCTCAAGCTCGAGTACCTGGAGACCACCCCGGAGCGCGCCGTGCTCCGGCTGCCCGACCAGCCCGCGTACCACAACCACGTCGGCGGCCCGCACGCCGGCGCGATGTTCACCCTCGCCGAGTCCGCGAGCGGCTGCATCGTGCTCGCCGCCTTCGGGGACCAGCTGTCCCGGGCCGTGCCGCTCGCCGTGAACGCCGAGATCGCCTACAAGAAGCTGGCCATGGGCGAGGTCACCGCCACCGCCGTGCTCGGCCGCCCGGCCGCCGAGGTGGTCGCCGAGCTGGACGCCGGCGGCCGCCCCGAGTTCCCGGTCACCGTCGAGATCACCCGCGCCGACGGCGCCGTCACCGGCGTGATGACGGTCACCTGGACCCTGCGCCCCAACTCCTGACCGCCGCACGGTCGATGGCCCCGGGAGCACCGGCCCGGGGCCATCCGCGCGATGACTGTCCGTGACGGCGGGCGTGACCTCACCGCCCGCCCGCTCGTTCTCAACTCACGTGCGAGCCAATCACGCGACCGAGCCCCAGGAACCCGCCCCCCGCGGCGTCGCCGGAGCCCGACGGGCGGTCGCCCGGTGGCTGCCCCGCCCCCGCACCCTCGCCGCCGGCGGGGCACTGCTGCTCGCACAGCTCTGGGGCGTCGGCGTCCCCGGCGCGTACGCGGCCACCGCCGAACCGTCGTCCGCGCAGCACGGACCCGTCGTCCACCGGGCCCTGCACGGCGGCCCCGTGCTCGACGGCCCGTCAGCCGTTCGGCCCGTCGGACCGGCGCACCCCGGCACCGCTGGACCGGGTCGCTCCCCCGGACCCGTCGGGGGGCTGACCGACGGCGGGCCGGTCGACGGGGCCGCCGGCGCGGTCGGCGACGTCCTCCAGGAACGCATCCGCGCCGGCGGACTCCCCCTGCCCGGCCAGGGATCCGCCGTCCCCGACGCCTTCGCCCTCGCCTCCGGCCTGCTCGGCACCGTCCCCGCCCAGGGGCGCCCCGCCGAGGCCCGCGCCTCCCACGAGGGCGAATCCGCCACCCTGCCCGCCGTCCCCCGGCCGCGCTCCGGCCCCGCCGACCCGGGCCGCCCGACCAGGCCCGAGGCGGCCGGTACTCCCCCGGTCCGGGACGCCACGGCCCACGAGGAGCCGGGCCCGGCGGAACCCGCCGGCACCTCGGGGGCCGGCGAGGGCGTCGCCGCCCGGGCCGTACCGGCCGGCGACGGGACGCCCGCGGAGCTCGCCCTCGCCGACACCGCGACCGCGACGGCCGAGGAGGACGCCTCCGCCACCGCGGCCGCGGTGCTCGCCCCCATCGCCGCCGGGCTGCTGCTCACCGGCGCGGCGATGTGCAAGCACCGGGGACTGCCGCGCGGGCACTGAGCAACGCGGCTGCGGGCGCGGGGAATCACTGGTCCGCGGGCTGGAGTTCGAGGACGGGCCTCAGAGGCCGGAGCCCAGCTTCAGCTCCATCAGCGGGAGTTCACGCCCGGGTATGGAGCCGGACGGCGTGCTGCCGATGCGGGTGGCACCCATCGCCCGGTAGAAGGGCTCGGCGTTCGGGTCGGAGCCGATGGTGAGGCGGTGCAGGCCGGCGGCCCGGGCGCGGTCGCGAACGTGCTCGAACAGCGTCCGGCCGATGCCTCGGCCGATCCGGTCCGGCTCGACGAAGAGCATGACCAGCTCGCCGGACGGCGGGACGACGGTCAGCGCGGCGAAGCCCAGCACCCGGCCGCCGTCCTCGGCCACCACCGTCGACGCCCGTTCGACGGCGGCGGCGTCCAGGGTCAGCTCCTCGCGGCACGCGGCCATGAAGGCCTCGTCGTAGCCCCAGTACGCCTTGGCCCGCAGGGCGATGCCGGTGAGCAGTTCGGCCTCGTCCGGGCGGGCGGGTCGGATGTGCATGCGGTTCCCTCACGTCGACAGCCGGACGCCCGCGGCCATTGTGCGCCGCAACTCGGTCGCCTGCCAACGGTTTTACCGTGGGCGGGGAAGGGCCGGTGGAGAAGGGCGCGGGGAGAGGAGCGCAGGCGGCGAGCGAGGCCGACCAGGGCCCCCGGGGAGAGCGCTGCGATTGGGTGAGCGGGAGCCGTCCGGAACCGGGCAAGGGCGAGGGGCTGCGCGAGCGGGCCCCGGTGCGCCGCCGACGCCTGCCGCGCCCCCGCCGTCAGCGGAAGACGCCCGGGGGCGGGGCCGGGGAGGGGGCCGCCGTGGCGTCGGTGGCCGGGGTGGCGCCGGCGGTGAAGTCGGTGAGGGCGCGGCCGTGTTCGACCCGGCCGTGGGAGGAGTCGGAGGCGACCCGGCGGGTGAGGTCGGCGATAGGGAGCGGGGTGTGGGCGGCGGCCAGGACGAGGTTGCCGAAGCGCTTGCCGCGCAGCACGGCGGGGTCGGCGGTCAGGCACAGTTCGGGGAAGACCGCGCCGAGGGTGGCGACCTGGGAGCGGGCGAAGGGCAGGGCGCCGCCGTCGGCGATGTTGGCGGCGTACCAGCCGCCGGGGGCGAGGGCGCGGGCCGCGAGGGTGGTGAACTCCACGGTGGTGCAGTGGGCCGGGGTGCGGGCGCCGGAGAAGACGTCGGTGATGACCAGGTCGACGCTGCCCTCGGGGGTGCGTTCCAGCACGCTGCGGGCGTCCGCGCCGCGCACCTTGATCTGCCAGCCGCGTTCCAACGGCAGTTCGGCGCGGACGAGTTCGGTGAGCTCGGTGTCGATCTCGGCGACCTGCTGGCGGGAGCGCGGCCGGGTGGCGGCCACATAGCGGGCCAGGGTGAGGGCACCACCGCCCAGGTGCAGGACGGTCAGCGGACGGCCCGGCGGGGCGACCAGGTCGATCAGGTGGCCGAGCCGGCGCTGGTACTCGAAGCCCAGGTGGGTGGGGTCGGCGAGGTCGACCAGGGACTGCGGGGCGCCGTCGATCAGCAGCGTCCAGGCGTGCGGGCGGTCGCGGTCGGGGCGCAGTTCGGCCAGGCCGGAGCCGACCGGACGGGTGAGCGGGCCCTGGGCGTGGCGGCGGCCGTCCGACCCGGTGGTGAGCGCCGGTTCAGGGCTGCGCGCGGCCCGGTTGCTTCGTCCCATGGCGGCCATTATCGCCGGAGGCGTCATGGGCGAGTGCCGCCGGAGGCGTCACGGGCGGGTGCCGCCGGAGGCGTCATGGGCGGGTGCCGCCGGAGGCGTCATGGGCGGGTGCCGCCGGAGGCGTCACGGGCGGGTGCCGCCGGAGGCGTCACGGGCGGGTGCCGCCGGAGGCGTCACGGGCGGGTGTCCCCGCCGCAGGAGCACGCCCCCAGGTCAGGGGCGTGCCACGGGGATCCGGCCGGAGGCGAGGGGGCCCGGCCGGGTCCGCGCGGCACGCCCGCTAGAACGGGCCGAGGCCGCCCGCGGTGAGCGTGCAGGCGGCCTCGCAGAGGGCGGAGCGGAGCACCCAGGCGTCGGTGGGGCGGGCGGTGCGGTCGGCGCCGGACGGCGGGATCACCCAGCGCGGATCGGTGGCGGAGGGCACCAGGGCGCCGGCCGTACAGGAGCTGCCGGGCAGGTGCCAGGTCTCCCGGGTGCCGGCTGGGACGAGGAAGGCGAGGGTGCTGCCGTCGTGGCTCTGCAGGACGGCCCCGCAGGCGCGGCGCAGGCGCAGGATGTCGACGGCCTCCAGGCCGTGCCGCAGGGCGACCGTCACCGTGTCGCAGCCGGTGACGAGGGTGTCCTCGGGCGGGACGGCGTACTCCCGGCACTCCCGGCGCAGGCCGCCGCAGGAGCCGCGGCCGCCCTCGACCGGGCCCCGGCCGGGGAACCGGTCGTCGGCGGGGTCGGGGAGCAGGGCGGGGGCGGCGGCGGCGAGCGCGCCCCCGGCGACGGGTCGGTGCTGCGGCAGTCCGGTGGCCATCATGGGGCCCTCCTGTACCTCGTCGGTTCGGAAGCGCTGCCGCCGGGGTGGGGCCGCGGGGCGGGGGGACGGGCCGGTGGGCGGCCTGGGCTTCCTGGTACCAGGACAACGCGGCGGGAACGCCGGAGGCCACGGGGCGCATTACAGCAAGGCATGGCATTTCATGGCGGATATCCGGCAACAACGCCCGATTTGCAATGTTTTGACGGCTAATGTCCGGCACACCCCATGTGGTCGGCCGGTGACTCCGAGTATTCTCGGCGCCATGGCAGCCACCCCACCGGCCGAGCCGAACCGACCGTCCCCCAACACCGTGATGCGCATGCTCCGCGGCGACCGCTCACCCGGCGAGTTCGCCATGGCCGTCCGCCGGGCCGCCCGCGAGATCGGCGAGCACGTGTCCTGCGACGCCCGCTACGTCGGACGGGTCGAGTCCGGTGAGATCCGCTGCCCCAACTACGCCTACGAGCGGGTCTTCCGGCACATGTGGCCGGACCGCACGCTCACCGACCTCGGCTTCGCCCCCCGCACCGCCGTCCGCCGCCGAGCGGCGGCGGACGGCGCCCGGGCGGCTGCCGGGTTGGCCCCGCCCCAGCCCACGCCCGACCCCACCCCTGACCCCACGCTCCATCCACCGCTCCACCCACCGTTCCCGCCCCTGCCCGCCCCGCGCTCACCGCACTCCACCCAACTCCCGTACGCTGCCTCGCCGTACGCGGATCCAACCGCTCCGGACCGGCTCGCGTGGCCGATGGCCGGCGCGGTGCCCAGGGGGCCCGATGGATCGCCCTATCTCGACGAGGAGAACGACGACGTGCGTCGCCGTACGTTCCTGGCCGGCGGCTCGACCGCGCTGGCCACCGTCATCGGCATCGACCGGCCGGCCGCCGCCGGCCCGGTCGCCGCTGCCGGATTCGGACCCGCCGCCGGTCCCGCCGCCGGACTCGGCCCCGCTGCCGGCCCCGTCGCCGGTGTCGGCTTCGGACCGGCCGATGGCCGATCCGCCCTCCCCGGCGCGGAGTTCACCGCGCCCTCGCTGCTCGCCGCCGAGCCGGTGGTGCCCGGCCGGCCGGGGCCGGTGCCGCCGCCGCGCAAGGTCGGCGCCGCCGAGGTGCTGGGCGTCGAGCAGGCCGTCCGGGACATCAGACTGGCCGACGACGCGCACGGCGCGGACGCCCTGTACGAACTCGCCGGGCAGTCGCTGCGCACCGCCTACCTGCTGCTCAACGAGGGCGAGTACAGCGCCGAGACGGAGCGTCGACTCCAGGCCGGGGCCGGTGAACTGGCCATCTCCGTGGGGTGGTTGGCGCACGACTCGAACCGGCTCGGGGATGCCCGCTCGTTCTACGCGGAGGCCCTCGCCACCGCCCGGATGGCCGGGGACCCCGCACTGGAGGCGCACGTCTTCTGCAACAGCGCCTTCCTGGCCCGGGACGCCGGGCGCCCGCGCGAGGCGCTGCGCGCCGCGCAGGCCGGGCAGTGCGCCGCCCGGGAGCTGGAATCCGCCCGGCTGCTCGCCCTGCTGGCCATGCGCGAGGCCGGCGCCTGGGCCGTGCTGCGGGACCGCTCCGCCTGCGAACGCGCGATCGGCCGGGCGTACGCGCTGTTCGACCGGGGGCCGTCCGAGGCCGACCCGGAGTGGATGTCGTTCTTCGGCGAGGCGGAGATCGCCGGGCTGCAGTCGCAGTGCTGGTCCGCGCTGGAGGACTGGGACCGCGCCAGCGACCAGGCCGCGCTGGCGATAGCGCTGCAGGAGCCGCACTTCGTGCGCAACCGGGTGCTGTACACCGCCGAGCTGGCCCACGACCGGCTCGGCCGGGGGGACTTGGCGGGAGCGGCGCACCACGGCTCGGCCGCCGTCGCGCTGTTCGGAGAGGTCCGCTCGGCCCGGATCCGCAGCATGCTGGCGGACACCGCGGGGCGGTTGCGTCCGCACGCCGCGGTGCCCGAGGTCCGCCGGTTCCTGATCGGCTACGACCGGGCCGCAGCCGCCTGAGCGGTCGTCACCGCTCGAGTCGCGGCGGCCCGAGCGGTCACCGCCGCACGAGCGGCTACGGCATGAACGACCGCCGGCTCCTCCGTCAGTGGCCGGACTTCAGCCCGTCCAGGTGGGACAGGTCGTTCCAGACCTCCACCGCCGGGGCGCCGTACTCCCAGGACAGCACGCACAGCGCCGCCGTACCGAGCTTGAACCGCTGGGCGAACTCGGGCGGCAGGCCCAGCCAGCGGGCGGCCAGGATGCGCAGCAGGTGGCCGTGCGCGAACAGCACGACGTCCTGGTCGGCGCAGTGCATGTCGGTGGTGTCCGCCTCCGGGACTCCGTGCTCCTCGTTGAGGTCCGCGAGGAGGGCGTCCACCCGGGCGGCCACCTCGGAGAGCTTCTCGCCACCGGGCACGCCGTCGCGCCAGATCAGCCAGCCCGGGTGGTCGGTGGCCCGGATGTCGGCGCCGGTGCGGCCCTCGTACTGGCCGTAGTCCCACTCCATGAGTTCCGGGCGCTCCACCGCGCGGTCGCCGAAGCCGGCGAGTTCGCAGGTCTCCTTGGCCCGGCCGAGCGGGCTGGTGTAGACGAGCGCGTCGGGCAGTCCGTTCCACGGGGCCTTGGCGAGCCGGGCGCCGAGCGCCCGGGCCATCGCCCGGCCCTGCTCGGTCAGCGGGATGTCGGTGCGGCCGGTGTGTTGGCCGGAGGCCGACCACTCGGTCTCGCCGTGGCGGACCAGCACGATTCGGGCGGGCATTGGAGAGCTCCTCGCAGCGGGGCGGTCGACGGTCGGTCTCACCCTTGAGCACCGGGCTCCATGATCCCTCACCCGGGCGACCCCACGAGCCAAAGGGCGCGCCGCTGCCGAAAGGGCGGGCCCCTCCGGCCCGATGGCGGGCAGGAGGGAGAGCGACAAGCGAGGTACGAGCGCCGGAGCGACGACCGTCGGCAGCGGGTTGGAGCGCCCGGCGGCGAGTGGGGTGGGTCACCACCACGGCGCGGGCCCGGGGTACCTCGTGATGGCGGCCGGTTCCGTCCGGTGCCGCGGGCCGGTCCGCACCGCGTTGTCGGACCCGGATGCGACACTGGGCCCCACCATGAACGTCTCGACGAACGTCCCGCCCGGCGGGCCCGCTGAGCCGCTCGCCCAGCGGCTCGCCGAGCTGCGCGGACCGGCCCCGCAGCGCAGTCTGAACGCCCGCTCCCTCGCCGCCCTGGCCGCCAATCCGGGCTGCCACCGCCGCGCGGTGCTGGACGCGGCCGGGGTGGACAAGTCCGCGCTGGCCGCCCGGCTCGGCCGCCCCGCGCCCTTCGGGCAGTCCCCGTTCGCGATCGCCCGCGGCCTGGTGTTCGAGTCCCGGCTGAAGGCGGACGACCACGCCGCCCTGCTGGAGCCGCTGCGCGCCCACCTCGGCGTCCCGGCGGACGACCGCGCCCCGCTGCTGGTGCCCGACCTGCTGCACCGCTCCGGCCCGGCCGTCCGCGCCGACCGGACGGCCGAGGCGCTGGCCCGGGCCGCCGCCGACCCGGATGCCTGGACGCTGCTGGACCACCCGATGCTGCGGCTCCCCGTGGCCGGCAGCACCGCCTACCTGGAGCCGGACGCCCTGGTGGTGCACGGCGGGCGGTGCACGGTGGTCGAGATCAAGTCCTTCCCGGTGCTGGACGGCAGCGCGGACCCGGCCAAGGTCGGCGCCGCCGCCCGGCAGGCCGCGGTGTACGTGCTGGCGCTCCAGCACGCCGCCGCGGCGGCCGCCGGGCTGCCGCTCGCCGACGACCCGTACACCGAGCAGCGGCTGCCGGGCAGCCCCCGCACCAGCGTGCTGCTGGTCTGCCCGAAGGACTTCGGCAACCGGCCGACCGCGGTGGCCGTGGACGTCCGCCGCGAGCTGGCCACCACCCGCCGCCAGCTGAGCCGGATGACCGGCATCGGCCGACTGCTGGCGGCGCTGCCGCCGGGCACCGACTTCGACCTGGCCACCGACGAGGACGGCGCCCCGGCCCGGAGCACCGAGCAGCTGACCGCCGCGGTCGAGGCGGTGCCCGCCGCCTACAGCCCGGACTGCCTCTCCACCTGCGAGCTCGGCTTCCACTGCCGCGCCCAGGCCCGCTGCGGCGACCGGGTCGAGCAGCTCGGCCGGGGCGTGCGCGGCGAACTGGGCAGCATCCGCACGGTCACCGAGGCGCTGACCGCCGCATCCGGCGGCGCGGGCACCGGGGACCCGGCTGACCCGGACGACCCGGACGACGGCGACGGCGCGCACGAGGCGGCCGAACGCCTGGCCTACGCGGCCGCCCTGCGCGCCGAAGCGCTGGGTGGGCGGCGGCCGGGTTTGGGACGACCAGGTACGGAAGCGCCGGGTACGGAAGCGCGGCACCCGGAAGCGCTGGGTGCCGGCGCATGAGCCTACTCACCACCCTCGCCCGGCTGGAGGCCGTCCGCAGCGGCCGGGCCGAGCCGCTGGCCACCGTCCGGCACCGGCACCTGTCCGAGCGCCCGATGGTGCTCGTCCCGCTGACCGCGGCCGGTGAGTCCGGCGCACCGCTGGCCGTCATGCTGGGCACCGACCGGGACGCGCCCCGGCTGCACCTGGTGCCGCAGCCGCTCAACCGCACCCTGCGGTTCGACTTCCTGGCCGCGCTGGCCGCCGACCTGCTGCCCTACCTGGAGTCCTTCGGCACGGACGTCGAGCAGATCGAGGGCTCCGAGAAGGATCCGGAGAGCGGCGAGAAGACCCAGGTGTTCCGCGAGCTGTGCACCGACGCGCCGCAGCTGATCGTGCCCAACGGCGCGGGCGTGCACCACCTCGCCCTGATCGGCCGGTCGACCCGCTTCCGCCGCACCGTCGAGGACGCCGAGCCGGGCCCGTATCCGGCGCCGCTGCGGGTGCCGCTGCTCGGCCGCTGGCTGACCCACCTCACCGACCGCGCCCAGGTGCCCGGCTCCAGCCTGCTGCTGCCGATGACCGGCCTGCTCGCCCGGCACTGGGCGACCGGCCAGAGCCACCTGGAGGACCAGCACCTGGCCGCCCTGCTGGCCTGGCACAGCCCGCCGCCGGGGCTGACCGGCGCACGGGCCGCCGAACTGGCCGAGACCGAGCGCGACGAGCACGGGCAGCTGGTGCACCCGCCGGCCGGTCCGGCCACCGACCCGGCCTTCGACGAGGGGGTGCTCGCCCCGGCGATCGCCCGCTACGACACGGCCGTCAGCGCCCTGCAGCACAGCACCGAGCAGCGCGACGAGGCCGCCGCCGAGCGCGCCCGGACGGCCGTCCGTTCGGCCGTCGAACAGCTGGAGCAGGTGCTGTCCGCCGTCCTGCTGCCCACCTGGCGGGACGTCTGGCACGGCCTGGACCTGCTGCGCGCCCTGCCCCCGGCCGGGCACCTGGAGGAGCGCTGGACCGGTGACCGCTGGTCCTACACCGGCCACCGGGACCGCCTGGCGGCCGGCGAGCCGCCGCAGCCCCGGCAGGACGACGCCGTCACCGCGGCCCGCAAGCTCGCCCAGCGCGAGCGCGAGCAGGCCCGGCTGGACGTCCAGGAGGCGCTGGACGACCCGCTGGCGATGGCCGAGCACCGGCTGTCCGGCGAGGCCTTCAGCGGGGTGGTGACCGAGGTGGTGCCGGACTACGACACCACCGGCCGCTCCCCCAAACCCCGCCCGCTGGTCACCCTGCGCACCGCCGACCGCCCGCACGCCGACCTGGGCCGGGAGGCGCACCGGGTGCACGGTCCGTCCGCGCAGAAGGCGCGGATCGTCGCGGTCGACCCGGCCGAGGGCACCATCACCCTGCGGGTGCTGTCCGGCATGGGCCGCAAGAAGGAGCCCGAGCCGGGCAGCCTGCCCGAGCCCGGTGAGCCGGTCACCTTCACCCTGTTCGAGTTGACGGTCCGCCAGTCCGCGCCGCTGCCCGAGCCGGACGACACCCCGTGGACCCACGGCGGCCCGCCCGGCACCGCGTCCGCGCCGTCCGCCGCCGCCATCGCCGTCGCCACCGAGGAGTGGGAGTGATGACCGGACCGATCAGCGAGCAGTCCCCGGGCGCGGCCGCCGACGCCGCGGTGGCCCGCATCCTGGCGGCCACCGTCCGCCCGCCGGCCGGTGCGCCGCGCGGCGTGGTGGTGGACTCCCCGCCCGGCGCCGGGAAGTCGACCCTGGTGGTGCGGGCCGCCCGCGAGCTGGTGGCGGCCGGCGAGCGGCTGATGATCGTCGCCCAGACCAACGGACAGGTGGACGACCTGGTCGGCCGACTGGCCGAGAAGGCCCCGGAGCTGACGATCGGCCGGCTGCACGCCGCGGACTCCCGCCCCGGCCCGGAGGTGCTCAGGCACGCCAACGTCACGCCCTCCGACAAGGTCGCCGACCTGGTCGAACAGGACGTGGTGATCTCCACCTCCGCCAAGTGGCAGTGGGTGCGGGCCGAGGCACCGTGGCGGCACGCGATCGTCGACGAGGCGTACCAGATGCGTTCGGACGCCCTGCTGGCGGTGGCCCGGCTGTTCGAACGGGCGCTGTTCGTCGGCGACCCGGGCCAGCTGGACCCGTTCACCGTGGTCGGCACCGAGCAGTGGGCGGGCCTGTCCTACGACCCGTCCAGCAGCGCCGTGGTCACCATGCTGGCGCACAACCCGCAGATCGAGCCGCACCGGCTGCCGGTCTCCTGGCGGCTGCCGGCCAGCGCGGCCCCGCTGATCTCGCGGGCGTTCTACCCGTACACGCCGTTCCGCTCCGGCACCGGCCCGGACGACCGCCGGCTGACCCCGGCCGTCCGCCCGGACGGATCGGCGCTGGACGCGGTGATCGACCGGGCGGCCGAGCACGGCTGGGCGCTGCTGGAGCTGCCCGCCCGGCACACCGTACGGACCGACCCGCAGGCGGTGGCTGCGGTCGCGGCCACCGTCCGACGGCTGCTGGAGCGTGGGCTGACCGCCCGGTCCGAGCAGGGCGAGGCCCCGCTCACCGCGGACCGGATCGCCGTCGGCACCGCGCACCGGGACCAGGCGGCGGCCGTCCGGGCGGCCCTGCTCAAGGTGGGCGTACCGGTGGACGGCACGGCCGGGCCGGCCGTCACGGTGGACACCGCCAACCGGCTGCAGGGCCGGGAGTACGACGTCACCGTGGTGCTGCACCCGCTCTCCGGGCGCCCGGACGCGACCGCCTTCCACCTGGAGACCGGCCGGCTCTGCGTGCTCGCCTCCCGACACCGGCACGCCTGCATCGTGATCGCCCGGGCCGGGATCGCCGAGCTGCTGGACGAACACCCCGCCACCGAGCCGGTGCAGTTGGGCGTCCCGGTGGCCTTCCCGGACGGCTGGGAGGCCAACCACCAGGTCCTCCAGCACCTGAGCG
This sequence comes from Kitasatospora cathayae, assembly GCF_027627435.1. Classification (GTDB taxonomy): domain Bacteria; phylum Actinomycetota; class Actinomycetes; order Streptomycetales; family Streptomycetaceae; genus Kitasatospora; species Kitasatospora cathayae. Next base: position 5,556,102 of record NZ_CP115450.1, on the reverse strand, counting down.
GCCACCGGGTGCACCTGCGGTAGCGGCGGTCAGTCCTCGGTCTCGCACACCGCGAAGGCGACCACGGACCCGTGCTCGGCCTGGGCGCTCCAGCCGGTCGCGTCGGCGGTCGGCCCGCTGGCGCGCACCGGGCCGGTCGCGTCGGGCTGGAGCCGGTAGCCGCCGCCGGTCAGGTGGGTGCCGGCCGGGCAGGTCGCGGTCGAGACGCCGCCCGGGCTGCTCGCCGGTCCGGTGACGACCTTGGCCGTCTCGGCGGCGAAGGCGGGTGCGGCGGGCGCGGCCGAGGCCAGGACGGCGGCGGCCAGCAGGAGGGCGGTGGACAGTGCGCGCATGGGGTGCTCCCGGTTCGGTGGAGGACTTTCAGTGGACGACTGCTGTACTCGGCACAACCGGTTCGCGTGCGATCAGGACGCGCGGCGCCCGCAGCACTCCTCCGGCGCGCACCGGGGAATAGCGCCCGCACGCGCACCGTTCCGCTACCGGCCGCCGCCGCGAGACAATGGACGACGGCCACGATCGGCGGTGCGGCCCGGAGCAGCCCGCCCGCCCTTCCCCACCCGAGACCCCGGAGGTGTCCGTCCATGCCCGACTCCCCCGCCGAGACGCCCGAGCCCACCAGGCGCCAGCGCCCCGCGCAGCTCCTGTTCGAGCCGCAGTCCGCCGAACCGGAGCCGGAACGATTCTTCGACCTGGAGTCGATCGACGACCCCGCGGAGCTGCTGCGCCGCTCCACCGAACTGGCCCTGGCCTTCCGGGCCGCCGCCGAGCGTGCCACCGACTTCCAGGCCGTCGCCGCCGCGCAGCTCGCGGACCCGCGCCGGTTCGACGCGCTCTCGAACACCGAGATCGCCGAGCGGGCGGACTGGACCCCGGACTACGCCGCCAAGATGATCGAGTACGGCCGCGGTCTGCTCCAGCCGCGCCGCCACGAGGACTGATCCCCCCGCACGGACCGACCCCAGCCCCAGCCCCAGCCCGGTGGCATATGCCAGCGGCGGAGGGTACGCGATCGCGCGCCGCCCTGTCCGGCGAACGGTGCTTTCCACCACACCGGGGCCGCGCACGGCGCAGGCTGCTGGGCGTGGACATCTGGACGCAACAGTCGGTGGAGTACGTCTCCGTGGCCGGGGAGGCCTGGCTCGCCTCCGCGAGCGAGTACCCGCGCAGCATGCGCGCCCTCTGGGAAGCCCGCCCGTGGGCACCCTCGGTGCTGCCCTGCGGGCGGGCCTTCGACGTGATCAGCATGCCGTCGCTGTTCGGCCGCCGGGTGCTGGACGAGCTGTGGGCCTCCGGTCCCGGCTGCGGCCCGGTCGCGGCCTACCGGGGGCGGACCCTGTTGTTCGTCCAGCCCGGCGCGGCGCCCCGGCTGCGCCGGCTGCTGGCCTGGGAGGAGTGGGCCCGGGACGTGCCGCCGCTGCTGTGCCACGGCAAGGGCGACGCGGTGACGGTGCCGCCGGTGCAGCGGATGGCGCACGGCCCGGACTCCCCGAGCCGGGGCACGGGCCGCTGGATCGTCGCCCCGGAGGAGCGGGAGCCCTGGCTGCCGGGGGCCTCGGTGGTGCTGTGGGCCTGCGTACGGGCGGCGGCGCGCGAGCCCGGCGCGGGCGTCCCGGCCGAGCCGGTCCTCGTGACCGGCGGGTGAACGGGGGGCGACCGGTATTCGATTTTGGCTCGGACGCGGGCCGCTGCTAGAGTCTTCTCTGTCAGCAGGCGCCGCTAGCTCAGTTGGTTAGAGCAGCTGACTCTTAATCAGCGGGTCCGGGGTTCGAGTCCCTGGCGGCGCACAGACAGTCGGAAGGCCCTTCGCGAGAGCGAAGGGCCTTCCGGCGTTTCCGCGCATTCATGCAAGGGCGGGGCCGGGCCGCCCGCCGGAGCGGACGGCCCGGCCGGGGCTCAGCGGCCGCGCAGCGCGCGGTAGCGGGCGACCAGCTCGGCGGTGGAGCTGTCCAGCTGCTCGCCGCCCTCACCGGTGAGCAGCACCGGCTCGATCCGCTTGGCGAGCACCTTGCCCAGCTCGACGCCCCACTGGTCGAAGGAGTCGATGTTCCAGATCGCGCCCTGGACGAACACCTTGTGCTCGTACAGCGCGACCAGCTGGCCCAGCACCGAGGGGGTCAGCTCGGCGGCCAGGATGGTGGTGGTCGGGTGGTTGCCCTTGAAGGTCTTGTGCGGGACGAGCTCGGCCGGCACGCCCTCGGCGGCGACCTCCTCCGGGGTCTTGCCGAAGGCCAGCGCCTGGGTCTGGGCGAAGAAGTTGGCCAGCAGCAGGTCGTGCTGGGCGACCAGGCCGGGGAGCAGGTCGGCGACCGGCTTGGCGAAGCCGATGAAGTCGGCCGGGATCACCTTGGTGCCCTGGTGCAGCAGCTGGTAGTAGGCGTGCTGGCCGTTGGTGCCGGGGGTGCCCCAGACCACCGGGCCGGTCTGCCAGCCGACCGGGGTGCCGTCGCGGGTCACCGACTTGCCGTTGGACTCCATGTCCAGCTGCTGCAGGTAGGCGGTGAACTTCGACAGGTAGTGCGAGTAGGGCAGCACCGCGTGCGCCTGGGCGTCGAAGAACGCGCCGTACCAGACGCCCAGCAGGCCGAGCAGCAGCGGGACGTTCCGCTCCGGCGGGGCGGTGCGGAAGTGCTCGTCGACCAGGTGGAAGCCGTCCAGCATCTCGCGGAAGGCGTCCGGGCCGATGGCGATCATCAGCGAGAGGCCGATCGCGGAGTCGTAGGAGTAGCGGCCGCCGACCCAGTCCCAGAACTCGAACATGTTGGCGGTGTCGATGCCGAAGTCCTGGACGCCCTGGGCGTTGGTGGACAGCGCGACGAAGTGCTTGGCCACCGCCTCGGTGCCGGCGCCCAGGCCGTCGAGCAGCCAGGACCGGGCGGAGACCGCGTTGGTGATGGTCTCGATGGTGGTGAAGGTCTTCGAGGCGACGATGAACAGCGTCTCGGCCGGGTCGAGGTCGCGGACCGCCTCGTGCAGGTCGGCGCCGTCCACGTTGGACACGAAGCGGACGTCCAGGTCGCGCTTGGTGTACGGGCGGAGCACCTCGTAGGCCATCGCCGGGCCCAGGTCGGAGCCGCCGATGCCGATGTTGACCACGGTGCGGATCGGCTTGCCGGTGTGGCCCTTCCACTCGCCGCTGCGGACCCGGTCGGCGAAGGCGGCCATCCTGTCCAGGACGGCGTGCACGCCGGGGACGACGTTGACGCCGTCGACCTCGATGACGGCGTCGCGCGGGGCGCGCAGCGCGGTGTGCAGGACGGCGCGCCGCTCGGTGATGTTGATCTTCTCGCCGCGGAACATGGCGTCCCGCAGCTCGGCGACGCCGGTGGCGGCGGCGAGCTCGCGCAGCAGCTCCAGCGTCTCGTCGGTGACCAGGTGCTTGGCGTAGTCCACGTGCAGGTCGCCGACCTGCAGGGTGTGGGTGCGGCCGCGCTCGGGGTCGGCGGCGAACAGCTCGCGCAGGTGGGTCTCGCCCAGCTCGGACCGGTGCTTGGCCAGGGCGGCCCACTGCGGGGTGCGGTCGAGCGGGGTGCGGGCGTCGGCGCGGGTCTCCGACATCGGTGGGTCCTCGATTCATCTGGGTGCAGAAACCGGCAGGGCCAGGCGTGAGGGTGTGTTCGCGAGGTCGTGGCGGTACTGGTGGTGCGCCGACTCCGTTGACGGCCTGCCCGGGTTCAGCCTATGCAACCCCGGAGGGGGTCGCGCACATTCCGACCGGCGTGCGCGGACCGCCCGTCACTTCCGCCGGTCCGTCACTTCCGTTCCGAGCGCGGGTCCAGCCCGCGCAGCACGTGGTCGACCAGTTCCGGGTCGGCACCGAGCTCACTGCGGGCGATGAGCATCTCGCGCCGGGAGGCGGCGATCATCTCCTGCTCGACCTCGGCGGCGGCCCGCCACTGGGCCTGGCGCTGCTTCGCCTCGGTGTGGTTCTCCGGGCAGAGCCGGGCCAGCCGGTCGTGCTGACGGTCCCGCAGGCGGTCGGCGACCTCGGCGGGCAGCCGGTCCTGCTCCTCCAGTTCGCCGAGCCGCTTGAGCCCGGCCTTGGCGGCCCGCCACCAGAGTCGGCGCACGGCCTGCTCCCTGCGGGCGAGCGGCATGGTCACCACGGAGGCGAGCGGCACCAGGAAGAACAGGGGCAGCTGGCCCACGGGGAGGTTCCTCTCGACGGCGGATCGGTGGCGGAATCGGCGACGGATCGGCCACAGACGGCTGAGCGCCGCCCAGGATAAATCTGACAATGCGCCCCATAGGTGGGGACGCGCCGAACCGGCGCTTGACCTCAAGCTCGCTTCAGGTTCGAGGATCGGGGACGTTCGACCAGCGAACCGGCGAGAGGAGTCCCCATGAAGGCGGTCACCGTACCGAGGCCCGGCGGTCCCGAGGTCCTGCGGGTCACCGAGGTGCCCGACCCCGAGCCCGGAACGGGCGAGGTCCGGGTGCGGGTGTACGCCGCCGGGGTGCAGCCGGTGGACCTGGCGATCCGGGAGGGCTTCCGCCCGCCGGGACTGGTGGTCGAGTCGCCGTTTGTCCTCGGCAACGAGTTCGCCGGGGTGGTGGACCGGCTCGGGCCGGACGTCGACGGCTGGCGGGTCGGCGACGAGGTGCTGGGCTTCCGGATGCTGGGGTGCCAGGCCGAGCTGGTCACGGTGGACGCCGCCCAGCTGGTGGCCAAGCCCGCCGGGATGCCCTGGGAGCAGGCCGGCGCGCTCTCCGCCTCCGGCCAGACCGCCCACCTGGCGCTCGCCCTGCTCGGGGTCGGCCCCGGCGACACCGTGCTGGTGCACGGCGCCGCCGGCGGGGTCGGCACCGTCGCCGTCCAGCTCGCCGGGGCCCGGGGCGCCACCGTGATCGGCACCGCGAGCGAGCGCAACCACGACTACCTGCGCGAGCTGGGCGCGGTCCCGGTCACGTACGGCGAGGGGCTGGTCGAGCGGGTCCGCGCGGTCGCGCCCCAGGGGGTGGACGCGGCGTTCGACGCGGCCGGGCGGGGCGCCCTGGCGGCCTCCGTCGAGCGGGTCGCCGACCGGGACCGGATCGGCACCGTGGTCGACTACCCGGAGGCCGAGCGGCTGGGTGTCCGAGGGCTGCGGGGGCCGCGCACGGCCGAGCGGCTGGCCGAGCTGGTGCGGCTGTGGGAGGCGGGCGGGCTGCGGCTGGAGATCGCCGAGACGCTGCCGCTGGAGAAGGCCGGGGAGGCGCACCGGCTGGTCGGGACCGGGCACGTCCGGGGCAAGGTGGTGCTCACGGCCTGAGCGGACCGGGGCAGTCCGGGCCGATTGTGTGTTTCGGCCGCTGACCAGGTAATGTTCTCCACGTCAGCAGGCGCCGCTAGCTCAGTTGGTTAGAGCAGCTGACTCTTAATCAGCGGGTCCGGGGTTCGAGTCCCTGGCGGCGCACAGACAGCCGGAAGGCCCTTCGCGAGAGCGAAGGGCCTTCCGGCGTTTCCGCAGCCACTCGCCCGCTCGCCTCCGGGGCGGGAGCGGATCGTCGGTGACGGCGGTGCCGACCGCGTAGCCGGTGACGGTCTGCCCGGTGGCGGACTCGCTGACGCCGAGGGCGTCGCTCATCCCGGGCAGGACGCCGGCCGGCAGGGTCTCGGTGAGCGCGGTGACGAACACCGCGGTGGCCGGTGCCAGCAGGGCCGGCAGCGGAAGCGCCGGTCGCACGGCGGGGGTCGTGAGCCGTGTGGTCGCCATGGGGCCATGCTCGGACCTCACACGGGTGTCAGGTTCAATGTCCCGGCCGGGGGCGCCCCGGTTGCCGGGGGTGAGGCCCCGTCGAAGGATGGAGGGGTGACCCCGCCCGGCTACCTCCGATACCCCCACCTGCGCGGCGACCTACTCACCTTCACCGCCGAGGACGACGTCTGGCTCGCCCCGCTGGAGGGCGGGGCCGCCACGACCGGCCGGGCCTGGCGGGTCGGCTGCGACCGCACCCGGGTCAGCCACCCCCGGTTCTCCCCCGACGGCACCACCCTCGCCTGGACCAGCTGGCTCGGCCTGGCCCCCGAGGTGTGGACCGCCCCGGTCGAGGGCGGCGGGGCCCGCCGGCTCAGCTACTGGGGCAGCCAGGACACCCGGGTGCGCGGCTGGCTGCCGGACGGCGAGGTGCTGGCCGTCACCTCCTTCCACGAGCCCTTCAGCCACTACACCTGGGCACACGCGCTGCCCCCGGACGGCTCCCCCGGCCGCCGGATGCCCTGGGGCCCGGTCGGCGACGCCCAGATGAGCCGGGAGCGGACCGTCCTGCTCACCGGCTCCGCCCCGCACGAGCCCGCCGCCTGGAAGCGCTACCGCGGCGGCGCGGTCGGCCGGCTCTGGGTGGACGGCGAACTGATCCTGCCCGAGCACACCGGCCACCTCTCCTCCCCCATGCCGGTCGGCGACCGGATCGCCTTCCTCTCGGACCACGAGGGCATCGGCAACCTCTACTCCTGCCGCCCCGACGGCAGTGACCTGCGCCGGCACACCGACCACGCCTCCTACTACGCCCGCGAGGCCGCCACCGACGGCTCCCGGATCGTCTACCAGCACGCCGGTGACCTCTGGCTGCTCGACGGCCTGGACGCCCCCGCCCCGCGCCGGCTGCACGTGCCGCTCGGCGGCGCCCGGGCCGGCCGCCGCCCGTACCAGGTCAACGCCGCCAACCAGGTCAAGGACCTCGCCTGCGACCACACCGGCCGGGCCGGGGTGATCACCGTGCGCGGCAGCCAGTACTGGCTCACCCACAAGGACGGACCGGCCCGCACGCTCGCCGACACCCCCGGGGTGCGGACCCGGCTGCCGGTGGTGCTCGGGTACACCGGCGAGGCCGCCTGGATCACCGACGCGCAGGGCGCCGACGCGATCGAGGTGATGCCGCTGCCCGGCCACGACGTCCCCCCCGAACTCACGGAGCGGCACCACCACCGGGTGCTCGCCGTCGGCAGGCTCGGCCGGGTCCTGGAGCTCACCGCCTCCCCCGACGGCGCCCGGCTCGCCGTCACCACCTCGGACGGGCGGCTGCTGCTGGTCTCCGCCGCCGACGGCGAGGTCCGCGAGCTCGCCGCCTCCGACTACGGACCGGTCGCCAGCGCCCGGTTCTCCCCCGACTCGCACTGGATCGCCTGGTCCCAGCCGGCCGCCGGGCGCTCGCTGCGCCGGATCCGGCTCACCCGCACCGACGCGCCCGCACCGACCACCGACGTCACCGACGGCCGCTTCGAGGACGAGCAGCCGGTGTTCACCCGGGACGGCCGCTACCTGGCCTTCCTGTCCTGGCGCGGCTTCGACCCGGTCCACGACGTGCACACCGGCGACCTCTCCTTCCCGGTCGGCTGCCGCCCGTACCTCGTCCCGCTCACCGCCGACACCCCCTCCCCGTTCGCCGCGCCCGCCGAGGACGGCGCCCCGCGCGGGGACGGCGGCGGCGACGGCACCGTCCGGGTCGACCCCCAGGGCATCGGCGACCGGCTGCTGCAGTTCCCGGTGATCGCCTCCAAGTACTCGGCCACCGACGCGGTGCGCGGCGGCCTGGTCTGGCTGCGCTGGCCGATCTCCGGCACCCTCGGGCAGACCTTCGTCAGCCCCGAGGACACCTCCGGCCGCCCCTCGCTGGAGTACTTCGACCTGGCCCGGGGCAGCCGCACCACGCTGGTCGACAAGCTGGACGGCTACGCGGTCTCCGGGGACGGCGGCTCGATCGCGGTCTACTCGGCCGGGACGCTGCGGGTCATCCCGGTCGGCGCCCCCTCCGCCGGGACCAGCGTCGACCTGCGCCGGATCACCCACACCGTGCACCCGGCCGCCGAGTGGCGCCAGGCCTACCACGAGGCGGCCCGGATCGTCCGGGACCAGTTCTGGGACGAGCGGATGTCCGGCCTGGACTGGCCCGCGCTGGTCGACCAGTACGAGCCGCTGCTGGAACGGGTCTGCTCACCCGACGACTTCGCCGACCTGCTGCGCGAACTCCTCGGCGAACTCGGCACCTCGCACGCCTACGTCACCCCCTCCCGGCGCGCCGAGGGCCCCACCCTCGCCCAGCAGCCGCTCGGCCTGCTCGGCGCCACCGCCCACCGCTCCCCCGACGGCCGCTGGCTGGTCGACCGGGTGCTGCTCGGAGAGTCCTCCGACCCGCGCGCCCGCGCCCCGCTCGCCGCCCAGGGCGTCCAGGACGGCGACGAGCTGCTGGAGGTCGGCGGCCGCCCGGTGGACCCGGTGCGCGGACCGGGTCCGCTGCTGGCCGGCACCGGCGGCACCACCGTCGAACTGGCCCTGCGCAGCGGCCCGGACGGCCCGGTGCGGCGGATCACGATCACCCCGCTGACCGACGAGCGGGCCGTCCGCTACCAGGACTGGGTCGTCAAACGCCGCGCCCTGATCCGGGAGTTGAGCGACGGCCGGTGCGGCTACCTGCACATCCCGGACCTCGGCGGCTCCGGCTGGGCGCAGTTCAACCGGGACCTGCGGCGCGAACTGGACAAGCCCGCGCTGGTGCTGGACGTGCGCGGCAACGCCGGCGGCAACGTCTCCGAACTGGTCCTGGAGAAGCTCACCCGGCACGTCCTCGCCTGGGACTTCAGCCGCGGCCGCCAGCCGGTCCGCTGGCCCCGGCACGCGCTGCGCGGCCCGCTGGTGGCGCTCGCCGACGAGGCGACCAGCTCGGACGGGGACGTGATCATCGCGGCGATCAAGCTGCTCGGCCTCGGCCCGGTGATCGGCAACCGCACCTGGGGCGGGGTGGTCGGGATGACCGGGCGGCACACCCTGGGCGACGGCACCCAGATCTCGGTGCCGAAGAACGCCTCCTGGTTCAGCGGCGGGCTCGGCTGGTCGGTGGAGAACCGGGGCGTCGAGCCCGACGTGCACGTGCTGCGCACCCCGCAGGACTGGGCCCGGGGGCGCCACCCGGACCTGGTCACCGCCGTCCAGCTGGCCCTGGAGCTGCTGGAGGACGCGCCCGCGGCGGCGCCCCCGCCGGAGTCCACGCCCCGGCCGGACCTGCGGCGCCCGCCGCTGCCGCCGCGGGCGCACTGATGGCACTGAAGGCGTGGGGCCTCAGTCCCAGGGGTCGCCCTCGGCCGTCATGTTCTCGGCGGCCCGGCGGTCGGCCTCCTCCTGGGCGAGCTTCTCCTGGGCCTCCCGGGTCCGCTCGATGTCGTTGCTGTACGCGTCGGCCGCCTCGTCGTGGGCGAGGGCGGCGCGCCGGGCGGCGTCCTCCCCCGTGCTCCCGTGCTGCGGCCACCGGTGGAACAACCTGTCCAAGATGCCCATGACTCCTCCTCCTGAGGGGACGGAACGACGGAATTCCGGGCTGCCCCCACTCTCACACCGGGCACGCACGGATGCACCTTGAGCCCTTGGTCCCGGTGGAACACGTCGAAGGGCCGTGGTCGGGGCCGCCCGGCGGGCGCAAGGTGGCGGTGTGAGGAACTCGACCGAGGAACTGCACGACGGGCCGCGCCGGCGGGTCGGCCCGCTGGCCGCGCTGGACGGGCGGCTGCCCCGCACCCACGACCTGCTGCTGATGCAGTGCCCCAGCTCGCTGCGCCCGCTGACCGGCGGCGAGCTGCCGGACTGGGCGCGCACCGTCCTGCGGGCGCACCCGTGGGTGACGGTCGGCCGGGCGCCCTCGGTGGTCGGCACCCCGGTGGACGTCCCGCGGCCGCGGCGCTGCACCCGCGACCCGGAGGCGGCGCCCGAGCACTGGATCCCGGTGACCACCCGCGGCCCGCGCGCCGGACAGCGGCTGGACGCCCTGGCCCCCTGGGCGGCGGTGGCCCGCACACTGCGCCCCGAACAGCTGGCCGAACGGCGGGCACGGCTCGCCCCCGAGCGGGTGACCGACGTCCCGGCGCTGGCCCTGCTGCCCGAGGTCGGCCGACTGGTCGCGGACCACCGCCTCGCCTGGGGCCCGATCGGCGCGGTCGGCTACGAACTGGGCACCGGCGTCCCGGTCGCCGGGCCGCTCAGCCCGCTGCGGCTGGTGCTGCGCGCCCCGCACCCGATCAGCCGGCGCGACGCGCTGCAGCTGCGGCGGGCGCTGAGCAAGCTGCCGGTGCCGGTACAGGCCGAACTGGAGACCCGCTACGGCGCGGTCCAGCTGGCCGAGTACGCGGCGGGCGTGCACACCTTCACCCTGCTGACGCCGTACGGGCCCCGCGAGGTCCACGACCCGTGGTTCCCGCGCGGCCCGTACGGGTGAGGGGGGAGAGCTCGTTCGGTGGCACCGTCGTCGGCTCCCTCCGGCTCCCGGTGCCCCGGCGCGGCTTCCCGCGCCGGGGCCCGTTCGGGTGAGCCGGGTCAGCCGCTGACGCTGGGCGCGCCCGTCTCCAGGTGGCCGGTGAAGCGTTGCGACCAGCTGCCGTCGACGTTCACCGTGACGGTGAAGTCGTACCAGCCGTTCTGGTAGGCCACGGCGTTGAAGAAGTCGCTGGTGCTGCCGCCGGCCGGGACCTGGTAGGTCCAGGGCCCGTCCGTGCGGTAGTTGTTGGAGGTGATCGTGAAGGTGATCGGGGTGGTGCCGGAGTTGGCCAGCTTGAAGTGGACCGCGAGCTTGCCGGTGCCCGGCTCGACCGCGTAGGAGGCGGTGACGGCGGCGTTCTTGCCCGGCTGGGTGAGGTCGCCGGTGAAGCGGCGCAGGAACCGGTTGGGGCCGACCACGGTCAGGTCGTACTTGCCGTTGCCGAAGCCGTTGGTGCCGCAGTTGAAGAAGTCGGTGACCGGGCTGCCGGAGCCGACGGTGTACTGCCAGGGGCCGCCGCTGCGGTAGGCGTTGGCGTAGGCGGCGAAGTGCGCGGACCGGGCGGCGCCGTCGTTGGACATCTTCAGCCAGACGTGCATGACGCCGCTGGGGTCGGCGTCCCAGTGGTCCAGGTTGGCGTTGGGCTGGTACGGCAGGGCGCGGGCCGGGCGGGTGCCGGGCTCCTGCGCGGGCAGCGCGTTGTTGCCGGGCGAGGGGTTGGGCAGCGGGCCGCAGGTGGACAGGCCGATGGTCTGGGAGGTGTCGGGCAGCGCGGGCATGCCGTACACCGGGTTGGCGAAGTCGAAGACCGAGGTGAGGTCGCCGCAGACCTGCCGGCGCCAGGCGCTGATGTTGGGGCTGGTGGCCGGCTTGCCGATGGCGGCGGTCCACACCTCCAGGAAGCGCAGCACCGAGGTGTGGTCGAAGGTCTCGGAGTTGACCCAGCCGCCGCGGCTCCACGGGGAGACGGCGATCAGCGGGACGCGGAAGCCGAGGCCGATGTTGGTGGAGTTGTAGAACTCGTCCGCGGTGCCGGCGGGCGCCGCCGGTGGCGGGACGTGGTCGAAGAAGCCGTCGTTCTCGTCGTAGTTGATCAGCAGGACGGTGGAGTTGAACACGTTGGGGTCCGCGTTCAGGGCGTCCATCACCAGGTGGACGAAGTGCGCGCCGTCCTCGGGGGTGGCGTAGGGGTGCTCGGAGGACTGCTGGTCGGCGACGATCCAGGAGACCTGCGGCAGGGTGCCGTTCAGCACGTCGGACCTGATCGCGGCGGCGATGTCGTCCGGGGTCCGGCCGGTGACGGCGGGGACGGAGCCCATGCCCTTGACGGCGAGCGGACTGCCGGCCGCGGCGTTGGCGAACTGGCTGAAGTAGGCGAGGGCGTTGTCGCCGAAGTTGTCGTTGGCGTTCTGGTAGACCTTCCAGCTGACGCCGGCGTTCTCCAGCGCCTCGGCGTAGGTCTGCCAGCGCAGGTTGGACTCGGATCCGCCGTCGTAGGCGGGGCCGCCGGCGGTGCCGCTGGGGTCGATCCAACCCGACCAGTGGTAGGTGCGGTTGGGGCCGGTCGCGCTCAGCACCGAGCAGTGGTAGGCGTCGCAGATGGCCCAGTTGTCGGCCAGCGCGTAGTGGAACGGGATGTCGCCGCGCTGCAGGTAGCCGAGGGTGCGGACGGTGCCCTTGGCGGACACCCAGGAGTCCATCTTGCCGCCGTTCCAGGCCTTGTGCTGGTCGGACCAGGCGTGCGAGAGGTCGCCGTTGCACTGCGCCAGGGTCTCCGGGGAGCCGGTGGCGCCCGAGGGATTGAAGGCCCACGGGTACTGACGGGCGAACAGGCCGTTCGGCTGGTTGAAGACGCTGTAGCCGCCGGAGATCCGGATGGTGGCCTTGTCGGCGAAGCCGCGGACGCCCTTGAGGGTGCCGAAGTAGTGGTCGAAGCTGCGGTTCTCCTGCATCAGGATCACCACGTGCTGCACGTCGGTGATGGTGCCGGTGGTGCTGAGCGTGGTGGTGGATGCGGTCGCGGCGGCCGCGGTCCCCGCGGCGCCGGTGCCGGCCGCCGCGAGACCGGCCGCGGCCGCTCCGGACAGCGTCACGAACTTCCTACGACTCAACTCGGCCATCAGCCCGGTCCGTCCCTTCGCTGGCGATGTTGTGTACACAAGTCGGGGCTCATCGATCGCGGAGCAGTCTCCACCGCGATCGGAGCGGGCCACCAGATGCGTGCAGCAGGGTTGTCGGATTGTTCGTCCGGGTGTCACCGGGCGACGCCGGGCTGAACGCCCGGCTGATCCGTCGGGGAGGAACGGGAGGCGGGTCAGCGGTCCTTGACCTCGATTCCCAGCGCATGGGCGAACTGCGGTGCCAGCTCGAGCAGTTGGGTCGAGCTGATGACGGCTCCGCGCAGGCCCTGGTGGCCGTCCGCCAGACCGAGCCGGGCGGCCCCGCGCAGGTCGGTCTTGCTCAGCGTCGCCCCGCGCAGCCGGACCTCCTCCAGCGTCGAGCCGGGGAAGGACACCCCGGTCAGCCTGGCCTCGCCGAAGTCCACATCGCGCAGCAGGCAGTCCTCGAAGACGACGTCCCGCAGCACGGCCGCCCGCAGGTTGACCGCCTCCAGCTTGCAGCCGCGGAACACCACCCGGCGCAGCGCGGCGCCGTAGCCCGCGACCCCGGCCAGCACGCCGCCGACGAAGTCGCTGTCCTGCCACTCGGTGTCGCTCAGGTCGCAGGCCACCCAGCGGCCGGCCTGCACCCAGACCTCGTTGAACCGGGCCTGGCGCAGCTTGACCCCGCTGAGCGCGACCCCGGTGAAGGCGCACTCCAGGAAGACGGCGCCGGCACCCGACTCGTCCGTGTGCGCGCCGCCGTCGAAGTGCGTGGTGTCGTACCGCGCGTCGCTGCGCAGCGGACCGGTGTGCGAGCGCAGCAGCTCGGCGTACGGGAGGTCGGCGAGCTGATCGGGGACGGAACGGGGCATGGCGGCGGCACCTTGCGGATCGGGGGCGAACGGGTCTGGCCCGCATGCTCGCACGTGACACCGACATCGCCGCCCGTACGCGCCGCCGGACCGGCCGTGCCGAGCGGCCGGTCCGAGCTCGTCACAGCCGTCAGCCGCGTGCCCGGAGCGAGTTGACCCGACTGCGCTCGGTGCTGTTCGGGTACGGGTTGGTGCAGGACGGGCCGGGGCCGCCGCCGGACATCAGCTCGCTGCACGGGCCGGAGTAGTGGGGGTCCCCGGAGCTTCGGACAGTCCGGCGGCCGCGCGGATGGCGTCAACCCGCGATAGCCCGGCCCAATCCCCCGGCAGCCCTCGGGATTTCGGCGGTCTTTTACTCGTCTTGACCCAGCCATGGCCCTGGCATTCCGTTCCGGGGGCGGCTAGGCTCCCACTCGGGGAAGCACCCGTGCGGCGGCCCGCCCGTTTCCGGCCGGGCGGGCCGCCGCACCCGACTCGCCCTGAGCTCAGGTCAGTTGGGCTCCGCCACGCCGTTCGCCCAGAGCGCGTCGACCTGGGCGCTCTCGATGGCGTCGGGGTGCGCGTTGGTGCAGGACGGGCCGGGACCGTGACCCGACATCAGTTCACTGCACGGACCGGCGTAGTCATCGGGCAGGCCGAGCACGTGTCCGGTCTCGTGGGCGACGATCCGGAGCGAGTAGTACTCCTGGGCCTGCTGGTGGTCGATGAAGATGTAGCCGTGTCCGTGGCCGTCGGTGCTGGCGTACGAGCCGCTGCCGTCGCCCTCGGTGTAGGAGAAGTCGCCGGTGCCGCTGGTCTCCTGGAGCCGGACGTTGTGCACCGAGTTGTTCCAGATCTGCGCGGCGTCGGCGATGTCGCCGGCGAAGGAGGGCGCGCTGGTGGTGTCGTAGGTGACGGTGACGGTCTGCAGCCACGGGTCGGCGGCCTGCCTGGCCCTGGCGGAGGCCAGCACGGCCCGGAAGAACGCCTGGTTGTTCGCGGCCCACTCGGTCGAACCGGCGTACGTCGATGCGGTGTCGCCGTGCACCGCCGGCGCGGCGACGGCGGTGGCGGGCAGTGCGGCGAGGCCGGCGGCCAGGGCCAGGCCCAGGGCGGCGGACAGCACGGATCGTTTCATGGGGGCTCCGGGTTTCGCGGCGCGCCGACCCGCCGGGGCCGGTGGGGGCCGGGCACGGCGGCGGCGCACAGTGGGGGCCGTCCCGGCGGAGGCCGGGGCGGTGTGCTGTCCGAGCTTCGACCCGTCCGGGCCCGTCGCGGATGATGCCAAGTGGCGATAGCCGGGCCGTATGGCGCGCCGGCTCGACGCCGTGCGGCGCCCCGGCTCGGCGCCGGCGGGCTCGTGATCTCCTGTCATGTCCTTGGCGAGGTGGCTGGGTGACGTCTATGCTCCCGTCGTGGAGCTCGACGTGAGACACCTCCGGGTGCTGTGCGCGATCGCCGACACCGGCAGCCTCCGCAAGGCCGCGCTCCAGCTCGGCATGACCCAGCCCTCCCTCACCACCCAGCTGCACCGGATCGAACGGGCCATCGGCGGAACCCTGTTCACCCGCGAGCAGACCGGCAGCCGGCCCACCGCCCTCGGCCACTCCGTGCTGTCCCGGGCCCGGCCGGTGATCAGCGAGATGGCCGCCCTGGTCGCCGCCGCCCGCCAGGAGGCCCGGGACACCACCGGCCCCGGCCACCAGCGCCGGCTGCGGATCGGCAGCGTCGGCAGCCGGGCGGTCGCCGCCTGGCTGCGCCGGGTGCACGAGCGGCTGCCGGACACCGACACCACCATCCACGTCGACATCTCCGCCAGCGCGCTGCTGCGGATGGTCGCCGCCGACCAGCTGGACGTGGCCTTCGTGTACGAGAGCGAGGGCTTCCCGCTGCGGGTGCCGCCGGGCGCCGAGCACCGGGTGCTGATGGCCCGCGAGCCGCAGTTCGTCGCGCTCGCCGCCGGACACCCGGCCGCCGCCCGGCCGGCCGTCCACCTGGCCGACCTCGCCGAGGACACCTGGATGGTCGACCCGACCGCCGACCACGAGTACGCCGCGATGCGCCGGGTGTTCAGCGAGGCCGGGCTCAACCCCCGGGTGGTGCAGGTGCGGGACAACGCCACCGCCGCCGAACTGGTCGCCTCCGGCGAGGCCGTCCGCCCCTGCCAGCCGACCTCACTGCCCGGCCCCGGCACCGTGGTCCGCCCGGTGCACGGGGACCCGCTGGCCGTCCGGCTGCTGTTCACCTGGCGACCCCGGGTGCTCAGCCCGCCCGCCCTGGACGCGCTGTACGGCGAACTGCGCGCCGCCTACCTGGATCTGGCCAAGGTCAGCCCGGCCTACCTGGACTGGCTGGCGCGGCACGAACCGGTGCTGCTGGAGCGGGTTCAGACCGTCTGAGCCCCGCTCTCCCGGCTGTGGACCAGCACCCCCACCGCGATCAGCACCGCGCAGACCAGGCCCGCCGCCGGCACCCCGGAGCCGCCCAGCGCGGTGCAGGCCAGCACCAGCACCGCCCCGGTCGGCGCCAGCGACTGGGCGAGCGGGCCGCGCTTGGTGTGCCGGGAGTGCAGGTACCAGACGCTGACCAGGTAGACCGCGGTCGGCACGGTGACCGCCGCGGTGGCGGCCGCCTCGGAGATCTCCGTCTTGTGCACGGCCGACTCCACCGCCACCTCCAGCCCGGTGCCGATCGCCGCCGCCGAGCCGAACACCAGGTAGTGCCCGTAACCCCAGGCGAAGGCCTGCCGGTTGGAGCGCAGGTGCTCGTGGACGGGCCGGGCGAAGTAGATCCACCAGGCGGCGAAGCAGATCAGCAGCCCGCCGACCGCCACCGGCACCAGCCGGCCCAGCCCCTCGTGCTCGTCCACCGCCGACTGCACCGCCACCGTCGCGGCGGCCACCGTCTCGCCGAGCACGATCAGGGTGAACAGCCCGTACCGCTCGGCGATGTGGTGCGGGTGCCAGGAGGTCTGCATCCGCAGTTCGGCGACCACCGGCACGGCCAGCTCGCACAGCACGCCGATCGGGATGACCACCGGCCGGGCGGCGTCCGGCAGCAGCAGCACCACCACCCAGCCGACCTGGCAGACCGTGATCCCCACCGCGTAGCGCAGCGCGACCCGGCGCGCCTCGCCCTGCTCGGCGGCCGCCGCGCGCAGCCACTGGGTGACCATCGCCAGGCGCATCACCACGTAGCCGGTGATCGCCAGCGCCAGGTCCTGGGTGGCGAACAGCCGCGGCACCCCGGCGGCGAGGATCAGCACACCGGCGATCTGCACCAGCGTGGTGATCCGGTACGGCACGTCGTCGCAGTCGTACGCGGAGGCGAACCAGGTGAAGTTCATCCACGCCCACCAGATCGCGAAGAAGGCGAGCGCGTAGCCGCGCAGGCCCTCGCCGTAGTGCCCGGCCGCGAGGGAGTGGGCGAGTTCGCGCCCGGCCTGGCCGACCGCGACCACGAAGCAGAGGTCGAAGAAGAGTTCCAGCGGGGTGGCGACCCGGTGCGGCTCGTCGCGGTCGCGCGGGACCATCCGGCGCACCGGGGGCGGGTCGACGTGCTGCGCGCGCGGCGCCGCTTCGGCGGGGTCACTGGCCATCGGTGCTGCTCCGGGGTTCGGGGAGGGACTCGCCGTCCCGCATCCTGGCAGCGGTCCGGTCCCGGTGCACGCACCGGCACGGCGCCGGTGCGTGCGTGCTCCCGTGCGGCGCCGGCCCACGCGCCGGCCCGTTCGTCAGCCGGTGCGCCAGCCCGTGCGTCAGCGCGTGCTCCAGCGCGTGCGTCAGGTGCGGCAACCACGTTCATGGGCGCCCCGGGCACGATGCCCCCGTATGTCCCTTTTTTCCTTGCTGTCAGCGACAGTTGACGCTTGGGTGCGCGAAGTGGGTGACAGCGCGGCGGGTTTCCGGGCGTGCCCCGCGCGCTGCGCCGCGACCGGCCGCGACGCCCCGCTAGATTCTCCCCCGGTTGGAAGCGAGCGCGGGCCCCTGCGGGGCCCCACGACACGGGCGGCCTGCGGGCAACGCGGAAGGTCAAGGCGGGTGGCAGGACACTGGGGGCGGCGAAGCCGGCCCACCCGTGTCCGCACCACCGGCCTCGTGATCACCGCGCTGCTCGCCAGCGCCTGCCGTGCGGTCGCCCTCGCCTCTTCCGCGGCCCGGGCTACTTCTCCCAGCCGACCTTGCTGTAGTCCTCGCTGCCCAGGCCGAAGGCGCCGTAGTTGGCGAGCCCCTTGCGGACCGCCACCACGACCGGCCGCTGGTAGAGCTCGACGGTGTGGCCGAGCTCCCAGATCTTCGCGTCCGCCTGGTTGTAGAGCTTCGCGGCATCCGCCGGGTCGACCGTTCCGGCCGCCTTCTTCAGCAGGTCGTCGATCTCCTGGCTGCCCAGGCGGGACGGGTTCTGGAAGGAGTTGTCGCCCACCGGCAGGCGGAAGTTGGCGAGGCTCTTGGAGTTCGGGAACGAGTCGGTGTTGCGCCAGCTGGCGACGTCGAACTTGCCCGGGGTGACGTACTTGGCGAAGAAGTCGTTGGCGGCCACCTTGTCCAGGTCGACCTTGACCCCGGCCGCCTGCCACATCGCCGCCGCCGCGGTGGCGAGGTCGAGCTGGGCCTGCTGGGTGCCGTCGCTGAGCACCCAGTGCAGCTCCAGCGGCTGCCCGTCCTTGGTCCGCGGCTGACCGCTGCCGGCCTCCTTCCAGCCGGCGTCGTCCAGCAGCTTCTTGGCGGCCGCGAGGTCGAACTTGGCCCAGTCGCCGGAATTGTCCTGGTAGCCGGTCTGGTTGGGCATGATGATGTGGTTGCCAAGCGGCTTGAACTCCACCGGCACCCCGTTGTTGGCGATCTTGATCAGGGCCGAGCGATCGAGCGCCCTGCCGAGCGCCTGGCGGACCTTCTGGTCCGCCAGCGCGCCGTTGCCACCGAACGAGATGTGCACCTCGTCCCACGGGCTGGCGGCCCGGATCGCGGTGTCCTTGGCGTTCTTGAGCTGCCCGTACGCGGCCGCGGTGCCGGCCGAGGCGAGGTCGATCTCGTTGTTGAGGTACGCCTGGATGCTCGCCGACTTGTCCATCACCCGGAAGGTGATCTTGTCGAGCTTGGGCTTGGTCCCCCACCAGGCCGGGTCCGGGACCAGGCTGAGGGTCTGCGCGGTCTTGTCCGCCGTCCCGATCCTGAACGGGCCGGCGGTGATCGGGATCTTCTCCACCCAGCCCTTGTTGAAGTCGTCCGGGGTGGCGATGCCGGCCGCCGGGATCAGCGGGCGGAACAGGTTCTGCCAGTCCGCGTACGGCTGGGCGAAGGTGACCTTCACCTCGGTCGGGTCGGCGCCCTGTTCGACCGCGGAGATCAGCTCGTAGCCGGACGGGTCGGCGATGTTGTACGCCGGGTCCTTGCCGTTGCTGCTCTGCCAGTCGGCCTTGAAGTCCAGGTAGCTGAGCGGCTTGCCGTCCGACCACTTGGCCTTGGGGTTCAGCTTGTACGTGATCACCTGCGGCGAGGTCGAGGTGACCTTGGCCTCCACCAGGTAGTCGGGGTTCGGCTGGAAGGTGCCGGAGGCGTCGGTGCCGAACAGCGAGGGCTCCACGGTGCGGATCAGGTTCACCGTGTCGGTGTAGCTGCCGCCGTCCACCTGGAGCGGGTTCCACTGGGTGATCCACTGGTCCAGTGCGAAGCGCACCTCGCCGCCGTCCTTGATCTGGTCCAGCGGCTTGGCGTTGATGTCCTGGGAGTCCTGTCTCGGCGGCTCGCTCTTGGCCACGTCGCCGCCCGAGCCGCCCCCGCCGGAAGTGCACGCGGTGACCGCCAGCGCGACGGCGACGGCGAGGGCGGCCGCCCGGCCGAGGCGGCGGGCCGAGGTGGAAGCGTCCATGAGGGTCCCCCTGATGAGGTCTGCGAAGCGGGAGTTGGGGCGCGACAGGCATGACTTGGCTTGAGCATGGGCACTCAATCCGGCACCGAGCCAGAGGAACGTAACAGCGGATCAGATCCGCCACCAGGGGGAGGAACGCACACCTGATCCAAAAGTCACGTGCGGCAATCCGGCCGCAACACCACGGTGCTTCACTCTGACCTGCGGGTTCACCGACAGCCCTGCCCTGCGCCAACTGCACCGCTCTTCCCGCCACCTGACGCCCCGACCGGGCCCCGACCGAAGGCCACCAGCCGATGCCCACCAGACGCGTCGACCCCGCCCCCACCCCGGACGGGCGCTGATGCTCCGCTACCTGGCGAAGCGCTTGAGCTACTACGCGGCGCTGCTGATCGCCGCCGTGTTCCTGGCGTACGCGATCTCCGCGAGCGCCCTGCAGCCGCGCACCTACTTCGACGCCAAGGTCCCCCGCCCGTCCGCCGAATCGGTCGAGCGCCAGCTCACCGCGCTCAACCTGAACGACCGGACCCCGGTCGTCGAACGCTTCGGCCACTGGGCCGGCGGCCTGCTCCACGGCGACCTCGGCCGGACCATCCACGACACCCCGGTCAACGACGACTTCGGCCGCCGGGTCTGGGTCTCGCTGCGGCTGCTGCTGATCGGCAGCCTGCTCGGCGCGGTCCTCGGCGTCGCCGCCGGGGCGTGGAGCGCCGTGCGCCAGTACCGGATCTCCGACCGGGTGCTCACCGTGCTGTCCTTCGTGCTGCTCTCCACCCCGGTCTTCCTGGTCGCGCTGTTCCTCAAGAACGGCGCGATCGCCGCCAAGGACGCGGCCGGCCACGAGGTCGTCCCGTTCACCGGCTACGAGACCCCCGGACTGGCCGGCGGCCTCGGCGCCCACCTCGCCGACTGGGCGCTGCACCTGCTGCTGCCCACCGTCTCGCTCGCCCTCGGCGGCCTCGCCACCTACAGCCGCTACCAGCGCGGCACCATGCTCGACGTGCTCGGCTCCGACTACCTGCGCACCGCCGAGGCGAAGGGCCTCACCCGCCGCCGGGCCCTGCTCAAGCACGGGCTGCGCACCGCCGTGATCCCGATGTCGACCATGTTCGCCTACAGCTTCCTGGGCATCTTCACCGGCGCGATCTTCACCGAGACGATCTTCGGCTGGCACGGCATGGGCGAGTGGCTGATCCAGTCGATCAACGAACAGGACGTCAACTCGGTGGTGGCGATCAACCTGTTCACCGCCGTCGTCGTGCTCGCCTCCGGCTTCCTGGCCGACACCCTGCACGCCGCCCTCGACCCGCGCGTGCGGTCCTGACCGGAGTGAGCTGAGATGACCGTCGTCGCTGCCGAACCCGCATCTTCCTCCACTCCCGCCGGACGGCCGCGGGCCACCGGGCGGGGCCGGCTCGTACTGGCCCGGCTGCTCGCCGCCCGCGGCGCCGTCGCCGGCACCGTCCTGATCCTGCTGCTGTTCGCGCTCGCCTTCGGCGGCCCGTACCTGACGCCCTGGGACTACGCCACCCCCGACTTCACCGCGCTGCACCAACCCCCCTCCGCCGCGCACTGGTTCGGCACCAACGGGGTCGGCCAGGACGTGTTCGCCCAGACCGTCCGCGGGCTGCAGAAGTCGCTGATCATCGGCCTGCTGGTGGCCCTGTTCTCCACCGTGCTGGCCTCGCTGGTCGGCGCCTGCGCCGGCTACTTCGGCGGCTGGACCGACCGGGCGCTGATGTTCCTGGTCGACCTGATGCTGGTCTTCCCCAGCTTCCTGATCATCACCGTGCTCTCGCCCCGGCTGCGCGGCAGCGGCTGGATCGCCTTCGTGCTGCTGCTCGCCCTGTTCAACTGGATGATCACCGCCCGGGTGGTCCGCTCGATGACCGTCTCCCTGCGCGAGCGCGAATTCGTCCGCGCCGCACGGTTCATGGGCGTCCGGCCACTGCGGATCATCAGCCGGCACGTCCTGCCGAACGTCGCCTCCTTCCTGATCGTCGACGCCACCATCGCGGTCGGCGGCGCGGTGATGAGCGAGACCGCGCTCTCCTACTTCGGCTTCGGCGTCCGGCCGCCGGACGTCTCGCTCGGCACCCTGCTCGCCGCCGGGACCACCGAAGCCCCGGTGTTCCCCTGGATGTTCTACTTCGCGGCCGGGCTGCTGGTGCTGTTCGTGCTCGCCGTCAACCTGGTCGGGGACGGGCTGCGCGACGCCCTCGACCCCACCGCCGGGGGCGCTCCCCGTCGCGCCCGTCGGTCCCGTCGTTCGTGGAGGAAGCCCAAGTGACCACCGCCGTCGAGACCCCGCTGCTCGCCGTCCGGGACCTGCGGGTGGACTTCGCCGGCCCGCACGGCCCGGTGCCCGCCGTCCGCGGGGTGGACCTCACGCTGCGCCGCGGCGAGACCCTCGGCATCGTCGGCGAGTCCGGCTCCGGGAAGTCCGTCACCGCGCTGTCGGTGCTCGGGCTGCTGCCGGGCACCGCCCGGGTCGGCGGCTCGGTCCGCCTCGACGGCCGGGAACTGGTCGGCCTGCCCGGGAAGGAGCTCGCCGCGATCCGCGGCCGCCGGGTCGCCATGGTCTTCCAGGACCCGCTGTCCGCCTTCACCCCGGTCTACCGGATCGGCGACCAGATCGCCGAGGCGGTCCGGGTGCACCAGCCGGTCGACAAGGCCACCGCCCGCCGCCGGGCCGCCGAACTCCTCGACCTGGTCGGCATTCCGGCCCCCGACCGGGCCCTGGACAGCTTCCCGCACGAGTTCTCCGGCGGCATGCGCCAGCGCGCGATGATCGCCATGGCCATCGCCAACGAGCCCGACATCCTGCTCGCCGACGAACCCACCACCGCCCTGGACGTCACCATCCAGGCCCAGGTGCTGGACGTGCTGCGCACCGCCCGGGAGGAGACCGGCGCGGCCCTCGTCCTGGTCAGCCACGACCTCGGGGTGATCGCCGGTGCGGCCGACCGGGTCGCCGTGATGTACGCGGGCCGGGTGGTCGAGACCGCCGGCGTGGACGAGCTGTTCGCGGCCCCGCGCCACCCCTACACGCTCGGCCTGATCGGCGCGCTGCCCCGGCTGGACGGGCGCGGCGGTCCGCTCGTACCCATCCCCGGCGCCCCGGCGCCGATGGCCGAACTGCCGCCCGGCTGCCCGTTCGCCGCGCGCTGCCCGCTGGCGGAGGAGCGCTGCTCGACGGCGGAGCCTCCGTTGAGCGCGGAGCCTCGGTTGAGCGGGGAGCCTCCGTTGAGCGGGGAGCCTCCGTTGAGCGCGGAGCCTCCGTTGAGCGGGGACGAGGGGCACCAGGCCGCCTGCGTGCGGTCGGCGGAGCTGGCCGAACGGCGGCCCGCGCCGAGCGAGGTGTACCCCGTGCCCGAGCTGCCGGCCGGCCCCTCCGGCGGGGACCGCTCCGGACGGACCCCGGTGCTGTCGGTGAGCGGGTTGGGAAAAACGTTCCCGCTGCTCAAGGGAACGGTGTTCAAGCGCAAGGTCGGCGAGGTCTACGCGGTGGACGGCGTGGAACTGGACCTGCGGGAGGGCGAGACCCTCGGCCTGGTCGGGGAGTCCGGCTCGGGCAAGTCCACCACGCTGTTCGAACTGCTGAAGCTGGGCGCCCCGGAGACCGGCCGGATCGAACTGCTCGGCCGCGACACCGCCGAACTCACCCGGACCGAGGTCCAGCGGCTCCGGGCCGAACTGCAGATCGTGTTCCAGGACCCGATGGCCAGCCTCGACCCCCGGATGCCGGTCGGCGACGTCGTCGCCGAACCCCTGCGTGCCCAGCGCACCCCGCGCGAGGAGATCGCCCGCCGGGTACCCGAACTGCTGCGCCAGGTCGGCCTCGACCCGGAGCACGCCGTCCGCTACCCGCACCAGTTCTCCGGCGGGCAGCGCCAGCGGATCTCCATCGCCCGGGCGCTCGCCGTCCGGCCGAAGCTGCTGGTGCTGGACGAACCGGTCTCCGCCCTGGACGTCTCGATCCAGGCCGGCGTGCTCAACCTGCTGCAACGGCTCAAGGCCGAGCTCGGGCTGTCCTACCTGTTCGTGTCGCACGACCTCTCGGTGATCCGGCACCTCGCCGACCGGGTCAGCGTGATGTACCTCGGACGCACGGTCGAGCAGGGCGAGGTCTCCGCCGTCTTCGACCGACCCCGCCACCCCTACACCCGGGCCCTGCTCTCCGCCGTCCCGCTGCCCGACCCGGCCGCCGAGCGCGCCCGCGCCCGCATCCTGCTGGCCGGGGACCCGCCCTCCCCCACCGAGCGCCGCACGGGCTGCGCCTTCCGCACCCGCTGCCCGCTCTACGCCGGGCTCCGGGACGCGACGGCCCGGGCGCGGTGCGAGCGGGAGCGGCCGACGCTCGACGGCTTCGACGGGGTGGATCAGCAAGCGGCCTGCCACCACCCGCAGTGATCGCGGTGGGTGACCGTCCGAATACGATTCGGCGGATCGGGCCGGCGCCGTGTACTGTCTTCCACGTCAGCAAGCGCCGCTAGCTCAGTTGGTTAGAGCAGCTGACTCTTAATCAGCGGGTCCGGGGTTCGAGTCCCTGGCGGCGCACATGGCAAGGTCTCAGGCCGTCCACTCCGGTGGGCGGCCTGAGGCGTTTCCGGGGCGGGTAGACCTTCCCACCATGACCTCCTCCGACCCCCGCCCGCTGGCCGAGGAACTGTTGCTGCTCTGCGCCGATCCGGCGTCCGGGCACCTGCGCTCCCCGACCGCCTTCCCGACCGCGATCGCGGGCGCCGTCCTCGCCGAGCTGCAGCTGACGGGCACCATCACCGTCGAGGACCGCCGGATCACCGCCTTCCGGCCGTCCGGCGACCACGACGAACTCGCCGCCAGGGTGCTGACCGAGCTGGAACGGGCGGGCAAAAGCCGCCGCCGGACCACCCTCGACCACGCGCTGGCCACGCTCCGCTACCGCAGCGGCCCCCGGCGGTACCTGGACCGGCTGACCGAGCAGGGCGTGCTCACCGTCCGCACCCCCGGTTTCCTCGGACTGCCACGCCGCCGCTGGACCGCCGTCCGGCCGGACGCCGGGGCGCTGATCGCCGAACGCGTGGCGGCGACGCTCGCCCGGACCGCCGACTCCGGCCCGACCACCGGCTCGGAGCAGCGGGACCACCAGCTGGCCGGGCTGATCGGGACGACCCACCTGGAGCGCCGGCTCTACCCGGGAACGGCGGGCGAGCCGACCCGGCGCGCGGTGCGGCAGCTCGCCCACAGCCTGCCGGTCCCCCAGGCCGTGAACCGGGCCGCGGCCCGGCGGAGAAGGGCGATGAGCAGTTGACGGCCGAGGCCCCCCGACCGCCCCGGACCGTCCCTGGTCACCCCTGACCGCTCCTGACCGCTCCGGGGCCTCAGCCCGTGTCCAGTACGGCGGAGGCCACCGCGTCCGGGCGGTCGAACATCACCAGGTGCCCGGCCGGGGCCGTGGTCCGGTAGTCGGCCCCGAGCAGCGTCGCGAGCTCCCGCTGCCGGGCCAGCCAGGACTCGGTGCGGCCGGTCCGGCAGCCGTCGTCGGCGGCCAGCACGGTGACCGGCAGGTCCTCGCGCAGCGGCCGGGTGCGCCGCAGTTCCTCCAGCTCGGCGGCCATGTCGAGGTAGCGCCAGTTCTCCCGGAGCATCGCGCGCAGGGCCCGGCCGGTGCGGTAGCAGTGCCGGACCAGCGGCGCCGGGGCGAGGTCCTCGCGGCGGACGGTGGACAGCCGGGCGGTCATCCGGCGGGCGGTCGGGCCGAGCAGGTACGGCACGGCGAGGGCGGTCGCGGCGCCCGCCAGCGCCCGGGCCGCCAGGTCCCGTGCGGCGGGGGCCGGGTGGGGGCGGGCCTGCGGTTCGACGCTGGCGTCGACCAGGACCAGCCCGGCGGCCCGCTCGGGGTGCAGCCGGGCGAGGGCCTCCACGTGGAAGCCGGCGAGCGAGTGGCCGACCAGGGTGCAGGGCCCGCCGAGGCCGAGGCCGTCCAGCACCGCGCGGATCCGCTCGGCCTCCCCGGCCGCCGTCGGGGCGGGCCGCCCGGTGGCCGGCTCGGCGGCGCTCAGCCCGTAACCGGGCCGGTCGAAGCGGACGACGGTGCGGTAGGGGGTGAGGAAGGGGACGACGAGGTCCCAGTCGAACCAGCTGCTGCCGAGACCGCCGGTGAGCAGGCAGACCGGGCCGCTGCCCTCGGTGCGGACGTGCAGCGGGACGCCGTCGATGCGCAGGAAGCACGCCCGGACGGCGGGGCTGGTCGGGCCGGTGGGCACGGTTCCACCCTAGTCGGCGGCGAAACTCCTCCCCAAACGGGAGGAAACGGACGCCGGGGCGCCCGGGGCGCCGGGTGGAGCGGGCGTGGTTCGAGGCACCCCTCGGAAGCGTGTATTGTTTTCCAGGTCAGCAGGCGCCGCTAGCTCAGTTGGTTAGAGCAGCTGACTCTTAATCAGCGGGTCCGGGGTTCGAGTCCCTGGCGGCGCACAGACGGTTGGGGAGCCTCTCGCAGCAGCGAGGGGCTCCCCGATTTTTTGGCCCTCGACGTCCGTTTTGCGTGTGATGTCGGTCTCGATTGCCGTTCCGGCGGAGCCATTGGGCCCGCCCGGCTCGTCCTGGGCAGTAAACCGGAATCGGGACAGAGGTCCCCAACCGCCGATGTCCCCGTCTGTGCAGGCTGGCCCGGTCCGCCCGCAGGAAAGGCCGCGCCTTGTTCCGAAACGCCCAGAGCGGCCGCCGCACGCCGTCGATCGGCCTCCGGCCGGTCAAGCGGCTCAAGCGCTCCACCACCACGGCACCCGGCGGCAGGAAGCCGCGCCGCCCCAAGCGCACCGGCTGGCGCCGGCTGATACCCACCTGGCGGATGACCCTGCTCGGCTTCGCCACGGCGCTGCTGCTCGGGGTCGGCCTGTTCGCGCTCGGCGTCGCGCTGGTGAAGGTCCCGGACGCGCACGCCGCCGCGACGGCGCAGAGCAACACCTGGCTGTACGCCGACGGCTCGGTGATCACCCGCACCGGCCAGACCAACCGGCAGAACGTCGGCCTGGACAAGGTCTCCCCCGCCGCCCAGCACGCCGCGCTGGCCGCCGAGGACCGCAACTTCTACAACGAGGGCGCCGTCAACGTCCAGGGCCTGGTCCGGGCAGCCCTCAACACCGCCAAGGGCGAGGGCACCCAGGGCGGCTCCACCATCACCCAGCAGTACGTGAAGAACACGTACCTGAACCAGAAGCAGTCGATCACCCGCAAGGTGAAGGAACTCTTCATCTCGATGAAGGTGGACGCCACCGAGAGCAAGGACGACATCCTCTCCGGCTACCTCAACACCTCCTACTACGGCCGCGGCGCGTACGGCATCCAGGCCGCCGCCCAGGCGTACTTCGGCATCGACGCCTCCGCGCTCAACCCGGCCCAGGGCGCCTACCTGGCCACCCTGCTGAACGCCCCGAGCGCCTACGACGTGGCCACCGCGACCCCGGCGGGCAAGCAGAACGCCGTCAACCGCTGGAACTACGTCATGGACGGAATGGTCAAGGAGGGCTGGATCTCCGCCGACGAGCGGGCCAGGACCACCTTCCCGGACGTCAAGGACCCGCAGCCCAACCCGGGCCTGTCCGGCCAGTCCGGCTACCTGGTGGACGCGGCCACCCAGTACCTCACCTCGAACAACGTCATCAGCGAGACCGAGCTGGCCAAGGGCGGCTACACGATCAAGCTGAGCATCGACCCGACCCGCCAGCAGGCCCTGCAGGACTCCGTCCAGGCGCAGCTGCACGACACCCTGAACCCGGACAAGCGGAAGAAGGACGCGGCCGCCCAGGCCGGCGCCGTCTCGGTGGACCCGAAGACCGGCGCGGTCGTCGCCCTGTACGGCGGCGTCGACTACGTGAAGCACTACGTCGACAACGCCACCCGGCGCGACTACCAGGCCGGTTCGACCTTCAAGGCGATCGCGCTGGCCGCCGCCTTCGAGAACGACGCCAAGACCCAGGACGGCCGGACCGTCACCCCGCACACGATCTACGACGGCACCAGCGGCCGCAAGGTCCGCGGCGGCAAGGGCACCCCGTACGCGCCGCCGAACGAGGGCGACAGGAGCTACGGCCAGATCAGCCTCCAGCAGGCCACCGACTGGTCGGTCAACTCGGCCTTCGCCCAGCTCGCGCAGGACACCGGGCTGCAGAAGGTCAAGGACACCGGCATCGCCCTGGGCCTGCCCGGCAACACCCCGGGGCTGGACCCGGTGCCGTCCATCCCGCTCGGTGCGGCCACCCCGAGCGTGCTCGACATGGCCGGCGTCTACGCCACGCTGGACAACGGCGGCAAGCAGATCACCCCGTGGCTGGTGCAGTCGGTGGACCGGGGCGGCGAGGCCGTGGCGCTGCCCGCGCACAAGACCACCCAGGCGATCAGCGCGGACACCGCCAACCAGGTCACCTCGATGCTCCAGGGCGTGGTGAGCGACCCGGGCGGCACCGGCTGGCGAGCCAAGGCACTGGGTCGTCCGGTGGCGGGCAAGACCGGTACCACCGACGACCAGAAGTCCGTCTGGTTCGTCGGCTACACCCCCGAGCTGGTCACCTCGGTCGCGCTGTTCGGCCAGGACCCGGCCACCGGCGCCCAGGTCAGCCTGAGCGGCGTCGGCGGGATCGACGGCGCGGCGGGCGGCCAGTACCCGGCGCAGATCTGGACCAGCTACATGAAGGCCGCGCTCAAGGGCCAGCCGGTGAGCGACTTCCCGACCCCGGCGGACGACGGCGACTCCTCGGGCGCCACCGACCTGCCGACCACCCCGAGCACGCCGAGCGGCACCCCGTCGACCAGCGCCACGCCGAGCACCGGCGCGGGCAACCAGGGCGACACCTCGGGCGCGAACTCCTCGGGCGGCACGGGTTCCGGCTCCGGTGCCGGCCCAGGTGCCGGCTCCGGTTCCGGTTCCGGCGGGAACGGCACCGGGTCGGCCACGGGCCCGACCGGGCAGCCGACCACCCAGCCCACCTCGCGGCCCACCGGCCGGCCGACCTCCCGGCCGACGCCGACCACCCAGCCGACCACGGGCCCGACCGGGCAGCCGACCACCCAGCCCACCGGCGGGACGGACGCGCTTACGGGGGCCGGGGCGGCGGCCGGGGGCTGATCGGGGCCGGGGCCGGATCAGGCTCCGGCTGGATCGGGCCCGCGCCGGACAGGCCCGCGCCGGACAGGCCCGCGCCGAATCAGGCCCGCGCCGGATCGGCCTTCCGGGCGAAGTCGTCGACGCGGATCACTGGCACGGGCCGGATCACCGACGGGGTCGGTGGTCCGGCCCGCTCGGGTGAGCGCGCCGTTGCGGACAGTTGAGACCAGGACCAAATGACGAAATGGCGCCTTACCGAAGCATCGGTATGACTGTCACAATGCGCCAGTGCACAGATCAACGGCCTCGCCCACCCACCCTTCGGGCAGAACCCTCGGCCTCGGCCTCGCGCTGGTCTCCGCCTTCGCGTTCGGTGGCTCCGGTACCGCGGCCAAGCCGCTGATCGAGGCCGGACTCTCCCCCCTGCACGTGGTCTGGCTCCGGGTCACCGGTGCGGCCGTGGCCCTGCTGCCGGTCGCCTACCGGCACCGGGACGCCGTCCTGCGCCGCCCCGGCCTGCTGCTCGGCTTCGGCCTGCTCGCCGTGGCCGGCGTCCAGGCCTGCTACTTCGCCGCGATCTCCCGCATCCCGGTCGGCGTCGCCCTGCTCATCGAGTACCTCGGGCCGCCGCTGCTGATCGGCTACGTCAGGTTCGTGCAGCGCAAGCCCATCAGCCGGGGCGCGGCCGTCGGCGCCGGCGTCGCGGTGGCCGGGCTGGCCTGCGTGGTGGAGGTCTGGAACGGCCTCGGCTTCGACGCGCTGGGCGTGCTGTTCGCCCTCGGCGCGGCCTGCTGCCAGGTCGGCTACTTCCTGCTCGCCGACGCCGGCCGCCGGGGCGAGCGCCCGGTCGACCCGCTGGCCGTCAGCGCGTACGGGCTGCTGATCGGCGCCGTCCTGCTCACCGTCCTCACCCGGCCCTGGCAGGCCGACTGGAGCCTGCTCGGCGGGTCCGTGGTGATGAACGGGCAGAGCCTGCCCGCCCTGGTCCCGGCCGCCTGGATGGTGCTGATCGCGACCGTGCTCGCCTATCTGACCGGCGTGGTCTCCGTCGGGTACCTCTCGCCGCCGGTCGCCGGGGTGGTGGCCAACCTGGAGGCGGTGGTCGCCACGGTGCTCGCCTGGGTCCTGCTCGGCGAGCACCTCGGGCTGCCGCAGGTCGCGGGCGGCCTGCTGGTGCTGGCGGGCGCCTTCGCCGCGCAGACGAGCAAGCCGTCGGCGGTGGAGGCGGGGGCTGAGCCTGGGACAGGGGCAGGGGCTGTTGTCTCCGGGGCCACTGCTTCCAGTGCCATGGCGGCCCGGGAGCGGGTGGGCGCCGGCGACCCCGGGGTCAGCGGCCGGTCCAGCCGAACCAGTCGAGGTGACTGACCGGCCACACCACGGCCGACACCGGGCCGACCACGTTGCCCACCGGCACGGCGCCGCCGCCCGGGCCCTGCCGGTGCCAGCGGGAGTCCGCCGAATCGCTGCGGTGGTCGCCCTCGACCCAGATGTAGCCCGAGGGCACCTTCACCGGGCCGAAGTCCATGCCCGCGCAGGAGTCGTCACCGGGGTGCAGGTACGGCTCGTCGACCTTCCTGCCGTCGACGGTCAGCGTGGTGCCCGCGCACTGCACGGTCTGGCCGCCGGTCGCGATGACCCGCTTGACCAGGTAGTTGTCGTCCTTCGGCGGCACCAGCCCGACGAAGCTCAGCACCGAGCTCACGGCGTTGGTGAACGGGTTCGGGTCGACCGGCTGCGGCGGCAGCCAGTTCCCCGGGTCCTTGAACACCACCGGCTGCCCCTGCTCCGGCTTCCAGCCGGTCAGCGGCGCGAGCTTGTTCACCCCGACCCGGTCGCCGATCCGCAGGGTGTTCTCCATCGACCCGGACGGGATGGTGAAGACCTGGAACAGGCAGGTCTTGATCAGCAGCGCGACCACCAGCCCGACCGCCGCCATCACCGGCAGCTCGACCCACCACGGCCGGGGACGGCGCCCGGCCCGACGGGCCTTGCGACCGCGCGAACCGTCGGCCCGGCGGCGCGCCCCGGCCCGGCCTCCGGGTGCGTCCCCCCGGGCGGCATGCTCGTGCGGACCGCGCCGGTTGTACGGACCGTTCCCGCTGTGCGGACCGTTCTCGTGCGGGCTGCTCGGGCCGCGCGGGGCCTGCGGGGTGTTCTGGGCGTCCCGGGCGGCTGGTACGCCGGATTCGGCGGGTTCGCTGGGAGCTCCGCCGGACGTTCCGGGCAGGTTCACCGCCATCGTCGCTGCTCCACCTCTCCGGCTGGGGAAAGTTGCACGCTACGCCAACCGGGGAGCCTCACGAAATCCGGCTTTTAGCCGCGCCCGACATCGCCGCCGCGCGCAGCCGCATCGCGGGTTCCGATGCCGGGCGCCGCCCTCAGTGCCTCAGCACCCTCAGCGCCCTCAGGACCGGGCGATGGCCTCGTGGTGCCTGATCACTTCGGCGATGATGAAGTTCAGGAACTTCTCCGCGAAGACCGGGTCGAGCTTGGCCCCGGCAGCCAGCTCCCGCAGCCGCTTGATCTGGTCCCGCTCCCGCGCCGGGTCCGCCGGCGGCAGCTTGTGCTCGGCCTTGAGCCGACCGACCCGTTGGGTCGCCTTGAAGCGCTCGGCCAGCATGTGGACCACCGCCGCATCGATGTTGTCGATGCTCTCGCGCAGGCTGGTCAGCTCCGCCCGTACCGAGTCTTCGATCCCCTCGGTCACGCCGGCGTCGGGGGTCGTGGGCTGGTCCGTCATCGGGTCGGCTCCCGGTGTCTGGGGTGGGCGCCCGACCGTGGGCCGGCCGGGCTCGGGCCCGGGCAAATCTAACAGGGGACCCACGCCGGACCGACTCCGTTCGGGGGAACCGTCCAACATCCGGACAGCCCACGGACCGTCCGGCGCCCGGCTCCGCGACCGGGCTGCCCGTAGGCTGGTGCGTGCATGACCGGAAGTGACGACTCAACAGTCCCTCAGCACTGGAGGAACCGATCGTGGCAACCATCCGCACCGCCCGCACCGCCTGGGAGGGCGACCTCCTCCACGGCAAGGGGCAGGTGACCTTCGCCTCCTCCGGGATCGGCGAGTACCCCGTCTCCTGGGCGGCCCGCGCCGAAGAGCCCAATGGCAAGACCAGCCCCGAGGAGCTCATCGGGGCCGCCCACTCCGCCTGCTTCTCGATGGCCCTCACGAACGGCCTGACCAAGGCCGGCAACCCGCCCACCAAGCTGGACACCCGGGCCGACGTCACCTTCCAGCCCGGCACCGGCATCACCGGCGTCCACCTGACCGTCACCGGTGAGGTCCCCGGTCTGGACGAGGCCGGCTTCGTGAAGGCCGCCGAGGACGCCAAGGCCAACTGCCCGGTCAGCCAGGCCCTGACCGGCACCACCATCACCCTCACGGCCAAGCTCGCCTGATCGCCTCCCCGGGCGTCCGGGGCCTCTTGGGTGTCCGGGTATCCGGGGCGCGCCCCCGGGCCCCAGTCCCGCCCCCGGGCGCGCAACCAGCGCCCGGGGGCGCGGTCTCGGCGCACACGCTCCCGGCGCACCTCATGTGATGTGCACCGAAGGCGTCTGAACGTTCCGCCATGCATGATCACAAACGGTGCGAATCACCCTCGCGGCGGTCACCGCGCGTTGTCATCGCGGCCTATGATCGGCCGAAGCGCCCTGTTCTCCACCCGGGTCCCCGCGCGACAGCGCCCCACGGCGGACGTCCCGCAGCGGACCGACCCTAGGACCCCGACAGGGTGCGGAGCCGGCCGCCGGAATCCCGACCGGCCAGGCGGACCATCGTCAAGTGTCAGCAGCGGACGGGAGCATGCCGTGCCGGGCCAGAACGAGGGGGCCGACGCACACCACCCAGGCGTGCGGCACAAGGAATCGTCACACCACCGCCACCTCGCCGCGCCGGTCCTCGATCCGGCGGGCCTTACCGCATCGGCCACCGCCTCCCCTTCCTCCTCCCAGGCGGCCTCCCCGGCCACGGCCTGCGGCACCCTGGAGGGTCCGGCGGTGCTGCTCTGCCCGACCTGCTCGGCCCCGTTGACCGCCGGTACCCACCCGGGCGCCGGCGAGGCCGCCGGTGTGGACGGCGACGCCGGCGACCGGCTGCTGGCGGCGCTCCGGGCCAGCGAGTCCCGGCTGCGCGCCGCCTTCTGCGATGCCGTCATCGGCATGGCCCTGATCGATCCCGAGGACCGGATCATCGAGGTCAACCCCGCCTTCGCCGCCCTGATCGGCTGCGGCGTCGGTGAACTGGTCCGCACCCACCTGCACGAGATCATCGACCCGGAGGGCATGCCGCACCGGCTCTTCAGCGAGCTCGTCCACGGCAAGCGGGAACGGTTCCGCGTGGAGAAGCAGCTCAAGCACCGCGAGGGCCACACGGTCTGGAGCAAGGTGACCGTCTCGCTGATCCGGGACCCCGCCGGGCAGCCGCTCTACACCCTCGCGCTGGTCGAGGACATCACCGAGCAGCGCCGGCTCGGCGACCGCCTGGAGTACCAGGCGCTGCACGATCCGCTGACCCGGCTGCCCAACCGCACCTCCTTCTTCGAACGGCTCGACGCCGCCTGCCTTCCGGGCAGCGACGACCGCGAGGGCTCCGGGGGGTCTGGGAGCTCCGGGGGCTCCGGCCGACGGGTGGCGGCGGAGGGACGACGGGTGGGTGTCTGCTACCTGGACCTCGACGGCTTCGCGGCGATCAACGAGACCCTCGGCCACCACATCGGCGACCAGCTGCTGATCGCCGTCGCCGCCCGGCTGCGGCACGGGCTGTCCGAACGGGACGCCCACCTGGTGGCCCGGATGGGCGGCGACGAGTTCGCCGTCCTGGTCACCGACAGCCAGGGCAGCGAGCAGCTCACCGCGCTGGCCGGACGGATCCTGGAGGTGCTGGAACGTCCCTTCGACGTCGCCGGGCACCGGCTGGTGGTCACCGCCAGCGTCGGCGTGGTCGAGCGGTCGGTGCACGAGACCACCCCGACCGACCTGGTCAAGGACGCCGACGCGACGCTCTACTGGTCCAAGGCCGACGGCCGTGCCCGGTGGACCCTCTACGACCCGGACCGCGGTGCCCACCAGCTCACCCGCCAGCTGCTCGCCACCGCGCTGCGGCCGGCCCTGGAGCGCGGTGAGTTCACCATCGAGTACCAGCCGCTGGTCGGTCTGGCCGACGGCACGGTGCACGGCGCGGAGGCCTTGGTCCGCTGGCGCCACCCCCGCTACGGGACGCTCTCCCCCGACCGCTTCATCCCGCTCGCCGAGGAGTCCGGCGCCATCGTGCCGCTCGGCAAGTGGGTGCTGGAGGAGTCCTGCCGCCAAGCCCGGCAGTGGCTCACCGAGTTCCCGGACACCGAGACCTTCGTGAGCGTCAACCTGGCAGCCCGCCAGATCTGGGACTCCGACGTGGTGGCCGACGTCGCCCGGGCCCTCGAACGCACCGGCCTGCCGGCCCGGCTGCTGCAGCTGGAGATCACCGAGAGCGCCCTGCTCGGCCCCGGCGGCCGCCCGCTGCAGGCCCTGCAGGCGCTCGCCGACATGGGCGTGCGGATCGCGATCGACGACTTCGGCACCGGCTACTCCAACCTGGCGTACCTCTCCCGGCTGCCGGTGCACGTCCTGAAGCTCGACGGAACGTTCATCGAGGGCTTCCGCGACCCCGCACCGACCGCGGCCCCGGCGGCGTCTTCGGCCGCCTCTTCGGCCGTCTCTTCGGTGCCGGCGGAGCGCCCGGTCCACCCGGAGCACCGCTCCCGCCGCAGCGACGCGGATGAGCAGATCGTCGGCGCGATGGTGCAACTGGCCCACACCCTCGGCCTGACCGTCACCGCCGAGGGCATCGAGAGCGCCGCCCAGGCCGAGCGGCTCCGGCTGACCGGCTGCGACACCGCCCAGGGCTGGTACTTCGCCCGCCCCGGCGAAGCCGAGCTCGTCGCGGCGATACTCCGGGAGCGCCGCCCCACCCCGAGCGGCCGCTAGGCCGACGGGGCGGGGAAGGACAGGCGGACCGGGCCGCCCGGCCGAATTCGGTGCGGCCCGCCGGGTTCGGTGCGGCCCCGCCGGGTTCGGTGCGGCCCCTCCCGGGCAGGGCTGTCCGGGAGGGAGTTCAGGTGGTCGCCGTCAGGCCGTACGCCTCGGCGATCAGGCCGTAGGAGCGGAACCGGGCCTCGTGGCCGTGGATGTGCGAGGTGACCATCAGCTCGTCCACGCCGGTCCGCTTGCGCAGCGCCTCCAGGCCGTCGGCGACCTGGCCCGGGGCGCCCAGCACCACGTTGTCGAGCCAGCTGTCGATGAAGTCCGCCTCGACCGGGCTGTACGGGTACTCCTCGGCCTCCTCCGGGGTGGGGATCGGGCCGGGGTTGCCGCGCCGGAGCCGGAGCATGCCGAGGGCCGCGGAGCGGGCGAGGCGGCGGGCGGCGGTCTCGTCGTCGGCGGCGACGGCGCTCACGCCGATCAGCGCGTACGGCTCGCTGAGCACGGCGGAGGGGCGGAAGGACGTCCGGTACAGGTCCAGCGCCGGGATGGTATTGGCACTGCTGAAGTGGTGGGCGAAGGCGAACGGCAGGCCGAGGCGGCCGGCCAGCTGGGCGCTGAAGCCGGAGGAGCCGAGCAGCCAGACCGGCGGACGGCCCTCGCCCTTGGGAACGGCGGTCAGCCGCTCGTACGGGTGGCCGGAGGGGAAGTCCCCGTCGAGGAAGTGGGTCAGCTCGGAGAGCTGCAGCGGAAAGTCGTCCGCGCCCTCGGTGACGCCGCGGCGCAGCGCGCGGGTGGTGGCCGGGTCGGTGCCGGGGGCGCGGCCGAGCCCGAGGTCGATCCGGCCGGGGTGCAGGGCCTCCAGCAGGCCGAACTGCTCTGCGATGGCCAGCGGGGCGTGGTTGGGGAGCATGACGCCGCCCGAACCGAGCCGCAGCGTGGTGGTGTTGGCCCCGAGGTGGGCGAGCAGGACGGCCGGGGTCGAGCTGGCCACGCCGGGCATGCCGTGGTGCTCCGCCACCCAGAAGCGGTGGTACCCCCACTGTTCGGCCCGGCGGGCCAGCTCGGTGGTGGCGGCCAGGGCCTGGCTGGGCGTGTAGCCGACGCCGACGGTGGCCAGGTCGAGGATCGAGAGCGGAGCGGGTGCCGTGCCGCGGGCGGTGCCCCGGATCGCCTCACCGGTCCCCGGTCCGGCCCGGTGCTCCTGCTGGTCCTCGGTGGTCATGCCGTCCGCCCTCCTGGCTGTCCTTGGTCCGGCTCTCCTCCGAGCCGGCCGTCGTGGGCGGCCGCGCGGGTCTCGGACGGCCCGGCGGTCGCTGCTGCCGACGGGGGTCAACCACGGTCGCGGGCCCGCTGTTCCCGGGCCGGCTGCTTGATCCAGGTGCGATCCGGGTGCGGGCGGGATTGCGGTCCGGGTTGCGGTCCGGGTTGCGGTCCGGGTCGGGGGCCAGGTTGCGGCCCGGATTGCGGACCGACCGGTTCGTGCGAGCGGGCCGACCGACCGTTCGGATGACGGAGAGCCAGCAAGCCGGAGCAGATGGCGACTTCACGCCAGGGTCGGAAGTCGCCAGCCTGAGCGCTCGCGATCGGTGGTCGACTTCGGGCAGGGTGATGATCAGAAGCGGACCACCGAGCGGATCCGCGTTCTACCAGCAAGGTCGTCGGGCTGGACCAGCGCCGAACGTCCCTGCGAGCCCTCGGCGCGGCACCCCGCCCCGGGGGCTCGTTCCCGTTTCCGGCGGACCCGGCCCTGCCCCTCCGGTCCCTGCCCGACGAGCCCCGCGACCGGCCCGCCTCTGCCGGTGGCGTCCGGCGACGATCTTGGCCCGGGCACGCCGTCGGGGCACGCCGTCCGGGGCGCACCACCGAGGCGCGCCGCCGGGCCCGATCCGCGCCTCCGCTCGGGAGCCGGCCGTGCCCCGCCGCGGGGGCCGTGAGCTGCTGCCGCCCTCCGTGATCCCCTGCACACCGGGGTGCTTCATGGCATGAAAAGTCGGGGCGCTAGCGTTGACCCCAGCAGCCACCTGCTCCCCCAGGGCGGCGTGGAGGGAGTAAGGCCTTGAATTTCGTGGCGGCGATCGGATCCTCGTGGATCTGCGCCCTTGCGCTCTTCGCCGTACTCGGCGACGCCCTACTCCCCTTCATCCCGAGCGGGACCCTGGTCATCCTGGCCGTTCTCAAGACCGCACAGATCAACGGCGCCCCGGTGCTGCTCGGCCTGGGCGTGGCGACGGCCTCCTTCCTGGGCGACCTCCTGCTACTCCACCTCGCCCGGCGCGGTGCCCCGGCGCTGCAGCGCCGACTCGCCCGGCGCCCGAAACTGGCGGCCAGCGTGGCCAGGGTCCAGCAGTCACTGGTCGAGCGCCCGCACGGCGGGGCGGCCGCGATGGTGGTGATCGCGCGGTTCGTGCCGGCCGGGCGAACCGTCCTGGACCTGGCCATCGGCCACTCTCCCGCCCATCCGCACCGCTTCCTGCACTGGTCGGCACTGGCGGCGCTGGTCTGGGCCGCCTACATCGTGACGCTGGGCTGGCTGAACAGCCACTGGTTCAACACCGCCTGGCTGAGTCTGGCGGTCTCCTGCGCGGCGGCCACCGCCATCAGCACCGCGATCGCCCGAATAGTGCGCCGCAACCGGCGGCTGGCCACGCTCTGACCGGTCCCGACGGGCCGGCGCCTTCCGGCCACGGAAGACTGTCAGGAGCACAATTCCCTTACGGGCGACGACCGGTACTGAGCGCTGACGAACTCTGACCGGCCCGGGCAGGGCGGCGGTACCGTACTCCCCTGACGGTGCGCACTGCGAAGCGTCACAAGACCGCAACAGACGACGAATCCCTGCAGCCCAGGCGGGCGCCCCCGGCGTGTTGACTGTCGTCGGAGCCCCGCGGCCTTGGAAGCCGCTAAGGCGACATGAAATGCTAACGGCGGAAAATACATCAATTGCCTGATTTGACCGGTGCGGCCCGGGCCGCCCTCACCACCGGCGGTCGGCACCCAGGGGAGACCATGACCAGCATCTCGCGCAGGACGGTGCTCAGTGCGACCGCCGCGACC
This sequence comes from Kitasatospora cathayae, assembly GCF_027627435.1. Lineage (GTDB taxonomy): Bacteria > Actinomycetota > Actinomycetes > Streptomycetales > Streptomycetaceae > Kitasatospora > Kitasatospora cathayae. Next base: position 5,518,960 of record NZ_CP115450.1, on the reverse strand, counting down.
GCAGCCCTCGGTGCGGTCGCTGCCTGTTCCAGCAGCGGATCCGGTTCGGGGAACGACTCCGCCTCGACTTCCTCCGGCAGCACCGCGAACCCCGGCCAGAGCGGCACCACCGACCCGACCCAGGCCGTGGTGCCCAAGGGCACCCCGATCGGCGACGGCTCCAACGCGGACACCGGCCCGCAGCCGAACCAGCCCAAGCCCGAGAAGCTCAAGCCGGGCGAGCGCCCGCCGCAGTTCGTGGTGTTCTCCTGGGACGGCGCGGGCGGCACCGACGACGGCCAGTTCCCCCGCTTCCTCAAGCTGGCGGAGCAGTACAAGGCCACGATGACCTTCTTCCTCTCCGGCATCTACGCCCTGCCCAAGGGCAAGTCCCAGCTCTACCACCCGCCGAAGCACTCCGTCGGTGCCTCCGACATCCCCTACCTCTCGGACGGCGCGGTCAAGAGCACCCTCAAGCTGGTCAGCCAGGCCTGGCTCGCCGGGCACGAGATCGGCACCCACTTCAACGGACACTTCTGCTCCAGCCGCCCGGACAAGAACGGGGTCAACATGTGGACCCCGGACGACTGGCAGAGCGAGATCGACCAGGCGATCGGCTTCGTCACCCAGTGGCGGACCAACACCGGGTTCACCGACGTCGACCCGCTCCCCTTCGACTACAAGAAGGAGCTCATCGGGGGCCGCACCCCGTGCCTGGAGGGCCAGAAGGCGCTGCTGCCGACCATCGCCAAGCTGGGCTGGAAGTACGACGCCAGCTCCGCGGGCGGCCTCCAGATATGGCCGCAGAAGGTCCAGGACGGCAAGATCTGGGACTTCCCGCTGCAGTCCATCCCCTTCCCCGGGCACACCTTCCAGGTCCTGTCGATGGACTACAACATCCTGGCCAACCAGTCCAACGGCAGCACCAAGGGCGACCCGTCCAAGTACGGCGACTGGCGCACCCAGGCCACCAACTCCTACCTGGCCGGGTTCGAGCGCGCCTACAACAGCAATCGTGCGCCGTTCTTCATCGGCAACCACTTCGAGCAGTGGAACGGCGGCATCTACATGGACGCCGTCGAGGAGACCCTCAAGGCCATCGCGGGCAAGCCCGAGGTCCGGCTGGTCTCCTTCCGGCAGCTGGTCGAATGGCTGGAGGTGCAGGACCAGTCGACCCTGCGCAAGCTGCGCACGCTCAACGTCGGTCAGGCGCCGGCGGGCGGCTGGGAGGGTTTCCTCGGCGCGGCGGGCTGACCCGCTCTGGCGGCGGCTGAGCCGGAAGCAGCCGAGCCGGTACGGCCGGCGGGGTGCGAACACCCCGCCGGCCGTCGTCGTTCCGTGGCTCCGGCGTTCCGGCACCCCGTTTCCTCCGGTGTCCCGTTCTTCCGGTGTCCTGTCGTTCCGGACCGGGGCCGTCAGCCGGCGGCGGGAACGTCCTCGAGCAGCCGGCTGACGATGCGGTCGGCTCCCGCCTGGCCCCAGAGGATGGAGTAGTGGTTGGTGCCCGGCACGAGCGAGGCCGGCACCCGTTCCCGGTCAAGCCCGGACAACCCGATCCGTTGGTGGTCGTAGAGGCCCTGCGGCTCGTCGAGCAGGCCGCGCTCCGCCCAGAGCAGTTCGGCCGGGCAGGGCAGCCGGTGCACGGCTTCGGCCGCCTCCCGGTCCAGCATGACCTGAGCACCGTCGATCCGGACGGCCTCCAGCACGCAGGAGGAGCGCAGTTCGGGCTCGGCACCGACGAGGTCGCGCTGGGTGTAGGCGTCGACCCCGTCCGACCATTGGCCGTCGAAGGCCGGGTGTCGCTGCCAGAACTCCCGGTAGGCGGCGCGATCCGGGAAGGTCATCGACAGTCGGGCCAGCGCGGGACCGAGCACCGCGGCCAGGGCGTCCTCCTCGCGAACGCCCTCCGGGAGCGGGAAAGTCAGCGCCCCGTCCACCAGCACCACCCGGCGGACGAGTTCGGGATGCCGGACGGCGGTCAGGGCGGTGACCCAGGCCCCCATCGAGTGACCGGCGACCACGACGGGCCCCACGCCGAGGGCGGTGATCAGCGCGGCCACGTCGTCGGCATGCCGGGCCAGCCCGTACGGTCCGGCGACCGAGCGGCTGGCGCTGCGACCTCTCAGATCGGGCGCGAGCAGGGTGACCCGTCCGGCGAGCCGGCGGGCAACCTCGTACCACGCGAGGCCGTTGGCGGTGATGCCGTGCACCGCCACGACCGTCGGAGCCCCCGGTCGGTCGGCGGGCCATCGCAGGACGGCCAGGTCCCCGCCGGGTACGGGGACGGTCAACTCCTCGTGCTGCAGGGGCGACTGGCTCACGCGGGATTACCTCCGGTGGGACGGCCGGCGGGCACGCCGACAAGTGTTCGGACCGAGCGGGCGGATCGGGAGGCGCGGATGCGGGCGGGAAGTCCGGCCAGGCCGCCGGGGAGCAGGTAGACCACGGCGACGAACAGGGCACCCAGCAGGAACAGGGGTTGGGAGAGCGGCACGCGCAGCACCGCGGGCAGGTCCGCGACGGCGCTCGAGTTGGCGAGGTCGCCGAGCCGGTGGTCGGCCCAGGTGTAGAGAACGCCGCCGAGCAGCGGCCCCCAACGGGTGCCGGAGCCTCCGAGGACCACCATGACCAGCAGTGCGAGCGTGGTGTCCGAGCCGGCAGCCTGCGGGGTGGCCCCGCCGGTGAGCAGCAGGTAGACCACTCCCCCCAGCCCGGCGAGCGCGCCGGACAGTACGAAGGCGACCAACTTGTAGCCGTAGGGACGCAGTCCGAGCACCGCCACCCGGCGCTCGTTCTCCTTGATGCCCTCCCAGACCCGGCCGGCCGGGGAGTTGACGGCCCAGTGGACCGCGGCGACCGTCAGCAGCAGGTAACCGACGGCGACCCAGTAGAGGTTGGCGGTGTTCTCGATCCCGAGCAGGCCGGACGGCAGCAGGTCGGCCGGGGCGGAGCGGCCCTCCTCGCCGCCGGTGACACCACCGGGGTTGCGCTGGACCAGGATCGCGCCGGCCTGGGCGAAGGCGAGGGTGACCATGGAGAAGCCGATGCCGGTGACGCGCAGGCTCACCGAGCCGAGCAGCACGGCCAGCAGCACGGTGCAGGCGACGCCGAACGCCGCGGCGGCGGCGAACGGGAGTCGCAGCTCGAGCATGCCCAGATCGGTGGCGTAGAGGCCGGTGGCGAAGTAGAGCGCGTGGCCGAAGGAGAGCAGTCCGGTACGACCGAGCAGGAGGTCGTAGCCGGTGGCGAGGGCCCCGTAGAGCAGGCACAGGGCGATGAGTTGAAGACTTCCGGAGCTGCCGAGCGGGCCGTCGAGCAGTCCCGGGACGGGAAGCGCACTGTATGGGGCGACAAGGAGCGTGATCAGCAGGGCGATCGGCCACCAGCGTAGCGCTGCGTGCATCAGTGTCCAGCGATTAGCGACTGAATCACCTGTTCGAGGGATGGCGCCAGGCTCGTCCGTGTGTTCACAATGGGTTCCGGCAAGGCTGGTGTCAGTCCCCCTTGCCATAGTGGTGGTGTCGGCGGAGCTGGTGTCAGTCCCCTCTGCTGGCATGGCGGTCACGGCAGGGCTGGTGTCAGTCCCCCCTGCCGAGGTGGCGGCGCTGCGGGCGACCGCGGGGCCACCGGTGCTCGTGATCGGAGTTTCGGCGCTCACGCGAGCCTCCCGGTGAGTCCACGGGGTCGGACGAGAAGCAGCACGGCGAGCAGGACGACGACCGAGAGGTCGCCGAGCCCGGCGCCGGTGTAGTAGTTGGCGAACTGCTGGACGAGGCCGACGCCCACCGAGGCGACGGCGGCTCCGGTCACGGAGCCCATGCCACCCATCACCACGACGACGAAGGCGAAGATGAGCAGGCTGGTCCCCTGACCGGGATTGACCGAACCGAAGTAGAGGCCGCCGAGGGCGCCGCCCAGAGCGGCGGCCGCCCCGCCGAGGGCGAAGACGAGGGTGAACGCCCTCTGGACGTCGATGCCGAGCGCCGTGACCATCGCACGGTCCTCGACGCCGGCCCGGACGATCAGCCCGTAGCGGGTGCGGGCGAGGAACAACCGAAGAGTGAGCAGCAACAGCCCGGCGGCGGCCACCAGCACGAAGCGGTTGACCGGGACGGTCGCACCGAGCACGTGCCAGGTGCCGGCCAGCAGGGCCGGCTGGGGGAAGGGGCGGGCGTCCGCGCCCCAGATCCCCATGAGCAGGGCGGGTACGGCGAGACCGACCCCGACGGTGGCGAGGATCTGGTCGCGTGGGCGGCTGTAGAGCGGCCGGATCAGGAAGAGCTCGAGCAGGACGGCGGCGGCAGTCCCCACCAGGGTGCCGAACGGCACCGCGAGCCAGAAGGAGAAGCCGGCCTCCGTGCCGGCCCACCAGGTCGCATAGGAGCCGATGGAGAGCAGGGCGCCGTGCGCGAAGTTGAGCACGTCCATCAGACCGAAGATCAACGAGAGACCGGAGGCGACCAGGAAGTACAGCGCACCGAGTCCGAGACCAGTACAGGAAAGGAGAACGACGGTGTCCATCAGGGCTTCACCTCCGCGGTGACGACAGGGGTGGCCGGGGTGGCGGCGGACCGGAGTCCGCCGGCGAGCGGGTGACGGGAGCCGACGCCGAGCAGGCGGCGGGCCGCCTCCTCGTCGGCCAACAGCTCGGCGGTGTCGCCCTGGTGGGCGGTCCGGCCATCGGCCAGAACGGCACAGGTGCCCGCCAACCGGCGGACCAGCGCGAGGTTCTGCTCGACCAGGAGAACGGGCACGGCCTCGGCCGCTCGCGCCAGCACCTCGGCCACCTCCGAGACGATCTTCGGCGCCAGGCCCTTGGTGGGCTCGTCGGCGATGATCAGCCGGTTCTGGTTGAGCAGCGTCCGGCCGATCGCCACCATCTGCTGCTGGCCCCCGGAGAGAGTCCCGGCCAACTGTCCGGAGCGCTCCTTGAGTTCAGGGAAGAGCTCGTGGACGAGCGAGTAGTTCGGCTCGCTCCCCTCGGCTCCGCCCGGAGCTCCGCGCTCGGCGAGGCGAAGGTTCTCGGCGACCGTCAGGCGGGCGAAGATCCCGCGATCCTCGGGCGCGTAGCCGATTCCATGACGGACGACCAGATGCGTGGGGAGGGAGGAAATCTCAGCACCGGAAAGCCGAATGCTCCCGGTGCGCGGCACCAGGCCCATGACGGCCTTCACGGTGGTGGTCTTGCCGGCGCCGTTGCGGCCCAGCAGTGCGGTGACTCCGGCGGGGGCCACGTCGAAGTCGACGCCGTGCAGGATGTGCAGCCCGTCGATGACCACCCGCAGGTCGCGGACGGAAAGGAGGGGTTCGGCCGCGGACGAACACGAGGAGGACGACTGGACGGAGGACGACTGGACGGAGGAGGACGGCACAAAGGAGGACTGCACAGCGAACGACTGGCCGGAGGAGGACGGATGCGTCGAGGAATGCGGAGAGGAGGTCACAACGCCTCACCCAGGTAGGCCTGTTGCACGGTCGGATCGACCACCACGGCCTCGGGGGTGTCCAGGGCGAGCAGGGTGCCGTGGTACATCACCGCCAGGCGGTCGGCCAGGCCGAGCAGGACGTCCATGTGGTGCTCGACCATCAGGACGGTCCGGCCGAGCTCACGGTGCACGGAACGGATCAGTTCGGTGAGGGCCGGCACCTCCTCCGCGCTGACACCGGCCATCGGCTCGTCGAGCAGGATCAGCCTCGGGTCGGAGACGAGCAGGACGGCGAGTTCCAGCTTGCGCTTCTCGCCGTGCGAGAGCGCTCCGGCCAGGGTGTCGGCGCGGTGGGTGAGTTCGGTGCGGTGGAGCGTGTCGGCCACCTGCTCCGGGTAGCGGTCGGCGCGGCGCCAGAGGCGGTACGAGGCTCGAGGTCCGGCTGCTGCCTGGGCCGCCAGCCGGACATGATCGGCGACGGTCATCCCCGGCCAGAGGGAGGAGGTCTGAAAGGTCCGGCCGAGCCCGCGGCGCGCGCGGGCGTGCGCGGCCTCGGTGGTGATGTCCGCGCCGTCGAGGTGGAGGCTGCCGTGGGTCGCCGGGTAGATGCCGGAGATCAGGTTGAAGAGAGAGGTCTTGCCGGCGCCGTTGGGCCCGATGAAGGCGATGAACTCGCCTTCGCCGACCGAGAAGGAGACGTCCTCGACGATCGGCACACCGCGTACGGACCAGCAGAGTCCGTCCAGCCGCAGCACCGGAGAGGAGGAAAGAAGAGCGGCGGCCGGAGGCGTGGAGAAAGCCGGAGCGGGCATCGGGATCAACCCGCCATCGGGGTGACCGGGGGCGCCACCTCGTCGGCGGTCAGGGTCTTCTCCACCGAGGGCTTGGCGGCGGCCCCGGTGCCGGTCAGCCGGACCTGGAACATCGGCTGGAGGAGGGCGTGGTCCTCGGCGCGCACCGTGGTCCGGCCCTTGACCCCGTCGAAGCTCCAGCCTTCCAGGGCCTTGACCAGCGCCGAAGTGTCATCCGCCGAGCCTTGGTTGGCCTCGATGGCGTGCACGATCATCTGGGCGGCGGTGAAGCCGTCCGGAGTGAAGATGTCGGTCTTGCCGCCCCCGACGGTGACGGCCTCCGTCATGGCCTTCTCCACCGGGGTGCCGGCAGCGCCGTCGAAGTAGTGGTTCAGGAAGGAGATCTTCTCACCGGCCGGGCCGAACAGCGGGTAGGAGGCGGCCAGGTCCAGGCCGGTGGCGACCTTGGTGTCGGTGAACACGTCCTGCTGGTTGAGCGCCGTCCACAGGGCCGACGCGGTGTCGCCGGCCCAGGCGACGAACAGCAGGTCGGGCTTGGCGGTCTTGGCCTGGGTGGCGAAGGGGGTGAGGTCGGTGGCGCTCGGCGGGGCGAGCACCTGCTCCACCGTCGCACCCTGGGCGCCGAGCACGGCCTTCACGGCGGCCACGTTGGCCTGCCCGAAGGCGTTGTCCTGAGCGAGCACGGTGACCTTCTTACCCTTGGCGTCACCGATGAACGAGGCAGCCGTCCTGATGTCCTGGTAGGACTGGCGGCCGGAACGGAAGGTGTACTTGTTCAAGCCGGTGACCTTGTCGGCGGCGGCCGGGCCGCTGATGAAGACCACCTTGTTCTGGGCCGCGATCGGGCCGACCTGAAGGGCGACACCGGAGGCGGTGGAGCCGGCCAGGACCTTGTAGCCCTTGCCGATCAGGTCCTTGGCGGCGGACACCGCCTTCGCCGGATCGCCCGCATCGTCCTGTTCCTCGAACTCGACTTTGTGCCCGTCGACCTCGCCGGTGCCCTTGGTCGCATAGCTCAGGCCGGCCTTGAAGCCGTCCAGGTACTGCTTGCCGTAGGCGGCGAGCGGGCCGGTCTTGGAGTACACCAGGCCGACCTTGACCGGGGCCTTCGCACCGCCGCCTCCCTCGGCAGTCCCGGCGGTACCGGCCTTGGCGCAGCCTGCGGCGAGCAGGACGCACACCGCGACGGCTGCGAGCTTCTGGGCCGGGCCACCGGTCAGGGCCTCGCCCGGGTGGGCGCCGGAGGCGGTCCTGGTGGGGACTGTGGTGCTGCGCATGGTGACCGACTCCTGGGGGTGCGGAGGGGTGGATGCCGGAACCGTAGGTGTGCGGTGGGACCGGCGACATGTGCCCGGTCGCCGTAGCGGCCCGCCGCGATGTGGCTTCGTTCGACACACCGTCGGCTCGACAGCGCGCTCCGGGCGTCCGGATGTGGCCCGCCGACACGGGGCGGCGCCCGTCCATGGCGGTGGTCGCCATGGCTGCGGCGCCCCGCGCCCGGAGACCGTGGGAGGGGCGCAGCACCCGGTGGGCACGGCCCCGGGCTCCCGGCTTCGGGCTCCCGGCTCCCGGCTCCCAGCTCCCAGCTCCCGGCTCCCGGCTCCCAGCCCGGCATCGGACCCGGCGCCCCGCCCCCGGCAGCGCTACGGTCACCCGCCGCGCCACGCCCTACCCGCCCGCAACCGCCACCCGCAACCGCCACCCGCAACCGTATGCGCAGCCCCCGGGCGCCGCGATCCCTTCCCCTCCCACACCCCATGAGGTGATCCCTTGGACAAGGTCCTGGACTCCCCCGACGCCGCCGTCGGGGACATTCCCGACGGCGCGGTGCTGGCCGTCGGCGGCTTCGGCCTCTGCGGCATCCCGAGCACCCTGATCGGCGCGCTGGTGACCGCCGGCACCACTGGTCTGCGCGTGGTGTCGAACAACTGCGGGGTGGACGGCTGGGGGCTGGGCCTGTTGCTGCGAGCAGGCCGGATCGCCCGGATGACCTCCTCGTACGTCGGCGAGAACAAGGAGTTCGCCCGGCAGTACCTCGCCGGGGAGCTGGAGGTGGAACTGACCCCGCAGGGCACGCTGGCCGAGCGGCTGCGGGCCGGCGGCGCCGGCATCCCGGCGTTCTTCACCCCGGCCGGGGTCGGCACCCAGGTCGAGGAGGGCGGGCTGCCCTGGCGCTACGCGGCGGACGGCTCGGTCGCGCTGGCCTCACCACCCAAGGAGGTGCGGGAGTTCGCCGGCCGCCGGTACCTGCTGGAGGAGGCGATCACCGCGGACTTCGCGCTGGTCCGGGCGGAGGTGGCGGACCGGCACGGCAACTGCGTGTTCCACGCGGCCGCCCGCAACTTCAACCCGCTCTGCGCGACGGCGGGGCGGATCACCCTGGTCGAGGCGGACCGGATCGTCGAGCCCGGCAAGCTGGCTCCGGACGCGGTGCACCTGCCGGGGGTGTACGTCGACCGGGTCGTGGCCGCCGATCCCGAGGACCGCCGCATCGAACGCCGGACCGTCCGCCCCGCCCTCCAGGAGGCCTGAACCGTGCCGACCACGACCACCACGAACGCGACCACCACCACCCCGCTCGACCCACGCAACGCCCTGGTCGCGCGCAACGCCCTGGCCGCCCGCGCAGCCCGGGAGTTGCGCGACGGGCAGTACGTGAACCTGGGCATCGGTCTGCCCACCCTGATTCCCAACCACCTCCCGCCGGGCGTCCGGGTGGTGCTGCACTCGGAGAACGGAGTCCTCGGCGTGGGTCCGTACCCGGTGGAGGGTGCCGAGCACGCCGATCTCATCAATGCGGGCAAGGAGACGGTGACGGTGGTGCCCGGGGCCTCGTACTTCGACTCCGCCTTCTCCTTCGGCATGGTGCGGGCCGGTCGGATCGACGTCTCGGTGCTGGGCGCGATGCAGGTGTCGTCCGCCGGGGACCTGGCGAACTGGATGATCCCCGGCAGGATGGTCAAGGGCATGGGCGGCGCGATGGACCTGGTGCACGGCGCCCGTCGGCTGATCGTGGTGATGGAGCACACCGCCCGGGACGGCTCGCCGAAGATCGTCCGGGAGCTCTCGCTTCCCGCCACCGGCAGGCGGGTCGTGGACCGGATCGTCACCGATCTGGCGGTCGTCGACGTGACCCCGGAGGGACTGCGCCTGGTGGAGACGGCTCCGGGCGTGAGCCTCGCCGAAGTTCGGGCCGCCACCGGCGCGACCCTGCTGCCACCACGCTGACCACCCGCCGCCCACCGCCCATCGCAAACCGCAAACCGCAAACCGCTGACCCCGCACCGGTCCGTTTCCGAGTCCGCTCCGACTCGTACCGCCCCGGCTCAACCGGCCGGATCGCTTCCGAGCACAACTCCCGTCAGTGGTCAGACCGTTCACATGCCGCCCCCGGCAACGGCCATCCACCACTCTGCCGAATTCCGGTGCATTAGCACCATCACCATCCAGAGTGGCCAGGAACCGTACTATCTTCACGCTTGAGCGGTGATCGTTGCGCGGAGCTGTTGCGATCAGCGTGACGCTCCGGGAGAGTTGAGCAAGCCAAGGATCCCGTCGCACCCGGAGGGGAAGCTGGACAGTGCGCCGGGATCCTGCAATCGAAGCCACCGCACAGGCCCTCAACTGAACCGGTCGCACACACTCCGTGCCTCCGGGATCCCTCATCGGATTCCCGGTGCCGGAGAACGTGTTGGACAGCCCGGAAACTGTGGGACGGGGACGGACCGCAGTTCACCGGGCCGTGTTCCATCCCGGCGGCTTTGAGGCGAGGCGAGCAACGCCGAGCACAGCACGTCGCAACACTCCGGGGGGAGCACGACATGACCACGCCGTCCTCGCGACGAAAGGACGCCGGACCGGCCCACCAGGGCCGCGACCACGACCACCGCGGCCGCGATCGAGACCATCACCGCGACCATCACAGCAATCGCGAGCACGACCACCACGCCCGAGACGGCCGCCGAGGCGGCACCGGGCAGCTCGACGAGGTCGCGCTGCGCGCCGTTCCAGTACCCGAAGCCCCGTACGACTACGTCCACTTCAGCCGCCTGGCCGGCCCGGCGGTCGATCCGGACGAGGACCGGGAGCTCGGCGGCGGGGTCTACCGGCGGGAACCGGGCAAAGTCCGGGAGTCCGCCGAAGGAGCGGAGCCGGAGGCGGAGGCGGAGCCGGCCGCCCCCTACCGCGTCCAGTACCGCAGCCTGCTGCGCCACGAGCCGCACCGGATCCGGGCCGCCCTGCTGCTGGTGGCCGCCCCACTGGTGGAGGCGATCCTGCTGGTCTGGCTGCTGTTGCCGGAGCACTGGCCGGAGCGTCCCGACGAGACCAACCTCCTGGTGCTGCTCGGCGACAAGGTGATGATCGGGATCATCGCCGTGGTCGAGGTGTTCCGGCTGGTCAACGTCGTCTCCAACACCCACGCCACCCTGGTGGCCCGCGATCCGATACCGGTGACGCCGGAGTCCGGTACCCGGGTCGCGTTCCTCACCACCTGCGTGCCGGGCAAGGAGCCGCCGGAGATGGTCCGGGCCACGCTGGTGGCAGCCCGCGCAGTCCGGCACGACGGTCCGTACGACGTCTGGCTGCTGGACGAGGGAAACGATCCTGCAATGCGGGCCCTGTGCACCGAGCTGGGCGTCCGCCACTTCAGCCGCTCCGGCCGCCCGCACTGGAACCAGCCGAAGGGGCGGTTCCGCGCCGGGACCAAGCACGGCAACTACAACGCCTGGCTCCAGGCCCACGGCGACGACTACGACTTCTGGGTGTCCGTCGACACCGACCACGCCCCGCTTCCCGACTTCTGCGAGCGCATGCTCGGCTACTTCCGCGACCCTGACGTGGCATTCGTGGTCGGCCCCCAGGTGTACGGGAACTACCGCAGCTCGGGCTCGGCCGTCACCAAATTCTCCGAGAGCCAGCAGTACCTCTTCCACGCCCTCATCCAGCGCGCCGGAAACCGTTACGGCGCACCGATGTTCGTCGGGACCAACAACGCCGTCAGAATCCGTGCGCTCCAGGCGATCGGCGGGCTGTACGACTCCATCACCGAGGACATGGCGACCGGCCTGGAGTTCCACCGGAGCCGGAACCCGGAGACCGGAGAGCGCTGGAAGTCCGTGTACACCCCGGACGTGCTCGCGGTGGGCGAAGGCCCGTCCTCCTGGACCGACTTCTTCTCCCAGCAACTGCGCTGGAGCCGGGGCACCTACGAGACCCTGCTCACCCAATACTGGCGGGTCATGTGGCGGCTGTCACCCGGCCGGCTGCTCAACTACTCGCTGATGGTGGGCTTCTACCCGATGGCGGCGCTCACCTGGCTGCTCGGCGGCGTGTCCAGCGTGCTCTACCTGGGCTTCGGCGCCTCGGGCGTCCACGTCTCCTCGGAGATCTGGATGATGCTCTACAGCGACGCCGCCGCGCTCCAACTCCTGCTCTACACCTGGAACCGCAAGCACAACGTGAGCCCGCACGAGCCGGCCGGCTCCTCCGGAGTCGCGGGCATGGTGATGTCGGCGCTCTGCGGCCCGGTCTACGCGGCCTCGCTGCTCCAGGCGATGTTGCGGGCGCGCAGCCGCTTCGTGGTGACGCCCAAGGGCCGCTCGGCCAGTGCCGACCGGCTCGGCACCTTCCGCTACCACCTGTTCTGGGCACTGGTGTTCGGCGGCGCGGTCGCAGCCTCCTTCCACACCGGGTACGACCACGTCGCGATGCGCACCTGGGCCTGCATCGCCCTGGCCCTGACCGTGCTGCCGCTGCTGATCTCGGCCGGCGACGCCGTCCGCCGCCGCCGTACCCGGCCCACCGCCACCCTCACCGTGACCGACGGTCCGTCGGCTCCCCCGAGGGTCGTCCTGTCGAAGCGCCACCCGCGCCACGCCCGCGCCAGCACCACCGCCACCGCCACCGCCACCGCGGCCACCCCAGGCGCCACAGGCGCCACAGGCGCCACAGGCGCCACAGGCGCCAACACAACCACGCTCGACAGCCCGACGCTGCAGCTCCGCCTGACGGCCGCACCGCCCGACCACGCCGAGAGCGCCACGCCCATCCACTGAGCCAGTCCCACTCACTGAGCCAGTCCCGCCGCTGAGCCAGTCCCGCCCACCTCCCGAGGGGAGCACCACCACCGTGAAGATCCACAAGACCGGCCGCACCAGGCGCCTCGCCCTCGGCAGCACCGTCGCGCTGACCGTCGCCGGGATGAACGCCCCGGCCGTCCTCGGCTTCGCCGGCGCCCAGTACCACCAGTACGTGATCAACCGCCCCGAGTACAAGGCGCAGTACGGCCACTGGCAGACCCTGACGCTGCCCGCCGAGTTCCGGGTCAACGCCGTCCACGCCACCCTGCTGCGCACCGGCAAGGTGCTCGTCGTGGCCGGTTCCGGCAACGACGAGAAGCAGTTCAACGCGGGCACTTTCAAGAGCCTGCTCTGGGACCCGGCGAAGAACTCCTACAAACTGATACCCACCCCCGCCGACATGTTCTGCGGAGGTCACACCTCCCTCCCGGACGGGCGGGTGTTGGTGGCCGGCGGGACCCAGCGGTACGAGAAGCTGGACGGGGCGGTGAAGAAGGCGGCCGGCGTGATGCGGGTGCGCAACGAGAGCCCGGACCGCGACCGCACCTTCCCCAAGGGCACCGTCTTCGTCGCCCCCAACGGCCGCGAGTACGCCAGCACCGTCCCGGTGACCGTGCCCGCCGCGACCAAGACCGGCGCCGGCAAGCAGACCGTCGTCACCGCGGGCGAGCAGCACGTGTTCGTCGAGGCGGTCGGCGAGGGCCCGGACTACGTGACCAACTCCCCGGCCCAGTACCGGATCAAGGGCCTGACCGGCACCGACGCCCACAACCTGTACGGGCAGAGCGAGAAGCTGACCCTGGACAAGCAGGACTACCAGGGCATCCGCTCGGCCTTCGAGTTCAACCCGGACACCGAGCTCTACGAGCAGGTCACCGACATGGCGCACGCCCGCTGGTACCCGACGCTGACCGGGCTGGGCGACGGCCGGGTGATCACCGTCTCCGGCCTGGACGACACCGGGCAGATCCTCAACGGCAACGACAACGAGGTCTACGACCCGAAGTCCAGGACCTGGGCCAAGGCCCCCGACCGCTACTTCCCGACCTACCCGTCGATCTTCCTGACCGCCAGCGGCAAGCTCTTCTACTCCGGTTCCAACGCGGGCTACGGCCCCGCCGACAAGGGCCGCGAGCCCGGCGTCTGGGACCTGTCGAACAACACCTTCCAGCCCGTCACCGGGCTGCGCGACCCGGGCCTGACCGAGACCTCCTCCTCGGTGCTGCTGCCGCCCGCGCAGGCGCAGAAGGTCATGGTGCTCGGCGGCGGCGGGGTGGGCGAGTCGCCGCTGTCCACGGCCCGCACGGACCTCGTCGACCTGTCCGCACCCAAGCCCGCCTTCACCCCGGGCCCGGACCTGCCGGCCGGCGGCACCCGCTACCTCAACAGCGTGATCCTCCCGGACGACACCGTGTTCACCACCGGCGGCTCCAGCGGCTACCGCGGCCGGGGCGACAGCGACCTGCTCAAGGCGCAGGTGTACCACCCGGATTCCAACACCTTCAGCACCGCCGCCGAGCCCACCGTCGGCCGCGACTACCACTCCGAGGCGCTGCTGCTGCCGGACGGCCGGGTCGCCGTGCTCGGCTCCAACCCGCTGTTCGCCGACAAGGCCGAGACCCAGCCGGGCGGCTTCGAACAGCGCATCGAGATCTACACCCCGCCGTACCTGTACCACGGCGACCGCCCGGAGGTGACCGCCGCGCCGGAGTCGGCGAAGCTCGGCGGCACCCTGCGGGTCGGCACCGCCCGGCCCGCCGCGGTGACCACCGCCAAGCTGATCCGGCCGAGTTCGGTGACCCACGTGACCGACGTCGAGCAGCGCTCGGTCGCCCTGGACATCACCGGGCGCACCGCCGACGGCGTCTCGCTCACCCTGCCGGGCAACCCGAACCTGCTGCCGCCCGGCTGGTACATGCTGTTCCTGACGGACGCCGCCGGCACCCCGTCGGTCGCCCGCTGGGTCCAGGTCACCGCCTGAGCCCGCCGGGTCCAGGTCACCGGCTGAGCACACAACCGCTCAGTGCGCCGCCCGCACCAGCCCGAGCGCGTACGGCAGCCAGAACTGGCCCGCCGGGGGTTCGCCGCGGCCGCACTCGCCGTCCGACTCCCCCGGGTTCTTGATCCACAGGTAGGCGTCGACCCCGGGCCGCCCGGTCTCGGTGGTCGGCGCCTCGCCGAGTGCCCGGCCGGGCGGGTTGCACCAGGAGTCGGCGCCCGCCGAGCCGTTGCCGCTGCGGCTGGTGTCGATGACGAAGTGCTTCCCGCCCAGGGCGGCGGAGAGCCGGTTGCCGTACGCCACGTTCCGGTCGGTCGGATAGAAGTTGGCCACGTTCACCGCGAAGCCGTCGGCCGCGGCGATGCCCGACTTGCGCAGCGCGGCGGCCAGGTCGTCCGGGTCCTGGGCCCAGCCCGGGTTGCCCGCGTCCAGGTAGACCCGGACGTTCGGACGCTTCTTCAACTCCTGGACGGCGAAGGCCAGCAGACCGTACCGCTCGGCGGCCAGGTCGCCCTTGACCCCGCAGCTGTCCAGGGTGTGGGCGACGGCGTCCGGCTCCACCACCACCCAGGCCTTGCGGTCGGCGAGGGCCTGGGCGACGCCGGTGATCCAGGAGCGGTAGGAGGCCGCGTCGGGGGCGCCGCCGGCCGAGTACTGGCCGCAGTCCCGGTGCGGGATGTCGTACGCGACGAAGAGGGCCGTCCGGTCCGCCTCGGTGGCCCGGCGGCTCACCTGGTCGGCGATCTCCCGGGCGCCCTGCTGGCCGAGCCACTGGGAGGACGGCTGAGCGGCGATCCGCAGCAGGGTGTCGGCCTCAGCCGACCGGCCCTGGCTGCGCAGCACGCCGACCTGCTGGGCGGCGTTGGTCTGGTCGGAGACGTAGAAGGCCTGCCCGGGAAGCTGGTTGAGGACCACCGGTCCGACCGTCGGACGGCTCGCGGGAGTCCCACTGCCACCCGGGCCACTGCCGCCCGGGCCGCCGCCATTCGAACCACCGCCGTCCGAACCGCTGCAGCCGGACACCGCCAGCACCAACCCTGCGACGACCAGCGCCGCCCCCCGGGAAGCCCTCGCGTTCCGAAACGTTCCTGCCCGCCCCACCCCGCGCACGTACCGCCCCTCCGACGCCCGAAGCCGGCCCCCGCCCCAGGACCGGTCCGGCGACCGGTCGGCACCAGCTAAGCACAACCGGCCCCGGCCTACGGCTGCCATCCGTGAACGCCAAGTGGCCGTGGACGAACGGGAATCCGACCCCGTCCGCCCACGGCCACCCTGCCGTCAGCCGAGACGTCCGCCGAGACGTCAGCCCCGCCGTCAGCCCTGCTTCAGGTCCGGCACCCGCCAGTCGATCGGCTCGCCGCCGAAGTCGTCCAGCGCCGTGTTGATCTGCGAGAACGGGCGGCTGCCGAAGAACAGCTTGGCGGACAGCGGCGACGGGTGCGCGCCCTGCACCACCACGTGCTTCTCGGTGTCGATCAGCGGCAGCTTCTTCTTGGCGTAGTTGCCCCACAGCACGAAGACCACCGGCTCCTCGCGCGCGCTCACCGCCTTGATCACCGCGTCGGTGAACTTCTCCCAGCCCTTCGCCTTGTGCGAGTTGGCCTCGTGGGCGCGGACCGTGAGCACGGCGTTGAGCAGCAGCACGCCCTGCTCGGCCCAGTGCATCAGGTAGCCGTTGTCGGGGGCGGGGATGCCGAGGTCGGCGTCCAGCTCCTTGAAGATGTTGCGCAGCGAGGGCGGCGTCTTCGTCCCGGGCAGCACCGAGAAGCTCATGCCGTGGGCCTGGCCGTTGTCGTGGTACGGGTCCTGACCGAGGACGAGCACCCGGACCTTCTCGTACGGGGTGGCCTCCAGCGCCGCGAACTCCTGGCCGCTCGGCGGGAACACCTCGTGCTCCGCGCGCTCGGCCGCCACGAAGGCCGCCAGCTCCGCGAAGTACGGCTTCTCCGTCTCGGCGCCCAGCACCTCGCGCCAGGACTCGGGCAGCTCGAGCCCGCCGCCCTCGCCGGCCTCGACCACGCCCGCCTCGACCGTGTCCGTCACGACATCTACCTCCCACACCGCGGCTGCTGCGCCGCCCGCCCTCTTACACCCCGAACGCTACACAGCCCCACCGACAACTCACTCCACGGGAGCCTCGACGACGAACGGGGCGGAGGCACCCGCCGTCCGCACCACCCGCGCCGCCCGCACCACCCGCACGTACTCCACCCCGTTGAGCACCACCAGCAGCACCGCCAGCACCACGAGCACCACCAGCGCCGGCAGCCGCACCATCGCGGGCAGCAGCCCCAGCACCACCACCGCCGCGGCGATCCGGGTCGTCGACACCCGGCGGAACATCATCCAGCGGGTGTACCCGAAGGTCAGCAGGTACAGCCCGCACCCGCCGTACAGCAGCGCCACCGACCCGGCGCCGAGCGCCCGCCACGGGTCCGCGACCGTCTCCTCGAAGCCGACCGCCACCCCGATCACCCCGGCGGCCAGCGCCAGGTGCCCGTACTGGAAGATCCGCCGGACCACGTCCCGCCGAGAGTCCGCGACCTCCACGGCGTGCCGCATCGCGTCCGCCGCGAACACGAAGTACTGCCACCACAGCCCGGCCGAGATGGTGAACGCGGCCGCCACGGCGACCAGTTCGGGCACGTCCAGCCGGGCCACCGCGGCCGACCCGCCGATCCCGACGATCGACTCGCCGATCGCCACCAGCAGGAACAGCGCGAACCGCTCGGGCATGTGCGCCGGGTGGTACGCCACGTTCGCGAGCCGCCGCCGGAACACCAGCGGCGCGGCCAGGTCGCAGAGCGCGGCCGCCGCCCACAGCGCCAGCCGCGGCCCGTCCGGCAGCAGTCCGCCGAGCAGCAGCAGCGGCCCGCTGACCAGCACGCCCGCCCCGTACGGGCCGCTCCAGACACCCGGGATGCGCACCAGCAGGAGCAGCAGCACCACCCGGGCCAACCAGTACGCGGCGCCGAGCAGCACGCCCCGGCGGCCGTACGCGCCGGGGACGGCGAGCGCCATGAACAGGCCGGTCAGCCCGACCAGCAGGATGCCGAGGCGGTCGCGCAGGTTGTCCACGTCCCGGATGTTGGCCTGCACGGTGGTGCCGACCCAGCACCAGTACACCGGCACGAACACCACCAGCGCCCGGACCAGTCCGGTGAGGTCGTGCTGGTGGTGCAGCAGCCCGGAGACCTGGGTGATCGCGAAGACGAAGACCAGGTCGAAGTAGAGCTCCGCCCAGGTGACCCGCTTCTCCCCGAGCCCCGCCGCTTCCCCCGTCGCTACCACCGCGGCCTCCCCCGCCGCTTCCCCCGCCGCACTCATCCGTGCCCTGCCTCCCCGCCCTGCGACACATCTACGAGACGAGCCCCGCCCCGGCGCTCGGCCGGAACGGGGCTCACGACTGCACCGCAGAGGCTAGACCAGCTCGACCAGGTCCGCGATCGACTTGACCACCCGGGTCGGCCGGTACGGGAAGCGCTCCACGTCGGAGGCGGAGGTCAGGCCGGTGAGCACCAGGACGGTCTCCATGCCGGCCTCCATGCCCGCGACGATGTCGGTGTCCATCCGGTCGCCGATCATCACGGCGGTCTCCGAGTGGGCGCCGGCGGTGTTCAGCGCCTCGCGCATCATCAGCGGGTTGGGCTTGCCCACGAAGTACGGGTCGACACCGGTGGCCTTGGTGATCAGGGCCGCGACCGAGCCGGTGGCCGGCAGCACGCCCTCGGTGGAGGGGCCCGTCTCGTCCGGGTTGGTGCAGATGAACCGGGCGCCCGCGTTGATCAGGCGGATCGCCTTGGTGAGCGCCTCGAAGGAGTAGGTGCGGGTCTCGCCGAGGACCACGTAGTCGGGGTTGTTGTCGGTCAGCACGTACCCGGCCTGGTAGAGCGCGGTGGTGAGACCGGCCTCGCCGATGACGTACGCGGTGCCGTTCGGACGCTGGCTCTTGAGGAACTTGGCGGTGGCCAGGGCGGAGGTCCAGATGCACTCCTCCGGCACCTCCAGGCCCATCCCGGCCAGTCGGGCGCTGAGGTCGCGCGGGGTGTAGATGGAGTTGTTGGTGAGGACCAGGAAGGGCTTGCCGGACTCCCGCAGCCTGCGCAGGAACTCCTCCGCGCCGGGGATCGGCGTGCCCTCGTGGATGAGGACACCGTCCATGTCGGTCAGCCAGGACTCGATGGGCTTGCGGTCTGCCACGTGCGTGTCTCCCGAAGTGTTGCAACGTCTTGCGTGGGGCCCTGACCCGGCACAGCCTAATCCGCGCAGGTGACCGAGGACAGGACGTCCCGCTGGGCGGAACGCCGCCGGCGCGCGGCCGGCGCCCGGCGGACGCGCGGCGGACGCGCGGCGTGGCCATCGGGCGACCATCGGGCGGGCGCGCGGCGGCCATCGGGCGACCATCGGGCGGCCACGCAGCGGCCCTCCGCCGGCCCTCCGACCACCCTCCGGTGGGAATCGGGAGCAATCGGGCGCCTCGTGATTGAGTAGGCGGCATGAACCCGCAGACCCCCCGCGCCCCGCACGACCGCCCGCTGCGCGTCGGCCTGATCGGCTACGGCCTGGCCGGCTCCGCCTTCCACGCCCCGCTCATCGCCACCACCCCCGGGCTGCGGCTGGACGCCGTGGTCACCGCCAACCCGGAGCGCCGCGAGCAGCTGCGACTGGAGCACCCCGGCGCCCGCGCGGTCGACACCCCCGAGCAGCTGCTCGCCGACCCGGACGCGCTGGACCTGGTCGTCATCGCCTCGCCCAACCGCACCCACGCCCCGCTCGCCCGCGCCGCCCTGCGGGCGGGGCTGGCCACCGTCGTGGACAAGCCGCTGGCCGGCACCGCCGCCGAGGCGCTGGAGCTGTGCCGGCTCGCCGAGGAGAAGGGCATCCTGCTCTCGGTGTTCCAGAACCGGCGCTGGGACGGCGACTTCCTCACCGCGAGCCGGCTGGTGCGCGGCGGGGCGCTCGGCCGGGTGCACCGCTTCGAGTCCCGCTTCGAGCGCTTCCGCCCCAAGCCCAAGCCGGGCTGGCGCGAGCTGGCCGATCCGGCCGAGGTCGGCGGCACCCTGTACGACCTGGGCAGTCACCTGGTCGACCAGGCGCTCACCCTGTTCGGGCCGGTCGAGACGGTGTACGCGGAGGTCGACGTGCGGCGCGACGGCGCGGTGGTGGACGACGACGCCTTCCTCGCCCTGACCCACGCCTCGGGCACCCGCTCGCACCTGTGGACCAGCGCCATCACCCCGCTGATCGGCCCCCGGCTGCGGGTGCTCGGCGACACCGCCGGCTACGTCAAGCACGGCATGGACCCGCAGGAGGCCGAGCTGCGGTCGGGCCGCCGCCCGGACGGCAGCCAGCCGTGGGGCGCCGACCTGCCCGAGCGCTACGGCACCCTGGGCACCGACGAGTCCGTGATCTCCCTGCCCACCGACCCGGGCGACTACCCCGCCTACTACGCCGGCATCGCCGCCGCCCTGGCCACTCCCGGCACCCCGCCCCCGGTCGACCCGCGCGACGCGGTGGCCACCCTCACCGTCCTGGAGGCGGCCCGCACCTCGGCGGCCACCGGAACGACGGTCCGGCTGGACTGACGGCCGGGGCTACGAGGGCTCACAGTCCGATGACCTCCACCGCCGAGCCCAGGCCACGGAAGTCCGCCACGTTGCGGGTGTACAGCGGCAGGCCGTGGGCGGAGGCGACGGCGGCGATCATCAGGTCGATCCGGCGGGGGCGGGGCTGGCGTCCGGCGGCGATGGTCAGGGTGACGAGGGTCCCGTAGCGGGCGGCGGCGGCCGCGTCGAAAGGCAGCGGGTCGAAGTCGGCCATCGCCGCGCCCAGCACCTCGAGGCGGGCGGCCCGGCTGACCGGGTCGCGGGCCATCGAGACGCCCTGCTGGAGTTCGGCGAAGGTGATCGCGGTCAGCTCCGGGACGGCGGGCAGGTCGGCGGGGTTCAGCAGGGCCAGGTCGATGTAGACGCAGGTGTCCAGCACTCCGGCGGGCCGCCGCCGGGGTGCTCTGCGGCGCTCAGCCACGCCGCCGCTCGAACGGGTCGTCGCCGTCGTCCCCCACCAGCTCCTCGGGGCCGAAGTACTCCTCGGCCTCCTTGCGCATCTCCTGGTAGTCCACCCGCGGCAGCTTCACGTGCCGCGCCACCAGTTCCTCCGCCGTGAGCCGCCGGCGCCCGGACACCGGCCGCAGCTCCGCGACCTCGACCCCGTTCCTGGTGATGTGGAAGGTCTCCCCGGCCTCCACCGCGTCCATCACCGCGGCGGAGTTGTTCCGGAACTCCCGCTGGGTAATCGTCTTCATGGATCCACGGTAGCCCCGCGTAGCCCCGGTGGCTACGGCCGTGCAAGAGCACGGGAACGCGGGAACTCGGCGGGCCGTACGATCGTCCTGCTGACGTCTGCACGTTTGAACGCGTGAACGTCTGCACGCGTGAACGTCCGGTACCGGGAAACATCGAGAGGGGGCGTGCCGTGGGTGTCGTCGCGATGCTGCTGGGCCTGCTCCGGGTGTTGACCGGGGAGTTGGTGACCGACGGCGGCGCGCTGGCGTCCGTCGCCGCCGTGGCGGCCGTGGTCCTGGTGGCCGGTGCGGTCGCCGGGGCGCTGGCCGGGGCGCGGCTGTTGGGGGCGCGGGCGCCGGCGGCGGTGCGCAGCGGGGTGCTGCGACGCCTGGCGTTCGGTACGGCGTTCCTTCCGCAGCGTGATCCGGACGCCCGGGGCAGGCGACGCCCCAGGGCGCCGGGAGCGGCCCCGGCGGCCGCGTAACCCCCTTTTCGCCGTAGGTTCTTCGCGGCCGTCCTCCGCCGATCACTCATGTCCTGAGACCCCGGAGGGCTCGCTCCACCATGTCCGTTCTGTCTGTTCTCGACCCGGCCGTCACCGTCGCCCACGCCGCGGTCGCCGCCATCGCCCACGTCCTGCCGACCGCGCTGGCGATCGTCCTGTTCGTCCTCGTCGTCCGGCTGGCGCTGCACCCGCTGGCGCGGGCGGCCGCGCGCGGGGAGAAGGCCCGCTCGACGCTCGCGCCGAAGATCGCCGAGCTGAACAAGAAGTACCGGAACCGCCCGGAGAAGCAGCGTGAGGCGCTGGCGGAGCTGTACCGGAAGGAGCAGGTCTCGCCGTTCGCGGGGTGCCTGCCGATGCTGGTGCAGATCCCGTTCTTCTCGGTGATGTACCGGCTGTTCACCACCCCGAACGACCTGCTGGACAACACCCTGTTCGGGGTCCCGCTCGGCCTGCACGTCGGAAACGCGCACGGCGCCGGGCAGTTCGCGGTGTTCGCGGTGCTGGAGGCCGGGCTGGCGGCCGTCGGGTACGTCAACTACCGCCGGGCCCGGCGGGCGGCGGCGCAGACCACCCCGCAGCCGGGGGCGGCGCTGCTGCCGTACCTGTCGTTCGCCTCGGTGCTGTTCGCGCTGCTGGTGCCGGTGGCCGCCTCGCTCTACCTGGTGACGACCAGCGTGTGGTCCGCGGCCGAGCGGGCCTGGCTGTACCGGGGTACCAACCAGGCCCCGGCGACCGCGCTGGCGCTCTGACCGCGGAGGTCGCGGAAGGAGGCCTCGGAGGAAGGCGTCGGAAGAAGGTCGCGGAAGCAGGCCTCAGAAGTGGCGCAGCAGCTCCGGGAAGGCCGTGAGCTGCAGTGTCGCCTCGTCCGGGCCGAGGTCCGTGTGCTCCAGTACCCAGGTGTGCTCGTGCGGGATGAACACGGTGCGCAGGCCGGCCCGGCGGGCGGGGGCGATGTCGGACTTGGGCGAGTTGCCGATCATCCAGGTGCGGTCCGGGTCGAGCTCGAGCTCGGCGGTGAGCTGCCGGTAGGTGTCGACGGACTTCTCGGCCACGATGTGGATGCCGCGGAAGTGGTGGTCGATGGTGGAGGCCGTCACCTTGGCCCGCTGCTCCTCCTGGTCGCCCTTGGTGAGCAGGAGGAGCTGGTGGCGGTCGGCGAGGACGGTGAGGGTGTCGGCGACGCCGGGGATCAGCTCGACCTCGCCGCGCCGGGTGAGCGGGGCGAGCAGCTCGTCGATCCGAGCCAGCTCGGCCGCGGTGGGGGTGCGGTCGTGGTTCAGCTGCCGCAGGCAGTCCGCGAGGCTCTGCCGGAAGACCGCGGCGCCGTAGCCGAGGGCGGCGGCGTTGGCGGCCTCGATCCGGTCGAGCAGGGTGCGGGTGGCGTCCCGCTCGGCCGGGGTGGCGACCCAGTCCAGGAAGCCGTCGATGACCCGCTCGAAGAGGACGTTGTTCTCCCAGAGGGTGTCGTCGGCGTCGAAGATGAGGATCTGGTCGGTGTGCATCAAGGGTCCTTACCTGGCGGGCGGTTCAGGCGAGCAGGCGGGCGGCGCGGTCGAGGGTCTCGCGGAGGTTCTCCTCGGTGGTCCGCTGCCTGGCCTCCTCGACGGTGAGCCACTCCAGTGGGGAGGCGGGGTTCTCCGGCCGGGCGTCGTCCGGGGTGCCGGTGGCCAGCAGGAAGCGCAGGTCGGCGTGCTCGTGGGCGGGTTCGACGGGCGAGGCCGGGACGGGCACCACCGCGAGGTGGACCAGGGCGGCGTCGGGCCAGGGGGTGAGGTCGGTCAGACCGGTCTCCTCCAGGCCCTCGCGCACGGCGATGTCCAGCGGCAGGGTCTCCCCCGGGTCGCCGTGACCGCCGACCTGCAGCCAGGCCTGCTGGCGGACGTGCCAGCGCAGCAGCACCCGGCGGGTGGGCGGGTGGACGATCAGCGCGGAGGCGGTGAAGTGCAGCGGGGTGCCGCGGTCCCAGGCGTCGGGGGCGTCGACCAGGGCGCGGGCCCGGGCGTGGTCGGCGGTCTCGACCGGGCCCTGCGGCCGGTGGTCGGCCAGGAGTCGGGCCAGGTCGGGGCTCTGCGGGGCGGTGCCCGTGGTCACCATGATGCTGTGCTCTCCTCGTTCCGCCCTGGGGCCGCGTCACGCCGCCCCGCCTCGGGCCGCGTCACGTCGAGGAGCGCCAACGGGCTTGCGGGGAGCGGGCGATAAGGCCCGGGGGCTCCGGTTCCGGTGAACCCGGCAACCCTAGCCCGGCGGTGCCCGGGCGGCCCACCGGTTTTCCCGGCCCGGGGGCGTACCTGCTGGTCAGGGCGCCCGCCCGGAGGCCGTAGCCTTTGGTGACCGTTTCGGGACAGGTGGAGGGATGTCGTCATGGTGGCTGCTCCGGCGCTCGCCGAGCTGCGCGAGGTGTGCCAGCCGCAGGCCAAGCTGCAGAGCCGCAACGGTGAGCACTGGGCGGGTCGGATGTACATGCGGGCGATCTCGCTGCGGACCACCCGGCAGCTGGTGCGCACCTCCGTCTCGCCGAACACCCTGACCTGGGTGATGGTGGTGTGCGGGGTCGGCGGCGGCGCGGCCCTGCTGATCCCCGGCCCGACCGGCGCGGCGCTCGCGGCGGTGCTGTTCCAGCTGTTCCTGCTGTTCGACTGCGTGGACGGCGAAGTGGCGCGCTGGAAGCGCCAGTTCAGCATGGCCGGGGTGTACGTGGACCGGCTCGGCGCCTACCTGGCGGACGCCGCGCTGATGATCGGCGCGGGCGTACGGGCGGCGCGCGGCGGCTCGGAGCTGTGGGTGTCGGCGGGCCTGGCGGCCGCCCTGGGCGTGGTGCTGCTCAAGGCCTCGACGGACCTGGTGGACGTGGCCCGCGCCCGCAGCGGGCAGCCGCCGGCGGACGAGGAGTCGACCCAGCCGCGCTCCCAGGGCATCGCGACGGCCCGCCGGTTCGCCTCGATCTTCAAGATCCACCGGGTGACGAACGGCATCGAGGCCTCGCTGGTGCTGCTGGCGGCGGCCGCGGTGGACGCCGGGCTGCACAACCTGGACGCGACCCGGTGGACGCTCGCCGGGATCACGGTGATCACCTGGGGGATGGTGGTGGCGCACCTGGCGTCGATCCTGTCCTCCTCGCGGCTGCGCTGAGGCCCGGCCGGGATCGGTCGGCGCCTGACGTCGGCCGCTACCCGTGCCGGGCCGGCTCGCTGCGAGGCTCGCCGTCGGGCTCGCTTTCGATTTCGAGATCGGAGCCGGGCCCGACCCCGGGCTCGTTGCGGGCGAGCGCGGCGAGGACGGTGTCGAGCAGCCCGGGGAAGCGCCGTTCGAGGTCGACCGTCCGCAGGGCGGAGAACCGGCGGTTGGCGTCCTCGCGCTGGCTGATCACGCCGGACTCGCGCAGCACCTTGAAGTGGTGGCTCAGGGTGGAGGGCGCGACGTCCACCGGGAAGGTGCCGCAGGCGCGTTCGGGCTCGGCCCGCAGAACGCGAACGATGGTCATCCGGGTGGGGTCGGAGAGCGCGTGCAGGACGTCGTACAGGTCGATCTCCTCGGTCGCGGGGTGTACGAGCGCCGGTCGGCGGCGGGTGCTGCGGGGCACGTTCAGACCTCCTCTGATCTGGGATGTTCGACAAACGCCGAAACGGGCTGGTACCACTGTGCCACGGCAATTTCGCCGTTCGTCGAACATCGTAGTCGAGGGGGACCGACATGCGCGCACTGGTGATGACCGCACCCGGTGGAGCCGAGAACTCCGAGATCCGGCAGATCGAGGCACCACGCCCGGGCCCCGGCCAGGTGGCGATCGACGTCGCCTGGGCCGGACTGAACTTCGTGGACGTGATGGCCCGTCGGGGCGACGGCGGGTACGACGCCGAGTGGCCGTACCTGCCGGGCAAGGAGGTCGCCGGTACGGTCCGGGAGCTCGGCGAGGGCGTCACCGGGCTGGCCGTGGGCGACCGGGTGGTCGTCGCACCGGTCGGCGGCGGGCTGGCCGAGGTCGTGGTCGCCGACGCCGTACTGACCCTGCCCGTCCCGGACGGGCTGGAGCTCAGCGCCGCCGCGGCCGCCCCGCTCGGCATCGCCACCGCCGTCCTGCTGCTGACCGACTCGGGCCGGCTGACCGCCGGGGACAACGTCCTGGTCCACTCGGCCGGCGGCGGCATCGGCAGCGCGATCGCCCAGCTCGTTCCGCTGCTCGGCGGCGGGGGCACCCTGATCGGCACGGTCGGCCGCCCGGAGAAGGCCGCGGCCGCCGTCGGCCTCGGCTACCACCACGCCTTCGCCCGCGACGAGAAGCTCGCCGACGCCGTCCGCACCGCCACCGACGGCCGGGGCGTCGACCTGGTGCTCGACCCGCTGGGCACCGCCGCGCTGGAGCTCGACCTGACGGTCGCGGCGCCCGGCGGCCGGATCGTCCTGTTCGGCAACGCGGGCGGCGGCGAGGTCGGCGACCTGCCCCCGCTCGGCCGGCTGATGGCCGGCAACCTCTCCGTCACCGGCTTCAGCCACCGCGGCATCGCCGCCACCGCCCCCGAGCGCCTCGCCCGGGCCATCCGCACCACGCTCGACCTGCAGGCGAACCGCGGCCTCACCATCCCGCTCACCGAACTGCCGGGCCTGGCGGCCGTACCGGCCGCGCACGACGCGATGCAGGAGGGGCGGGCCACCGGCAAGTACGTGGTGCGCGTGGGCGGTTGACCTGGGGCACCGGACGGTCAGACGGTGAAGACTGCCCCCGGGTCGGCGTGCTCGACCGGCCCGGCGAAGCGGGTCGCGGCGCGGGCCACCGCCGCCGCGGGGGTCAGGGCCCGGCCGACGTGGGTGACGACCAGGCGGCCCGCACCGGCCGCGGTGGCGGTCGCACCGGCCTGCTCGGCGGTGTGGTGGGCGGGGTCGTCGCCCTCCGCCTCGCACAGCAACAGGTCGCAGCCCGCGGCCAGTTCGGCGAGCGCGGCGCAGGGCGCGGTGTCGCCGGAGTAGACCAGCGAGCGGCCGCCGGCCTCCACCCGGAGCGCGAAGGCCGGCATGCCGTGCTCCACCGCCCGGCTGGCCAGCGTGAGCGAGCCGACCACGGCCCGCTGCCCGTCGGACAACTCGGTGACGGCGAAGGCGGATTCGACCGGGCTGCGCCGCGCCGAGTTGGTCAGGAAGTCCGCCAGCCGGTCGGCGGTGCCGGGCGGGCCGTAGAGCGGGATCGGCGCGGCGAGCCGGATGTCCGCGTACAGGGCGCCGTAGTAGGCGGTGAGCAGGTCGGCGCAGTGGTAGGCGTGCAGGTGCGAGATCCAGATCGCGTCCAGCTCGTCCAGCCGGGCGTACCGCTGCAGCGGCCCGAGGGTGCCGGTTCCGGCGTCCACCCACACCCGGGTGTCGGCGGCCGTCACCAGGTAGCCGGAGCAGGGGTTGTCCGCGCTCGGGTAGGGGGTGGCGCTGCCCAGGACGGTGAGCCGCAGCGGTGCGTCGGTGTCGGTGTCTGGCATCCGCCGAGCCTAGCGAGAGGGGCTGGTAGCGGGCATAGGCCGGGCTGGAGCGGCGTTGGTCCCGGCATGACCAAGGTTCTGGTGATCGGCGCGAACGGCAGTGTGGGCAGGCACGTTGTGGCCTCGCTGGTCGAAGGCGGGCACGAGGTGCGGGCGTTGGTGCGGGACACCGCCAAGGCCGCGCCGCCCGCGGGGGTGGAGACCGTCCGGGGTGATCTGGCGGTGCCGGAGAGCCTGGCGGCCGCACTGGGCGGCGGGGTGGAGGCCGTCTACCTGATGTGGCCCGGGATCCCGGTGCAGCCGCGCGTGGTGGAACTGATCGCCGAGCACGCCAGGAGGGTCGTCTACCTCTCGACGGACGTGCCGGATCTCGCCGACGACGAGCCGCCGGTGATCTTCCACCAGGAGATCGAGCGGCTGATCCGCAAGTCCGGCCTGGGCTGGACCTTCGTGCGGGCGATCGACTTCGCGGGCAACACGCTCGGCTGGGCCGACCAAGTCCGCACGGGCGTCGTCCGCTGGCCGTACGGGCGGGCCCGCCGCTCGCTGGTCCACGAGCGCGACATCGCGGACGTGGCCGTGCGGGCGCTCACCGAGGACGGGCACGACGGCGCCAAGTACCTGGTCACCGGGCCCGAGTCGATCGCCCACGCCGACCTGGCACGGATCATCGGCGAGGAGCTCGGCACCGAGGTGCGCTGGGAGGAGCTGGCGCCCGAGACGGCCCGCGAGCAGCTGACGGCGGCCTGGGGCAACGCGGCGTTCGTGGAGTCCCGGCTGGCGGCCTGGGAGTCGTTCAGCCGTGAGCCGGAGCGGGTGACGGACACCGTGGAGCAGGTGCTCGGCCGCCCGGCCCGCGGCTTCCGCTCGTGGGTGCGGGAGCACGCGGAGGACTTCCGGTAAGCGCCTCCGGTCGGGGCCCCCGCCGCACTGCGCGGGCCCCGACCCGGAGCGCAAGCCTCAGCCGTCGAAGGTCAGCACCGCCTTGCCGTGGAGCCGCCCGGCGAGCAGGGCGTCGACGGCCTCCGCCGCGCCGTCCCAGCTGCCGCGCCAGGTGATGCCCGGGTCCAGCTCCCCCGCGGCGACGCGGTGGGCGAGCCAGCCGAGGTCCCGGCCGAGGCCGGTGCAGCCGAGCAGGAAGAAGGTCACCAGGCTGCGGTCGTGGCGCTGCTGATCGCCGAACAGCGCGCCGAACGGGAACTCCTCCCCCTTGCCCGCGCTGTGCCCGGCGGCGACCAGGGTGCCGCCCTCGCTCAAGACACCGTAGGCCTCGACCAGTTGGGGCCCGCCGACGAGGTCGACCACCCCGTCGACCGGGCGCGAGGCCTGCCCTGGCGTGCCGACCACCTCGTGGGCGCCCAGCCGCTGCAGCAGGGCGCGGTTCTCCTCGGGCGCGCCGGTGGACGCGATCACGTGCGCCCCTGCGGCGCGGGCGAGTTGGACGGCGTACCGGCCGACGCCGCCGGTGGCCCCGGTGACCAGGACGGTGCGGCCGAGCAGCGGCCCGGTGCGGTGCAGGGCGCGCAGGGCGGTGAGGCCGGCGACCGGGATGGTGGCGAGCGCCCCCGGATCGGCCCCGGCGGGTGCGACGCCGATCATCTCGCTGTCGACGGCCCGGAGTTCGGCCCAGGCGCCGGCGGCCATCAGGGTGACCACCGGGGTCCCGGCCGCCGGGCCGGAGCCGTCGGCGGCGGCCCGTTCCACGACTCCGGCGGCGTCCCAGCCGAGGACCGTGCCGTCGGGGGCCGAGTCGAGGCCGAAGGCGACCTCGCCGTAGTTGAGCGAGGTCGCGGTGACCCGGACCAGCGCCTGGTGCGGCGCCGGTTCGGGGTCGGGAGCGGTGCCGAGGCGCAGGCGGCCGGGGGCCGAGCGGTCGACCAGGAGTGCACGCATGGAGGATCCTCCCCTAGATTCTGCCACTGAGTGGCATAAGCCTACAGGTGGCAATCGCTGCCCGGATACACTGGCGCCGATGACTCCCGAGAACCCCGCCCAGCCCGCACTCCCGCTGCGCGAGCGCAAGAAGCTGCGCACCCGGCAGGCGCTGATCGACACCGCCCTGGACCTGTTCGGCGAGCGCGGCTTCGACCGGGTGACGCTGGACCAGCTGTGCGAGGCGGTCGAGGTCTCCAAGCGGACGTTCTTCCGCGCGTTCACCAGCAAGGAGGACGTCGCGGCGGCGCCCACCCAGGACCTCTGGACGGCGTTCCTGGAGGTGCTGGAGAACCGCCCGCCGCAGGGCCGCCGCCTGGTCACCCTGTACGAAGAGGTGCTGGTCGAGGCGATCGGCCGGATGCCGAGCGAGGGCTGGGCCGAACGCGCCCTGGCCAGCCGGAGATTGGCCGCCGTGACACCCTCGATGGACGCCCACGGGCTGGCCTTCTGCGACCGCGTCAGCCGGGAGGCGGTGGCCGTCACGGAACGGCGGTTCGCGCTGGACGCTGACGGGGAGGACGTCGCCGGCCTGCGCATCCGGCTCGCGCTGGACATGCTGGTCTCCGCCTTCCACCAGGCCCTCGCCACCTGGGTGGCCCAGCCCTCCGGACACACCCGCGAAGACCTCACCCGACGCCTCCGGGCCGCCTGCGCCGAACTGCCGGGCGCCCTCGCGGCAACGGCGCAGCCACGCGACGAAGCGGCCGCGAGCTAGCCGGCCAGGTGGCGGCCGAAGAAGCGCCGGACCGCGCGGCGGACCTCGGGGACCGAGACGGTGGGCGCGACGCCGCCGATCAGGGCGTTCCGGCGCTCGGCCGTGATCAGTCCGGCCGCCTGGAGCTGGGGCAGCATCGCCGCGAAGTCGGTGAACGCCCAGTGGTCGGCGTCGGCGACAAGCGCGCGGCGGACGGTACGGCCCGAGTGGGCGGCGAGGGCCGACCAGGAGCGGTCCAACTCCGGTCGGCGGGCGAAGTGTTCGCTGCCGAGCAGGAGGAGCGGGCGGTCGACCCCGGCCTCGGCGACCGGGAAGAGCGCGCCGGACGGGGAGTCCAGGTAGCCCTCCAGTTGATCCCGGCGCGGACCTGCCGGTCCTCGTGCAGCAGCTCGGCCACCGCGCCGCCGCCCGCCGAGTGCCCGTACACACCGAGGCGGAGAGGGTCGAGGACGGCGGCGAGGCCGGGCGGCAGGGGCAGATCGCCGGCGTGGTCGACCGAGACCACGACCGCGCCGTGCGCGGCCAACTCCTCGGCCAGGCAGGTGCCCAGGCCGCGCGGGTCGCCGCCGCCGGGGCTGTGCACCAGCACCGGGCGCCGGCGACCGGGCAGCGGTGGCGCTCGGCAGCCTGCTGCTGCGGACCACCTCGTGACCGCCGGCGGCGCGGTCAGTCCCGCTCGACGGCCAGCTCGATCTCCCGGTGCGTCTCGTCGCCCGGCACCGGCACGGACACGCCGGAGTGCTTGAAGCCGGCCCGTACGTACATCGCCTCGGCGCGGGCGTTGTTCTCGTGGACGAACAGCCGGACCCGCTGGAGCCGGGGTTCGGTGAGCGACCAGGCCCAGTCCCGGGCGGCCCGGATCAGCTGGTGCGCGAGGCCGGTGCCGCGCGCCTCGGGGCGGACGTAGACGCCGACGACGTGGCCCTGCGGGACGGTGATGACGTCGCCGCCGAGGGCGCCCGCCCCGCCTGGCTGCTCGACCAGCACGGTCATGGTGCCGAGCCAGCGCCCGTCGGGGGCCTCGGCGACGGCCTGCCACACGGATTCGCCCTCGGCGGCGCCGGTGGTGCGCTCCTGCCAGAACTCGTCGGGCCTGGCGGAGGCGTTCTCGTACGTGTCCAGGAAGGCGAGGTTCGCGATCGGGTCCCGCAGCGCGGCGAGGCGGATCTCCTTGACCCGCTCCCACTCCTCGGCCCGTACTCGTCTGATGATGGTGCTCATCGCACGATCATCACGAGTGTCGGGCCGCGCTGACAACCCCCTTTCCGGGCCGCTGAGCTGGGCGTTCCCCCAGGTCTGTGCGGAGCGCCAGGTCAGACACCCCATGTCGTTGGGTGTCAAGCGGCAATGGGTTGGTCGTGGGCGTGGTGTGACCAGGCGGTCGCCTCGTCGTAGAGGGTGCGGGTCTTGAGGCAGCCGTGGAGTATGCCGACCAGGCGGTTGCCGACCTGCCTGAGGGCCGGGTTGTAGCCGGCCTCACGGGCGCGCTGCTTGTCGTAGTAGGCGCGGGCGCCGGGCGAAGCCCTCAGGGCGGAGAACGCCTGCGTCTGCAACGCGTCGGCGAGCCGGTTGTTGCGGACGTAGCGGGCTTGGACGGTGTGGCTCTTGCCGGAGGCCCTGGTGACGGGGCTGGTGCCGGCGTAGTTCTTGCGGGCCTTGGCGGACGCGTAGCGGGTGGCGTCGTCTCCGAACTCGGCGAGCACCCGGGCACCGGTGATCTCCGCGATGCCGGGCATCGACAGGTAGATCTCAGCGTCCGGGTGCGCGAGAAAATGGGCCTTCACCTGCCCTTCCATCTCGGTGATCTGCTCGTTCAGCGTGATCAGTAGGCGCGCGTGGGCGGCGGCGGCCGCCGCGTAGGCGGCGGTGACCGGCTCGGGCAGGCCGAGCTGCGGCTCGCGCAGCGCGGCCTGGATCGCCGCCGCTTTCGCATCCCGGTTCCGGCGCCGGGCCCGGGCCAGGACCGAGATGATCTGGGGACGGGTCAGCTTCGCGGCCGTCGCGGGGGTGGGCGCCTTGATGAGCAGTTCGAGCGCGTCCGTGCTGGTCAGCGCCAGTTCGGCGTAGGCCGTGAGGGCTGCGGGGAAGTACTCGCGCAGCGTGCTCCGCAGTCGCTGGAAGGTGCGGGTGCGTTCCCAGATCAGAGTTTGGTGGGCGCGGGCGACGACCTTGACGGCTTGGGCCTGGCCGCTGTCGCCGGCGATGGGCCGCAGCTGGTCGCGGTCGATGCGGACCATGTCGGCCAGTGCGTGCGCGTCGCCCTTGTCGCTCTTGGCCCCGGACGTGGCGTACCGCTCTTTGAACCGGGCGACCTGTCGCGGGTTGATTGCGTATACCTGGTAGCCGGAGGCGATCAGGGCCTGCACGCACGAGCCGCGGTCGGTCTCGATCCCGACGACCACCCGGGCCGCGTCCAGGTTCTCGCCGCCATGGCGGGCGAGGAGTTCGTGGAGCTTCGCGATGCCCTCCACGCCCTCCGGCAGCCGCGCGGCGGCGAGCCGGCGGCCGGACTCGTCCTGGATCTCGACATCGTGATGATCTTCGGCCCAGTCATCGCCGATCAGCAGCAACATGCCCTCCCTGTCAGGTCGTTCACTTCGTCGAGCAGCCTGCGGAAGGCACGGCGCGCGGCCTAATGGATCCAGTGCTCACGCCCTCGCGGGCGGGCACGCCACCCCATCAGCGGTCTGGCCTCCCGGCCGACCAGCCGGGGCACGGTCTGACCTCAGAGCTCGAACGGCTCCGGCGGCGAGAGTGCTCACCTGCTGGCGGCTACGGCACCGAGTCTTCTACAACCCGGTAGCTCCCATTAGGCGGTCTTGAGGGTGCCGCCGTCGATGACGTGGTCGGCGCCGTGGATGTTGCCGGCGCGGTCGGACAGCAGGAAGGCGACCAGGTCCGCCACCTCCGCGGGCTCGGTGAGACGGCCCGAGGCGATGCCGATCCGGCCGGGTAGCCCCGCGAGCAGGTCGCCGTGCCCCACCCCGGACGCGGCGGCCACCTTGCCGCCGAAGCCCTCGGGGTCGGTCCACAGCGGACTGGCGACCACACCCGGGGAGACGGTGTTCACGCGGACGCCGCGCGGCGCCAGTTCCTCGCTGAGCCGCTTGCCGAACAGGGACAGCGCCGCCTTGGCCTCCGCGTAGCCGACCGGCGAACCGGTGGGCATCCGGGCGTTGACCGAGGAGATGTTCACGATCGCGCCCCGGCGCTCCAGGATGCTCGGCAGCGCCGCCCTGGTGGTCCGCACCGCGCTGAACAGGTTGAGGTCGAAGAGCCGCTGCCACTGCTCGTCGTCGGTGTCCAGGAAGCCGCCGAGGGACAGCCCGTCCGGGTCACCGGCGCCGACGTTGTTGACGAGGAAGTCGATGCCGCCGACCGCCGCCAGCGCGTGGTCGACGACCGACCGCGCCCCGTCGCGGGTGCTCAGGTCGACGGAGACGGCGGCGGCCGCGACCTCCTTGAGATCGGACGTCACGGTACGGGCGGCGCCGACCACCCGGACGCCCTCCGCGGCCAGGGTCCTGGCGATGGCGAGGCCGATGCCGCGGCTCGCGCCGGTGACCAGTGCGGTCCTTCCGCTGATGCCGAGGTCCATGGTGTTCCCCCTCCTGAGGAGTTCTTGAACTGCAGGTCTAAAACTGGGGCGCAAAATGGCAACCGCCGGGGGCGGCGGGTTTCAGAGGCCGGCCAGGGCCGTGTCGATGATCCGGACGAGCACCGGCCGGTCGTAGGTCTTGGTCATGACCCGCAGGCCCGCGAGGACGGTCTGGAGGTACAGGGCATGCGCCTTGGCGTCGACGCCCCCGTCGATGTCGCCATCGCGCTGACCCCGTTCGATGCGGGCGGCGAACATCCCGACCATCCGCTCCTCCATGCGGTGCACCGCACGGGTCGCCTCCTCGTCGCGCCCGCCGAGTTCGGTGACGGTGTTCTGAGCGAGGCAGCCGCGGCGGACCGGCCCGTCCAGGTCCATGTCCACGAGCAGCAGGAAGTACGCGCGGAGGCGCTCCTTGGCGCTGCCCGGCCGGGAGAGGAACTCCTCGGTGATCTCCGCGCCCATGCGGGTGTAGAGGTCCAGCGCCTTCGCGAACAACTGACGCTTGGAACCGAAGGAGTGGTAGAGGCTGCCCTTGGCCACCCCGGTCGCCTCGGCGAGGTCGGCCGGGGAGGTCTCGGTGTAGCCCTTGGTCCAGAAGGTCTCCATCGCCTGCGCGATGACGACGTCCGGCTCGAAGCTCTTCGGCCTGCCCACGCGGCTACCGTAGTGATTATTTGACCTCAAGGTCAACTACTGCTCCGGAGGAGAGCGCCGTTGGCCTAACCTGGCTCCGTGACACAGCAATTGAGCACGGTGGTGCTGATGTGCGGCCTCCCGGGAGCGGGCAAGACCACCTACGCGATGGGGCTGGTGCGACGCGGCTACGTACGGCTCTCGATCGATGAGGTGGTCTGGCAGCGCCTCGGGCAGCGCGATGCCGGCCTGGTGCTGGAGACCGAGGCGTACGACCGGCTCAAGGAGGAGGTCCGCCGCGAGCAGCGGCAGGAGTTGGTCGAGCTGATGCTGGCCGGACGCGATGTGGTGGTGGACTACAGCTTCTGGAGCCGCGCCGCCCGCGACGACTACAAGGCGCTGATCGAGAACCACGGTTGCCACTGGGAACTGATCCACCTCAAGGCCGACCGGACGACGCTGGAACGCCGCCTCGAGGTCCGGAACGGCGAGGAAGGCGCCAACTCCGTCACCGTGGACGAGACGCTGCTCGAGCGCTATCTGGCCGACTTCGAGGAGCCGGAGGGAGAGGGCGAGCAGGTCTTCATGCAGTCCTCGACCTGAAGACAGCGGGGGTGTGCGCAGGAAGTCGGGCGGGTCGACTTCCTGCGTGCCGACGGGGGTTGTGAGTTGGGCCACTACGGAAAGTGGGTGTCCCCGGAGGAGGGGCGGGCCGCGTCCGGGTTCCGCCGGAGGCCGGAGGACCGGGTTTCGCAGAGAGCACCGAAGAGGGCGGCGAGGAGGTTGAGGATCAGGAGTCCGAGCATCGGTGGTGGCCGCCGTCGCGGTTGCGCTTGTACTCGCGCAGGAGCGCGAGGAGGTTGATCAGGGTGCTCGCCGGGATGTTGCCGAGGTTGACGAGCCGGCGGCCGTGGAGGTTGGTCTCGCCCGGCTGGGCCGAGGGCCAGAGGAGGCCGAACTCGCGGCCCTCTGCGCGGAGTTCGATGATCAGCCCGGTGAGCTGGTGGCCGCTGAGGTGGAGCAGGGCGGGGTCGGCCGGGTGGATGGGGTGGTGGGCGCTCACGCGTCACCGTCCAGCTCGAACCAAACGATCTTGCCGAGCTTCTGGGGGCTGACGCCCCAGCGGTGGGTGAGGGCGGCAACCAGGTGGAGGCCCCGGCCGGACTCGGCGAGGGGGTCGAGCTCGCGCTGCTCGGGGAGGGTGGAGGAGCGGTCGGAGACCCCGACGCGGAGGGTGTTGTCGCGGAAGAGGATGACGACACCCGGGGCGGGGGTGTCGCCGTGGCGCCAGGCGTTGGTGATGAGTTCGACCAGGCACAGCTGGGCGTCGGCGATGCGGGACGGGGACCAGCTCACGAGGGTGAGGGTGTCCTCGAGGGTGTCGCGGGAGAGGGTGAGGGAGGGGGTGTTGAGGTTGCGCACAGGGATCTCCCATAGGGCAAAAGGATGCTGACGATCCGTTTGGTGATCGATGCATCACTGACCGTAGGGCATTGGTGGTACATGTTGGGGTACTTCTACCCCACTCTTCACTCGATCGAAGGATTGCTGGACCCTTCCAGGGATCGCGATGGATGCTTGGGGGCATGGCACCACGAACTACCCCATCAGCCAGGCAGGAACGAGTCGGTACTGAGCTCCGGAAGATGCGCGACAGCGCGGGCCGCACGACCGCCGAGGCTGCTGCGCTCTTCGGGTTCGCCCGGACGAAGATCACCCAGATCGAGAAGGGCCAGTACCCGATCAGCGCCGAGCGGGTACGCATGCTCGCCTCCGAGTTCCAAGAAGGCGATGCCGCCTTCGTCGAGGCACTCGCAGCCATGGCCGAGGAGCGCCACAAGGGCTGGTGGGAGGATTTTCGTGGCTCCGTTCCCGTCGGATTCCTCGACATCGCCGAGATGGAGCACTTTGCCCGAGGGATGCGCACCTACCAGGTCTCACATGTTCCTGGCGCAATGCAGACCGAGGCCTACGCAAGAGCCATCTTCGGGGAGCTCTACCCGCCGCTACCACCGCGCCTCATCGAGGCCCGCCTTGAACACCGGCTCCAGCGCACAGCCCTGATGATGCGCGAAGGGGCACAGCCATACTCGGCACTGGTCCACGAAGCCGCCCTGCACATGCTGTTCGGTGGTCGTGGTGCCGCAAAACAGCAACTGGACAAGCTGCTTGAGTTCTCCGAGCTACCGCATGTCACGCTGCGAGTCATCAGCTTCAGCTCGGATGGATTCATCGGAGCAGGTCAAGGCGTCTTCTACGCAGAGGGTCCGGTTCCTCGCCTGGACACTGTTCAACTCGACGCCGTTGGCGGTCCAGCGTTCCTACATGAGCAGAAGCACCTCAAGAACTATCGCCACATGATCGACGTGATGACCGAACGTTCTCTTACCGAGAGCCAGTCTCGCGATGCCATCAGGCTTATCAAGAAAGAGCTCTAGACCATGAACAGCGTTCACTGGAAGCGCCCTGCCGCCTGCGCCGACGCCAACGCATGCCCCGAGGTGGCAATAGCCCCCGACGCCGTCTACGTCCGCAGCAGCCTCCTGCCTGACTCCGTCGCCCAACTCACCCCCACCGAATGGCGCGACCTCGTCTCCGCCATCCGCGACGGGGAGTTCGACCTCTAGCCCCAACCGCACCGGCCGGCTCCCACCGGCCGGTGCTTCCATGTTGCCCCTCGATTCGGATCACGGGCGTTGACCTGCTAGTCTTCTTCTCGTCGCGAGGGAGAAGACTCCTCGTCAGGCGTCAGCGGTGCTACCAGAGCACGTCCTACTTTCAGTAGGAAGAGTCCGTGCAACCCGGGCCTGGCGCTCCACAGTCGGAAGGGTCCGGCACCTCCACAGGTGCCGGACCCTTCCGCATTTGCCACCACACCGCTCAGCTTCGCGCCATGGTCCACAGCTGATGACCGCGCGTTCGGTCCCGACGACGAGGCATCCACCCATCCCGGGGCCTCACAAGGGCAGTCATCCGGGCGGAGTCCGCACCCGAACCGGATTGCCTCGAACCGCCCAACGGCCGCCGCCCGCACCGACGAACCGAGCTCCCCCGGCCTCCCCTCCGCGGTTCGGAGCGCGGCCGCCGAGCTGCTAGTATTCTTCCTGTCGCGAGGGAGATGATTCCTCGTCAGGCGTCAGTGGTGCTACCAGAGCACGTCCTACTTTCAGTAGGAAGAGTCCGTGCAACCCGGGCCTGGCGCTCCACAGTCGGACGGGCCCGGCACCTCCACAGGTGCCGGGCCCGTCCGCATTTGCCACCAGCGGCTCGTGAGGGCAGGAATCCCTCCTTCTGGGGTGCTCCCTCGAATCCGTGACCGAGCGTTCGGCACGACGGCGACCCGCCACGGGACCCGCAAGGGTGCGTAATCCAAGTGGAGTCCGTGCACGAATCAGGTTGCCCCGAATTGCCGCAAGCGATGGAGCTGTTCGGGTTTCCGTCGTCAACGGCGGTTTCCTCCGGCCGGATCGATCGCGATCAGCCCTGCTCCGGGGCCGCCGACACCCTCCGCTCGCTCTCGCTCTTGCTCAGCCGGCCGAGGTACCACCGGGCGAAGGTCACCGGCTCGCCGCGCGCATCGAGCAGCGGGGCGAGGTCCTCCTCCTCACACGTTCCGCGAGCAGTGCCCGCACCAGTTCGGGATCGGGCCCCTGCCGGGGGAACGGCTCGGCCAGCCGGGACAGGTCGGCCAGATCACGAGCCGAACACCGCCCCGCTGCGGGGATCGTCCGCCAGCGCGCGCACCCGCTCCCGTACGCCCGCCCACACCTGTCGTTCGACTCGTTCGGCCATGGGCCCGCAGCCTGGCCGGGAGTCCGGACACCGCCGGACCGGGGACCGGCGGAGTAGGACCAGCGTCCGATGGCAGCCCGCCCCCGTGATCCCTAGGCTCGCTGCGCACCGACACCGCACCCCGCCCCCGCACACCTGGAGCCAGACCCATGCCGGCCGACGCCACCGCACACATCCGCATCGCCCGCCCCTCGCGGGACTTGGCGGCCGCCGAGCGCTTCTGGGTCGCGGGCCTCGGCCTCGACGTCCTGCACCGGCACACCACGGACGGCACCACCCCCGGCGAGCACTCGCTCCTCATGGTCGGCTGGCCCACGGCCGCCTGGCACCTGGAACTCGTCCACGACCCCGCCACGCCCGTCGAACCGCGGCCCACCGCCGAGGACCTGCTGGTCGTCTACCTAGGCGAACCGGTCAGCGACGCACTGGTGGAGCGGCTGGAGCAGCACGGCGGCCGGCGGGTGCCGGCGCACAATCCGTACTGGGACACCTGGGGCGTGACCGTCCAGGACCCGGACGGCTACCTGCTGGTGCTGTCCACCCGTTCCTGGGGCAACGCGTAGGCCTGCGGCGGGCGTTGAGGGGGACTCCTTCGTGCCGGAACCGGATTCCGGGGCCCGGCCGTCCTCTCAGGGTGCCGTCGTTCGCGGCAGGGAGGGGGTTCGGATCGTGATGTGGGCCGTCGTCGGGGTGCCGTTCGCGCTGCTACCGGTCGTCCACTGGCTGCTGCGCGCCCGGGCGACGCCGCTGCGGGCGCCCGTCGCCGCCGCGCTGCTGCTCTGGCTGGCGCTGGTGCTCGCGGTGGCGCTCGACCTGCTGCAGCTGCGCAGCGAGGCCGAATTGTACCTGCTGTACACGCCGGTCGCCGAACTCGCGGTGCTGCTCGGGCTGTGGCTGGAACGGCGGATCGCCGGCCCGCGCACCGAGCGCCCCGGCGGCTGGTCCCGGGTGGCGGGCATCGCCTTCCACACCCAGCTGGCCCTGGTCCTCACCGTGACCCCGCTGCTGGCGCTCGTGTTCTTCCACGAGGCGGACGTCCCCTCCGCGCGGGCCCTGCCGGCGCCGCCGCCCGGCTACACCAGCCTCGGCACCGGCCAGGGCTGCGGCAACGGCAACGGCGCCACCTGCTGGCGCACGCTCTACCTGGCGGGCCCGCCCGACCTGCCGACGGCGGAGGCCGCCGACCGGCTCAGGCCCCGGCAGCGCTGCGAGGCGAACGGCTGGCTGATCGACCGTCGTGAACTCTGCACCGAGGTGAGCACCGACGGCGCCACGATCGTCTACCGCGTCTACCTCGGCGGCAGCCTGTAGCTGCGGGAATGTCGTACCGGAACGGCACGATCAGCGCATGTCCGAAACCTTCGTCGACCTGGGATCCGTCACCGCACCGTCCGGGGTGCTGGTGCTCGGCATGGCCAGTTGGATCGACTACTGGCCGGAACCGGGACAGCCGCTCGCCGAGCGCGCCCGCACGGCGGCCGCCGCAGGCGGAGCCCACCTCCGGGCCGAGCAGTGCGAGGCCGTCGCCGTCCCGGCGGCCGCCGACCGGCCGCTGCGGGTACGGGCGAGCACCTCGCCGTCGCCGTTCGACGGGGAACCGACGATCGCGACCCTGGAGATCGCCCTCGGACTCCCCTGGCCCGCCCGCACCTCGGAGCCCGTCTCGCTCGGCGACCTGCCCGTCGACCGGTGCGGCATGGTGATCGGCGACGCCACCGGGCTGGAGGCGTGGACCGGGCTGGACCACGAGAGGACCGACGGACTCGCCGACCTCACCTACTGGGGCCGCTACGCGGACGACGCGCACGCGCGGTTCGGCGGCGAGCGGATCGCCCGGTACGGCGCCGTCGGGCCGCACGGGTGGCTCGACCTCCCGATCGCCGAGGCGGCAGCCCGCGCGGCCGAACTCACCGCCTGGCGGGACCGCCACCACGGCAAGGGCCTCATGGTCTCGATCGACCAGCACAACGACCACTACCGCTTCCAGCGGGCCGCGTGGGGCCACCCGCTGCACGTCGGCGCGATCGAGGTCGGCGGCTGCCAGGTGCTCGGCCTCGACTGGGACCAGGGCGACCACTCGATCCGGCACCACGGCGAGCGGGAGTGGGGCCAGGTCCATCCGGTCACCCTGGCAGCCGACCCGGCCGGCGGTGCGGTGCTGCGCTGGACCATCCCGCCGTACGACTTCGACGGCTCGGATGCCTGACGGGGCTGTCCCTCACCCGGCCCGTCGGCGGCGGCGCAGTTCGCCGAGCCACTCCCGCACCTGCTCGTCGTCGTGCAGGTACTCGCCGCCGGGACCGGTGGGGAGGTCGATCCCGAAGAGCTTGCCCAGTGCCCAGAGGGAGAGTTCGTCCCACTCCAGCCAGTCGTCGAGGAACCAGCGGGCCGCCCAGCGGTCGGCCTCGTCCCGGCTCACCCGGCCCTCGGCCACGGCGGCGAACCAGCGCTCGATCTCGTCCAGGTCGGGCTGGGGCCCGGCGGTGCCGCTCACTCGTCCTCGTCGCTGCCGGCCAGGGCGGGGCCGAGGTCGGCGGGCAGGTGGGCGACGGCCAGTGCGGCGGCTTCCTCGGCCGTCCCGACCTCGGCGATCAGGCCACCGTGCGGGAACCGTTGCACGCGGTACGGGTCGCCGTCGCGAGCGGGGTCGATCGCGACCACCGGCTTGCAGGGGTAACCGGTGCGGGGCAGGAAGCAGAGCGTCCAGTGACTGGAGGCCGGGGACAGCTGCCGGAGCCTCGGCTGCGCGTGGGCCGCCTCGACCAGCAGGCCGAACTCGGTGAACTCCGGCTCCTCGGCGGCCTCTTCCCGGAGTCGGCGCCACCGCAGCTCGACCACGGCGGCAGGTCCGCGCTCGTGGGCCTCGGCGAGTTCCGAGCACTCGAGGAAGGGCACCTGTGCGCGCATCTCCCGCAGGCTCCCGCCGCCGCCCCAGGCCACTGCGGCCCGGATGACGTCCCGGAGGTCCGTGGTGAAGCCCGTGATCATCTCGGCGCCCCGGCTCCAGCCGCTGACGCTGAACCAGCGCTCCACAGCCCCGATGTGGACCTGGAGCGGCTTCCGCCCGGGGGCCGGGACCGCGATGCCCGCCGAGGAGGGCCCGCCCCAGGCGCCGGGCACCACGGTGATGTCCACGGCCAGTTCGGCGGCCGTCGCCTCCAGTGCGGCGGAGAGGCTGCCGACGGCGACCAGGTCGGGGTAGAGATCAGGTTTCACCCTTCAAGTCTGACGATCCGACTTCCCGAAATCCAGAAAACGTCCTGATCCCATCGCTTCCGAACGAACCCGGCGGAAGCCGGTTTTCCGCTCGCGGAGGCATGGGTAGTGCGGAGGCGTTCGCACTCCGACGATTCCCAAGTCTCGCGCGGAGGCGAACCTTTGGGATTCCCATGGAAGGATTTCGAATGAACAGGATCGTCCGCAACGCCCTCGTGACCGTCGTGACCGCCGGTGCCCTCACCGCCGCCGTCGCCCCCGTCGCCATGGCCACCGAGCAGACCCGGTCGGTGGCCGGGGTGCAGGCGCAGATCAACAACCCGAAGACGGTCAAGGCCGCCGCCTACAACCAGGCCCGCAGCATCCTCGCCCAGGCCGGCAGCCAGACGGCCGCCAAGTCCCACCCGGCCCACGGCACCAGCGACGTCCCGGTCTCCTACGGCACCAGCCTGCTCGCCGCCGCCCGCGACGAGTTCCGCGCCGCCGACCGGAACCTCCCGGCCGCCCAGAAGAAGTCCGACATGTCGATCCCGCACTACAACGCCATCCACAGCGCCGCCAACACCATGGGCATCGACCGCTGGTGACCCACCCGGCCTGAGGCCCGCACCTCCTCCGGACGGCAGGCCCGGCTCTCCTCCGAAAGACGGAGAGCCGGGCCCTTCGCCGGAAGGAGGACCGCCACCACCGCCCGGTGCGAGCGTGGCGCCATGACCACAACTCGCCTTTCCCGCCGCCGAATCGGCGTCACGCTCCTGGCCGCCGCCCTCGCCTCGCTCGCACCGGGTGCAGCGGCAGCCGCGCCCGCGAGCCAGGCCGCCGCCGGCTTACAGCCCGAACTGAACGCGCTGGTCGAGCAGGGCACCAGCACCGCCGCCCTCGCCGAGGTCCGCGACCAAGGGCGCATCACCTGGCGCGGCGCGGCCGGCACCGCCGACCTGGCCACTGGCCGATCGGCCCACGCCGACGGACGGTTCCGGATCGCCAGCGTCACCAAGACCTTCGTCTCGACCGTCACCCTGCAGCTGGTCGGCGAGGGGCGGATCGGGCTCGACGACCCGATCGAGCACTACCTCCCCGGCGCCGTACCGAACGGCGCCGCCATCACCGTCCGGCAACTCCTCAACCACACCAGCGGGCTGGGCAACTACCTGGACGACCCGAAAGTGCGCGACACCACCGAGGCGGGCAACCGGGAGTTCCTCGCCACCGGCCGCTGGATCGAGTACACCCCGGAACGGCTGCTGGCCATCGGCGCCGCCATGTCGCCGTACTTCGCCCCCGGGCAGGGCTGGCACTACTCCAACACCAACTACGTCGTCATCGGCATGCTCATCCGGCAGGTCACCGGGAACAGTTGGCGGGAGGAGGTGGAGAACCGGATCATCCGGCCGCTCGGGCTGCACCACACCACCCTGCCCACCACCTCCACCGCGATCCCCGGCCCGCACGCGCGCGGCTACTTCAAGCTCTCCGAGGGCGCGGCGGACGTCACCCGGCTCTCCCCGACCATCGCGGACGCGGCCGGCGCCGCCATCTCCACCACCGACGACCTCACCCGCTTCCACGCGGCCCTGTTCAGCGGCCACCTGCTCGCCCCGGCGCAGCTCGCCGAGATGACCGCCACCGTTCCGATCCCCGACGCGCCCGACCACGCCGAGTACGGGCTCGGCGTGGTCCGCTACGACCTCTCCTGCGGCCAGTTCTGGGGTCACCCCGGCGAGATCCCCGGCTACTCGACCGGCCTGCTCGGCACCCGGGACGGCAGCCGCCAGTACGCGATCTCCTACAACGAGTACGACAAGAGCGACCGCCGGAAGTCCGACCGGCTCTACCGGGCCTTCGAGGAGAAAGCCCTCTGCGACTCCCCGGCCACCTCGGGCTGAACCCCACCTCAACGGGCCCGCGCGCTCAGGGCTCCTGAGGGCGCGGGGCCCGGAGGTGGTCCGGTGATGCTAGAAGCCCGCGCCGGCAGTCGCATCCTGCCTGGGCAGCACCCGGGGCACGCTCGGGCTGCCGTCGGGGAGGACGTCGAAGACGGTGAGCTTCTCGCGGCCGGTCACGGTGATCTGGTCCGGGCCGGACCAGTCGATGCGGACGAAGTCACCGCCCCGGGTGTTCCAGATGCCCATGCTCCAGTGACGGGCGGACCAGCCGCTGCCGGCCTCCAGCTCCACCTGGTAGACGGGGTCGGTCGAGAAGGCGACGTTGGTGACGGTCAGCACCCGGTCCGGACGGTTCGGGCTGACGAACCGATCCTCCCGACCTCCGTGGCTGCTGAACACCAGGGACAGGGCCAGGACCGGCACCGCGGCTACGACGAGGGGTGCCAGGACGGCCGCGCAGCCGATCTGCGCGAACCGGGTGCGGAACTCCAACTCGATCAGCAGCGAGGCCACGATCAGCACCACCGCCGTCCCGATGAGCAGGATCGGACGGTTGAGCCAGTGCTCGAGCACCACCAGGCCGCCGGAGCGCGAGGCGTGCCAGCCCGGCAGGTACGCCAGCAGCGCGAGGAGTGCCGCGCCTCTGAGCCCCCAGGCGATCTGTCTGCGACGCCTCGCCGTCATCCGTCCCCCCGGGCGGTCTTTTGTCGATCTTTGCGCGGACTTTACTACAGGGGGGCTGCCGC
Source organism: Kitasatospora cathayae (assembly GCF_027627435.1). Lineage (GTDB taxonomy): Bacteria > Actinomycetota > Actinomycetes > Streptomycetales > Streptomycetaceae > Kitasatospora > Kitasatospora cathayae. The sequence continues at coordinate 5,475,892 of NZ_CP115450.1, read as the reverse complement.
GCCCGGGGCTGCTGACGGACCCTCCGTTACGAGACCAGGGACTCACCGCCCTGGAACCCGAACCCCAGGGCCTCAGGGTGCAGTGCCAGCCGGGGCCGTCGGGGCCGAAGGCCTGCGCGAAGACGACGTCGCTGTCCATGACGTGCAGGACGAGCACCGGCGCCCGGTCTCGGCGACGATCTCGGCGGCCGTTTCGACCAGGAGGCCGGTGCCCGGGGACGCCGGCGCGGCCCGGGCGGCGAGTCTCCCCGCCTCCCGGGCCGTCCGGCGGCTACCGGCCGTACCCCCGTCACCGCCGGTAGAAGACGCTCCGCGACCAGAAGTAGCCGACCAGCGTGAGGCCGGTGCACCAGGCGACGGCTATCCAGCCGCTGTTGCCGATCCCGGTGCCCATCAGCAGGCCGCGCAGGGTCTCGATGATCGGGGTGAAGGGCTGGTACTCGGCGAACCACCGCAGGACGGTCGGCATCGAGTCCGGCGGGACGATCGCGCTGCCGATGAAGGGCAGGAACGTCAGCGGCAGCGGCGTGTTGCTCGCGCTCTCCGGCGTCTTCGAGACCAGCCCGATGCCCGCCGAGATCCACGTCAGCGTGAGCGTCACGAACAGCAGCAGCCCTGCGGCCGCCAGCCACTCCACCGGGCCCGCACTCGACCGGAACCCCATGGCGAAGGCCGCACCGATCACCAGCACGAGCGCGACCACCGTCTGGATCACGCTCCCGACCACGTGCCCCGTCAGGAAAGCCGATCGCGAGATCGCCATCGTCCGGAACCGGTTGACGATCCCCTCGGTCATGTCGACGCAGACGCCCACCGCCGTGGCGACCGAACCCGCCGTCGCCGTCATCAGGACGATCCCCGGCGTCACGTAGTCGATGTAGCTCCCGCCCCCGATGCCGGCTCCCAACGCGCCCCCGAAGGCGTAGTTGAAGAGCAGAAGCATCATCACCGGCATCACCACGACGGAGAAGGTCATCGCCGGATACCGCTGGGCGCGCTTGAGGTTCCGGCGCAGCATGGTCAGCGAGTCGCTGACCGCATAGGTCGTCATCGCGCTCATCGCGCACCCTCCCCGGTGAGTTGCAGGAAGACGTCGTCCAGGTCGGCCGTCTCCACGACCAGCGACTCGGCTCGCACGGAGGCGTTGTCGAGTGCGTCCAGCACGGCCTTCACGGTGACCACGGAGTTGTCCCCCGGGATGTCCAATCGCAGCGCCTCCTCGTCAGCGGTGGCGTATTCGAACAGCGTGGCGGCGGCGTCCAGTTGCCCGGCGTCCGCGAACTGCAGCCGGATCCGACCGCCGGGGACGAACCGCTTCAGCTCCTCGGCCGTGCCCTCGGCGACGATCCGGCCGCCGTCCAGGACGGCTATCCGGTCGGCGAGTTGGTCGGCCTCCTCCAGGTACTGGGTGGTGAGGAAGATCGTCACGCCATGGTCGGCGACCAGCCCCCGGATGATCTCCCACATGGTGCGCCGGCTGCGCGGGTCCAGTCCGGTGGTCGGCTCGTCCAGGAAGATCACCTCGGGGTCGCCGACCAGCGTCATCGCCAGGTCGAGCTTGCGCCGCATGCCACCGGAGAAGGTGACGACGGGCTTGCGCGCGGCCTCGGTGAGGTCGAAGCGCCGCAGCAGTTCCTCGGCCCGCCTCCGCCCCTCCCGACGGCGGAGGTGGTTGAGGTCGGCCATCAGCAGCAGGTTCTCCTCCGCGGTGAGCAGGTTGTCCACCGCCGAGAACTGGCCGGTCACCCCGATCGCCTTGCGCACCCCGTCGGCCTCGCGGACCACGTCGTGGCCGGCCACCCGGACCGAGCCGCCGTCGGCCGGGACCAGGGTGGAGAGGATCTCCACCGTGGTGGTCTTGCCGGCGCCGTTGGGCCCGAGCAGGGCGAACACGGTGCCCGCCGGGATGGAGAGGTCGATGCCTCGCAGGACCGCCTTGTCCCCGTAGGACTTGGTCAGCCCGACCGCCGAGATCGCCGCCATCAGGCCCTCCGGATGGTGATGCTGCCGACCTGGGTGGTGCCACGGATCTCGACCGTCTCCCGGGCGTCGCCCGGGCCCTGCGCCGGGCCGAGGTCGTTGCGGACGGCGCCGAACTTGCTGTGCACGTCGAGCCAGGCCGCCGTGCCCTCCGCGATGCCGACCTCGACGTCCCCGACGCCGGCCTGCAGGTTGACCTTGCCCCGGACGACCTGGCCGAGCCGGATGTGCCCGTTCGCCGTCTTGGCCTCCACGCCCGCCTCGGCGGAGCCGACGTGGATCCGGCCGTTGGAGGAGTTGGCCGTCAGCTCGCCCCGTACCTCGTCGATCTCGGTGTCGCCGTTGCTGTTCTTGACGGTCAGCCAGCCGCCGACGGTGCCGACCTCGATCCGGCCGGAGCCGGTCACCTCGGCGTTCCCGGCGACGGTGCCGATCCGGATGTCCCCCATGTCGGTCTTGATCCGCACGTGCTCGGCCCGGTCGAGCTGGATCCGGCCCATGGAGGTCTTGATCCGGCAGTCGCCGAGCGGGCCCTCGGTGACGAAGTCCGACATCGGGGACTCGGCGTGCACCTCGGAGCCGAGGGGCAGCTCGACCGTGATCTCGATCGAACCCTTCCGGCTGGAGAACACGGTGCGCTGCTTGGGGCCCTTGACGGTGAGCCGACCGCCGGAGAAGTCGACCTGGGTCAGCTCGGCGGCCTTGACGTCGGCGTCCCTGGTCGCGGCCGTGGGCCGGACCTCGATCGTCGCGTCGGTGCGCTTGCTCGCCCGGATCCACACCGAGCCGATCTCGAAGTCCAGGGCGACGGAGATCGGTCCGTCGGTCTCGTACGTAGGCATGGCTGTCCCGTCCTCTTGGCTCGTGTGGGTGTTCCCGCTGGTCGCAGCGGGGGTGACGTTGAAGGGGCAGATGGTCGGTCGGTGCCGGAGGTGTCAGTGGACCCAGCCGGTGAAGCCCTGGCCGCCCACGCCGCGCGTGGTGCGGGTGCCGAGGTCGGCGGCCGGTCGGGCGGGCGGGCGGCCGCCCTCCACCGCGCCGGCGACGGCCCGGACCAGCCAGGCGTTGAGCGAGAGGCCCTCCTGTCCGGCGGCCTCCTCCGCCCTGGCCTTGAGGTTCGCGGGCAGGCGCAGGTTGATCCGGGCGGTGCCCGCCTCATCGGACTCCGGCGCCACGGGCGGCACGAGTGGCACCACCGGCGACGCCATCGGTGATGCCATCGACGGCGCAACGGGCGGCACTTCTCCGTGGAAGCCACCGGAGCCGGGCGGCGCGGTCACCACGAACTCGGGATCGAGGCCGCGCAGCCGCACGTCCACCGAGCCCGGGGCGAGGTCACGGGTGACTTCGCCCATGGCGGCCGAGAGGGCGTTGAGCAGGGTGAGCCGCACGGCCGACTCCAGTGGGAGCGTCAGCCGCTCGGCCAGCGCACGGGCTTCGTCCCCGCCGGTGGCGGCGGCCACCGCGAGCTCGTTCCGGAGGTTTTCGACGTACGGCGTGAGGTCCATGGTCAGAGCATGGCACAGCCATGGTGCCATGTCGAGGCATTTGTGGCAGCACTTTGGCACCACCACCCGGAAGGCCCGGCGCCACCAAACGGAACCGCCCCGCCGACCGAGGTCGACGGGGCGGTTCACCAGCGGAGACGTCAGCCCTGCTGCCAGCCGGCCAGGTAGGAGTCGATCTCGCCGACCAGGCGTGCCTTGCCCGCCTGCTCCAGGAAGGAGGCCTCGACCGCGTTGCGGGCCAGTGCCGCCACCCCGGTCTCGTCCAGCCCCAGCAGCCGCGCCGCCACCGCGTACTCGGTGTTGAGGTCGGTGCCGAACATCGGCGGGTCGTCGCTGTTGACGGTCACCAGCAGCCCGGCGTCCACCATCCGCTTGATCGGGTGGTCCTCGATCCGCTCGACGGCCCGGGTGGCGATGTTGGAGGTCGGGCAGACCTCCAGGGGGATGCGGTGCTCGCCGAGGTGGTCGAGCAGCGCCGGGTCCTTGACCGCCTGGGTGCCGTGCCCGATGCGCTCGGCGCCGAGCTCGCGGATCGCGTCCCAGACCGTCTGCGGACCGGTGGTCTCACCGGCGTGCGGCACGGAGCGCAGGCCGGCCGCCCGCGCCCGGTCGAAGTACGGCTTGAACTGCGGCCGCGGCACACCGATCTCCGGACCGCCCAGGCCGAAGCTGACCAGGCCCTCGGGGGCCAGCTCGGTGGCGAGGCGGGCGGTGACCTCGGCCGCCTCCAGCCCGGCCTCGCCGGGGATGTCGAAGCACCAGCGCAGCACCACGCCGAGGTCCTTCTCGGCGCGCAGCCGGGCGTCCTCGATCGCCTCCATGAAGGCCACGTCCGGGATGCCGCGCTTGACCGAGGAGTACGGGGTGAGGGTCAGCTCCGCGTACCGGATGTTCTGCCGGGCCATGTCCTCGGCCACGCCGTAGGTGAGCGCGCGGACGTCCTCGGCGTCGCGGACCAGGTCCACCACGCTCAGGTAGACCTCGATGAAGTGCGCGAAGTCGGTGAAGGTGAAGTACTCGGCGAGCGCCGCCGGGTCCGTCGGCACCTTGGAGTTCCCGGCGTGCCGGGCGGCCAGCTCGGAGACGATGCGCGGCGAGGCGGAGCCGACGTGGTGGACGTGCAGTTCCGCCTTGGGCATCCCGGCGATGAACGCCTCGATGCTCCGGTCCGCGGCGCTGCCGCTACCAGTGGGGTTTCCGATCCGACTTCCGTCCGGCTGGACCACGGTGGTTCCCTTCTCCTGCTGCTCCGCGCCTTCTACGCGCGTATCGCGAATATCGGCCCAGGATAGGCCCAAACCCGGGCGCCCGGCTCTGGGCGCCGGGCCGGGGGCGGGCCGGGCGCCGGCCCGGGGTCAGCCGCCGAGCGCGGACGCCACGGTGTGGATCAGCAGCCCGGCCAACGCGCCGACCACGGTGCCGTTGATCCGGATGAACTGCAGGTCCCGCCCGACGTTGGCCTCGATCTTGCGGGAGGCGTCGTCGGCGTCCCAGCCCGCCACCGTCTCCGAGATCAGCGAGGTGATCTCGGCCCGGTAGGTGTCGACCAGGTACTGGGCGGCGTCCTGCAGCCAGCCGTCCACCTTGGCCTGCAGCCTGGCGTCGGTGGCCAGGCGCTCACCGAAGCGGCGCACGCCCTCGCGGATGCGCCGACGCAGTTCGCTGTCCTCGTCCTCGGCCGCGCCCATCACCAGGGTGCGCACCGCCGCCCAGGTGGAGTTGATCAGGTCCTGCACCTCGGGGCGGTTCAGCAGCTCGCCCTTGGCCCGCTCGACCCGGGCGATGGTCTCCGGGTCGGTCTGCAGCTCGGTGGCGAAGTCGGCGAGGAAGTTGTCGATCGCGCCGCGGGCCGGGTGGTCGGGGTCGTCCCGGATCTCGGTGACGAAGCGCAGCAGTTCCTTGTAGACCCGCTCGCCGACCTGGTGGTCGAGGAACTTCGGCGTCCAGCCCGGGGTCTTCTGGCTGACCTTCCGGACCACGTCCTCGTGGTTGGCGGTCAGCCAGCCGTGCGCCCGGACGGCGACGAGGTCCACCACGCCGCGGTGCCCGCCGTCCGCGACCACCTTGCCCAGCATCCGGCCCATCGGCTCGGCCACCGAGGTGGCGGCGGCCCGCCGGGTCACCGCCTCGGCCACCACCGCCCGCACGTCGTCGTCGCGCAGCACCGCGAGCAGGCCGCGCAGCGCCGCCGAGGCCTCCTTGGTGACCCGCTCGGCGCTGCCCGGCGCGGCCAGCCACTCCCCCAGCCGGCGGCCGACGCCGAGTGCGGCGAGCCGGCCGCGCACCACGTGTCCGGCCAGGAAGTTGTCGCCGACGAAGTCGCCGAGCGAGCGCCCGAAGGCGTCCTTCTTGGTCGGGATGATCGCGGTGTGCGGGATCGGCAGGCCGAACGGGCGCCGGAACAGGGCCGTCACCGCGAACCAGTCCGCCAGCGCACCGACCATGCCCGCCTCGGCGGCGGCCGCCACGTACCCGGCCCAGGCGCCGGCGCCGGTCGCCTTGGCCCAGGTGGAGAGGGCGAAGACCAGGGTCGCGAAGGCCAGCAGGCCGGTCGCGATGGTCTTCATCCGGCGGACGCCGCGTCTCTTCTGCTCGTCGGCCGCGGTGAACCGGACTCCGGGGCCGGTCCCGCTGAAGGCTTCGTCACTCACCCCGCCAGTCTGCCCGGTGCCCGGCGCGGACGGGGCGTGCCCCGCGATCACGCGCCCTGACCGGCGACCACCCGCCCTCAACCCCCGCCGCACGCCCCGGCTCACGCCCCGCTGCACGCCCCGACTCACGACGCACCCCCGGCCCCGCCCACGGACGGCCGCCGAGGCGGCCACCGCGGCCGTGGTGTCGGTGGTGGCGCGCAGCCGGCCCGGCCCTCGGCGACCACCCGCTTGAGCGCCTGGCCCAAACCCTCCTCCCGAGGGAACGGCCGCTCGCCCCGGTTGACGCTCTCCACCACCCGGGGCGCGATGTCCGCCCCGATCACCCGGTGCCCCTTCAGCGCGAACCGCACGGCCGGCGGCAGACCCGGCCTGCCCGGCCCGCCGCGCAGACGTCCAGGCGCGTCATCCCCGTCCTCGGTTCACCGAGTTGGCCAGCCGGCGCCACGCCGGATGGCGCCGCAGGCCGCGCCGCAGCTGCTCCGGGACGACGCCCCGCCACAGCTGCTGGGCGAGGTTGAGCGGCGGGGCGTCCGCGACCAGCGGCTCCTCGCGCAGCAGGAACAGCTCGTCCGGCAGCGCGAGCCGGGCGTCCCGCAGTGCCGGGTAGCCCGCGTAGTGCCGCCGGCCGTCCACCACCACCGGCGGTTCGCCGTGCGCCGCCTCGTAGCGGATCTGGTCGCGCAGCGCCTCCGGCCGTACGGCGACGGCGAGTTCGAGCCGCAGCCGGGCCGCGACCGGCAACCGGTGGTACACCGCGCGGGCCCCGAACCGCTCGACCAGCCGGCCGACCTCCACGCACACCCGCCGCTGCAGCCCGTCGTCCAGCAGCAGGAAGCCGTCCTGGAGCAGCCGGGGCACGTCCCAGCCGAAGCTGCGGGCCCGGATCGCGTCCAACTCCTCACCGGGCTGCGCCAGGTCGGCGGCGACCTGCTGCAGCGCGGCGATCCCGCGCAGCCGGTCCGGCACCGAGGCCCGCTCGGTGACGTTGCCCCGGTCCTCGCGCAGCACCAGGAAGTAGCTGTCGTAGCCGGCGAGGACGGACACCCGGCCCGCGCGCAGGCAGGCCTCCAGGGTGAACGACTGGTCCGAGAAGACCTTCAACTCCTCGTTGTGGCACAGCCCGTGGCGCCGGATGAGGTCGAGCCGGAACAGCTTGGTGTCGGACAGCGCCCAGGCCAGCGCCGAGTCGGTGAAGCCGACCGACTCGGCGTCGGCGTGGAAGATGCCCTGCGGCACCAGCCGCCCGTTCACCCCGACCTGCTTGGGCACCACCACGTCCGAGCCCCAGGCGTCGGCGGCCGCGACCAGCCGTTCCAGCGCTTCCGGGCCGAGCCGGTCATCGGCGCCGAGGAACAGCACGTAGCGGCCGCGGGCCATCGCCAGCCCCCGGTTGGCGGGGCCGGCCGGGCCGCCCGAGTTGGGCTGGTGGACCACCCGGAACAGCTCCGGGTGCCGGGCGGCGTACTCGTCCAGCAGCGCCTCCCCGCCGTCCGTGGAGCCGTCGTCGACGACCACCGCCTCCAGCCGCCCCGGCGCCAGGGACTGCCCGACCAGCGAGTCCAGGCAGGCGGTGAGGTACGGCATGGTGTTGTAGACCGCGACCACCACGGTCACGTCGGGTACGGTCATCGGGCGGCGGGCCTCCGGGGTGTGGTCGAGCGGGGTGCGGCCGAACGGGTTTGGCCAAGCGGGGTACGGCCGGGCGGGTTTGGCCGAGCGGGGGGTGCGGCCGAGCGGGGTTTGGTCGAACGGAACCTCGCCCCGTCAACTCGGCCGCCCGCCGGGGAGTCACGTGCCCTCCCCGGACGGGTGACCGGGCCCGAACACCCTCGCGAGTCGGCCGGCCGATCGCGACCTCGGCGAACGCCGGCCCGACCGCGCTAACCGATCGCGACCCTGGCGTACATCCGCGCGATCACGTCCTCGATGGCCGGCTCGCGCACCGAGAGGTCCACCAGCGGGTACCGCGCCGCGACCTCCGCCACGATCGGCGCCGCGCTCTCCCGCGCCGGGAAGGCCAGCCACTGGCGCGGCCCCTCGACCTTCACCACCCGCGCCCCGGCCACCTCGATCGGCGGCCGGGCCTCGGCCAGGTCGACCACCAGCGTCCGCTCGCTGCGCCCGGCGGCGTGCAGCCCGTCCAGTCCGCCGTCGTGGACGACCCGGCCGTGGTCGATCACCATCACCCGGTCGCAGAGCTGCTCGATGTCGGTGAGGTCGTGGGTGGTGAGCAGCACCGTGGTGCCGCGGTCGCGGTTGACCTCGCGCAGGAACTCGCGCACCTTGCCCTTGCTGACCACGTCCAGGCCGATGGTCGGCTCGTCCAGGTAGAGCACCTGGGGGTCGTGCAGCAGCGCGGCCGCGAGGTCGCCGCGCATCCGCTGGCCGAGCGAGAGCTGCCGGACGGGTGTGTCCAACAAGCCGGCCAGATCGAGCAGTTCGACGCAGCGGCCGAGGTTCTCGCGGTACCGCCGGTCGGGGATGCGGTAGATCCGACGGGCGAGTTCGAAGGAGTCGCGCAGCGGGAGGTCCCACCACAGGGTGGTGCGCTGGCCGAAGACCACGCCGATCCGGCGGGCCAGCGCGACGCGTTCGCGGGCCGGGTCGACCCCGGCGACGCGCAGCCGGCCGGAGCTGGGGACGAGGATGCCGGTGAGCATCTTGATGGTGGTCGACTTGCCGGCGCCGTTGGGGCCGATGTAGCCGACGCACTCGCCGGCCTCGACGGTGAAGCTGAGCCCGTCCACCGCGCGCACCTCGCGCTTGACCCGGCTGAACCGGCCGGTGCGGGCCCGCACGGTGAAGCTGCGGCGGACGTCCTGGAGTTCGATCAGTGCCATGGAAGTTCCTTACGGAGTACGGAGGTTCAGCTGCCGGTGCCGCGGTAGGCGCGCAGTCCGGCCCGCCAGGCGGTCCCGGCGGCGGCGACGCACAGCGCGGCGGCGACGGGGGAGGCGTACTGGAAGGCGGTGGGCAGCCCGAGCGGGTCGGGCCGGTCGAGGATGCGCAGGCTGGGCAGCCAGTTGACGAAGGCCAGCGGGACGCCGAAGACCACCCCGGCGACCAGTTCCTTGGCGAAGATGGTCGGCGGGTAGTGCAGCAGGGTCGCGCCGCCGTAGGTGAAGGAGTTCTGGATCTCCTTGGACTCGCCCCACCAGAACTGGACGGTGGCGCCGCCGACGTAGATCGCGCCGAAGATGACGGTGCCGCACACCAGCAGGACGGGCACCAGCAGCACCCGGTCCCAGGTCCAGTGCACGTCCAGGGTGGCCAGCGACCAGACGAGCACGATCACGGCCTGGAGCGGGCGGCCGAGCCGGCGCAGGCTGAAGCGCTCGGCGCACAGCTGGGACAGCGCGGGGGCGGGGCGGATCAGCATGGTGTCCAGCGAGCCGCTCATGATCCGCACGCCGAGGCCGTCGGCCGAGCCGACCAGCAGGTTGGCCATGCCGAGGGAGAAGGTCGCGGTGGCGTAGAGGAAGGCGATCTCCGGCAGGTTCCAGCCGCCGAGCCGGTCGGTGTGCCGGAACATGATCACCAGGACGACGAAGTCGAGGGAGTGGGTGACCAGGCTGGCCAGCAGGTTCAGGAAGAAGGAGGCCCGGTAGGCCATCATCGAGCGCATCCACATCCGGGCACACAGCCACCAGGAGCGGACCGCCCAGGACGTCCGGGCGGCGAACGAGTCAGCGGCGAACGAGTCAGCGGCGAACGAGTCAGCGGCGGACGAGTCAGCGGCGAGCGGCTCAGCGGCGAGCGGCTCAGCGGCGAGCGGCTCAGCGGCGAGCGGCTCAGCGGCGAGCGGCTCAGCGGCGAGGGGATCAGCCACCCTGAACCACCACCCGGCGGGTCGCCAGCCACTGGGCACCCCGCCCGGCGGCGAGCAGCACGGCCGCCCAGCCGAGCTGGAAGCCCAGCGCCGGGAGCAGCCCGCTGCCCTCGGCCCGCTCCAGGAAGACGTCGGTCGGCACCTTGACCAGGGCCGCCCAGGGCAGCACCCGGCCGAGGTCGCCGAGCCAGCCGGGGAAGAGAGCGATCGGCAGCAGCATCCCGGAGAAGAACATCGAGACCACCAGCATCACCGCGCGCACCCCCTCCGAGTCGTGCAGCCAGAAGCCGGTGATCGAGACCAGGAACCGCAGCCCGAAGCTGACCAGCAGCGCGAGCAGGGCGGAGAGCAGGAAGAACACCCAGGTCAGCGGGTGCTCGGGCATCCGGGTGCGGAACACCAGCGCGCCCACCAGCATCGGCACGGTGCCGCGGACCAGCGCCTGGAAGCCGGCCCGGCCGAGGTCGGTGGCCAGCCACCAGCCCTGGAAGTCGACCGGGCGGTAGAGGTCGACGGCGATGTCACCGCTGCGGAAGCGGTCCTGGACGTCGTCCTGGAAGCCCCCGCCCCAGACCGCGATGGTGACCAGCAGGCCCTGGCTGACCCAGATGTAGGTGACGGCCTGGCTCTGGTCGTAGCCGCCGAGGCCCGGGCGGGCCTGCCAGAGCGCGAGGAAGGAGGAGGCCAGGATGATGCCGAAGACGGTGTTGGTGAAGGTGCCGGCCAGGGTGGCGGCCCGGTAGGTGGAGTAGCGGCGGAAGGCGCCGCGGGCGACGGCGGCGTACAGCCCGGCGGCGGATCCACCGGAGGTATCAGGGGGCCTCGCCCCGACGAGTGCGGCGTTCGGCATATTGTCTCCTTGTCGACAAATACGGGCAGACGGCTGCCCGCAGACGTCCGCGCACACCCCAGCGGCCCCGACCGACCACACCCGGGGGTACCGGGCTCGGCGGACGGAGCTGTCAGAAGTCAGTGCGCTATGCGATTTGCACCTTTCACCGTACCGCCGGCCCCCATCACCCGCACCCAAATTTCCGAGGCACCCCAAGACGCATCCCAGGACGCATCCCAAGACGCACCCGGGGCTCCCCGAGACGCACGCCCAGGGCGCACGCCGCCCCCCGCACAACCGCGCACCTCAGCCCCCGGCCGCCGCTGAACTCACGTCAAATAGCAGATAATCCCGTCATGACCTCGAGCACCCGACGCCAGGCCAAACGGGCCGCCCGCCGCGAAGCCCGCCGCGCCCTCCCCCTCTGGCGCCGGCTCCTGCCCACCTGGCGGATCACCCTCGGCACCCTCACCGCCCTCCTGCTGCTCGCCGTCGGCGCCTTCGCCGTGCTCTACGTCATCGTCCCCGTGCCCGACCCCAACGCCCACGCCGTCGCCCAGAACAACATCTACCTCTACGCCGACGGCACCACCGAGATCGCCCGCACCGGCGCCGTCAACCGCACCGACGTCACCATCGACCAGATCCCCCTGCAGACCCAACAGGCAGTCGTCTCCGCCGAGGACCGCACCTTCTACCAGAACCGCGGCATCGACCTGAAGGGCATGCTCCGCGCCGGCTGGAACACCCTCCTCGGCAAGGGCATGCAGGGCGGCTCCACCATCACCCAGCAGTACGTCAAGAACTACTACCTCACCCAGGACCAGACCTTCGCCCGCAAGGGCCGCGAACTCTTCATCGCCCTCAAGGTCGACCAGCAGCGCAGCAAGAACGAGATCCTCGCCGGCTACCTCAACAGCAGCTACTACGGCCGCGGCGCCTACGGCATCCAGAGCGCCGCCCACGCCTACTACGGCGTCGACGTCTCCCAACTCACCCTCGGCCAGGGCGCCTACCTCGCCTCCCTGCTCCAGGCCCCCAGCCTCTACGACGTCAAGACCGCCACCCCCGCCAACCGCGAAAAGGCCATCGCCCGCTGGAACTACGCCCTCGACGGCATGGTCCAACTCGGCTTCCTCACCACCGCCGACCGCAACGCCACCACCTTCCCCGAACCCATCGACCCCCAGCCCGCCACCGGCCTCGCCGGCCAGGCCGGCTACCTCGTCGGCGTCGCCGACGACTACCTCATCTCCTCCGGCACCATCGACGCCGCCACCCTCAAGGCCGGCGGCTGGCGCATCACCACCACCTTCGACAAGCCCAAGCAGGACGCCTTCGTCAAAGCCGTCCAGGACGAACTCACCGGCGAACTCGACCCCAAGGCCCGCCCCACCACCGACACCGACGTCCGGGTCGCCGGCGCCTCCGTCGAACCCGCCACCGGCCGCGTCGTCGCCGTCTACGGCGGCCCCGACTACGCCAAACAGCCCTTCAACGACGCCCTGCGCCAGGACAACCAGATCGGCTCCACCTTCAAACCCATCGACCTCGCCGCCGGCCTGATCGCCCAGCACACCGTCGACGGCCACCCCATCACCACCGAAACCCGCTACGACGGCACCAGCGAACGCCCCGTCACCGGCGGCCCCACCCCCTACGCGCCCCCCAACGAGGACGACGTCGACTACGGCAACATCACCCTGCGCTACGCCATGGTCAAGTCCGTCAACTCCGTCTACGCCCAGGAAGGCGTGGACGCCGGGCTCGCCCGGGTCCGCGACACCGCCGTCAAACTCGGCATCCCCGACAACGTCCGCGGCATGGACCCCGCCAACACCTCGATGACCCTCGGCACCGCCACCCCCAGCGCCCTCGACCTGGCCGGCGCCTACGCCACCCTCGCCAACCACGGCCAGGCCCACACCCCCTGGTCCGTCCAGAAACTCGAACGCGTCAACCCCGGCGGCGCCATCGACGTCCCCAAGATGCCCGACCACAAGGCCGTCGACGCCATCGGCCGCACGGTCGCCGACTCCGTCACCGACGTCCTGCGCGACGTCGTCAGCCCACGCGGCACCGGCGCCGCCGCCCTCGACCTCGGCCGCCCCGCCGCCGGCAAGACCGGCACCACCGACGCCAACCTCTCCGCCTGGTTCGCCGGCTACACCCCCGAACTCACCACCACCGTCGGCCTGTTCCGCGAGAACCCGAAGAGCCACGCCAAGGAACCGCTGGCCGGCACCGCAGGCCTCACCCGGATCAACGGCGGCGCCTTCCCCACCAAGATCTGGACCGCCTACATGACCGCCGCCCTCGGCGGCACCCCCACCCAGCAGTTCGACCTCCAGACCGGCCACAGCGCCCCCGGCCCCGACAGCTGGCCCACCACCGGCACCCCCAGCAGCAGCTCCCCCAGTACCACCCCCAGCCCCGCCACCACCGGAGCCCCCGCGCCCACCCCCAGCCACGCACCCAGCGCACCCGCGGCCGTCACCGACCAGCCCGGTCCCGGCCCCGGCCCCGCCGCCCCCAGCCCGCAGAACCCCCAGCCCACCCCCAGCCAGGACCAGCCCCTCCCCACCAGCCGCCCCACCCAGACCCGACCCGCCCAGCCCAGCAACCCGCCCACCGCCACCACCGGACCCACCAGCACGGCGGTCGCCCCGGCCCCGGCCCGGTGACCCCGCAGCGCTACCCCTTCGCGACCAACTCCCGCTCCAACGGCGTCCGGAAGCGCGGCGTCACCCGCACCTCCCCCAACCACCCCGCCAACCGCCCCGCCTCCACCGCGACCGCCCGCTCCGCCTCCACCCCGACGTCCCGGAACAACCGCCACACCACCTCACCGTCCGCCCGCTGCGCCCAGCCGCCGACCACCTCACCGCACCACCACACCGTCGGCCCGGCGTTGCCCGCCCGGTCGAACAAGGCCGGCACGTCCTCCGACCGCAGGTACCAGTCCCGCCCCCGCCAGCCCATCACCGCCGGATCCAACGCCGGCAGCAGCGCCGCCCACGGCTCCACCGCCGCCACCGGCCCCTCGTCCCCCGGCAGCACCAGGGCCGCCGCACCGTCCGCCAGCGCCACCCCCCGCGCCCCCACGTCCGCCAGCGCCGCCCGGACGTCCCCCAGCGTCCAGCCCGTCCACCACTTCACGTCCTCCACCGTGGCCGGACCGTACGCCCCCAGCCAGCGCCGCACCACCTCCGCCTTCGCCTCCCGCACCGGCACCTCCGGCCACTGCGGCACCAGCGCCCACGGATAGCTGCTGCTCAACCACGACCCGCGCGGACGGCACCGGCGCACGTGCCCGTCCGAGGCCAGCAACCGCAGCAGCCGACTGCCCACGCTCTGCTTCGCCTCGTACGCCTTGCCCGCCGACATCAGCATCGTCTCGCGCAACTGCGGCACGTCCCGGCCGAGTTCCTGGGTCGTCGCCTCCCCGCGCACGGCCAGCGCGGCCAGCACCTCGCGCTCCGTCTCCGCCAGCCGGGCCGCGTCCCAGCCCTCGGCGTGGTCCCGCAGGTGCTTCAGCAGCGTCGCCCGCTCCTTCGCCGCGATCGCCCGCGCCGCCCCCGCACTCACATAAGGGGCCAGGCCCTCCGTCACCGCGAAGATCGTCCGCCGCATCGACAACAGCTTCACCAGCGAGACGTCCTCGTACAGCGCCCGGTCCACCTCCGCCGCCGACGGCTCCGCCAGCCGCGCACAGGCCGACAGGTACACCGTCGCCGCGTCCGTCGCGTGCAGGCCGACCACCGCGTCGGCCACGTCCTCCACCCGCGCCGCCCGCACCGAAGGCGCCAACAACTGCCGACGCCCCAACCGGGCCCGCCGCTCGCCATCACCAATCACCGGGACGCCCATACCCGGACCCTAGCGGCCGCCACCGACAGAACCCGCCAAGTGCTCCACCGCCAGCTCCGCGAACTCGGCCAGCAACGGCGACGACCGCCCCGCCGCCCAGGCCAGGCACACCCGGTGCGGCGCGACATCCGAAACCGGCACGTGCACCACGTCCGAACGGGTGTAGAAGGCAGCCATCGACAACGGCAGCACCACCATCCCCTCCCCCGCCGCCACGTACTCCAGCTTCTCCTCCACCGTGTCCGCCCGCGGCCGCGACCGCTCCGGCCGCCGCCCCGACACCCCTGGCAGATCCCGCCACTCCGGCACCGAGTCCGGGTCCTGCAACAGCAGCTCACCACCCAACTCGGCCATCGCGACGGACACCTCACCCGCCAGCCGGTGCCCGGCCGGCAACACCGCCACCCGCGGCTCGGCGAACAGCGGACGCAGCACCAGCCCCCGCCGCTCCACCGGCAAGCGGACGAAGGAGACATCCACCCGGCCGTCCAGCACCACCCCCGCCTGGTCACTCCAGGACGTCCGCACCACCTCCACCACCAGCCCCGGATGCCGCCCACGCAACGCCCGCACCGCCGCCGTCACCGTCACCCCCGGCATGAACCCCACCACGAACCGGTCCGGCCCCTCACCCGACCGCCCCACCCGCCGCCGCAACGCCTCCGCCGCCGCCAGCAACGGCGGCGCATCCTCCAACAACTGCCGCCCCGCATCCGTCAGTTCGGTGGAACGACGATCCCGCCGGAACAACCGCGCACCGAACTCCGCCTCCAACGCCCGGATCTGCCGCGACAAGACGGGCTGCGCGATGTGCAGCTCCACCGCCGCCCGCCCGAAGTGCAACTCCCGCGCCACCGCCACGAAATACCGCAGCTTCCGCAGATCGACGTCCACCGCCACCCCCGACTCCCCACTGATACCCCGAGGGTATGACAGCCGGCCGAACAGGTCTTGGACGGCACCACCCCACCCGCCGCAAGATCGACACAACACCCCAGCCACACGACGAAAGGCACCACCATGCCCCTCAAGGACCAGCACGTCGTCGTCCTCGGCGGCACCTCCGGCATCGGCCTCGCCACCGCCGCCCTCGCCGCCGAACGCGGCGCCCGGGTCACCGTCGTCTCCAGCCGGCCGGACAGCGCCGAACGCGCCCTCAGCACCCTGCCCACCGGCACCGCCGCCGAGACCGCCGACCTCACCGACAGCCACCAGGTCACCGCCCTGTTCGACCGCCTCGGCCCCCTCGACCACCTCGTCTACACCGCCGGCGACCCGCTCACCCTGCTGACCGTCGACACCATGGACCTCGACGCCGCCCGCGCCTCCTTCACCCTCCGCTACTTCGGCGCCCTCGACGCCGTCCGCACCGCCGTCCCGCTGCTGCGCCCCGGCGGCTCCATCACCCTCACCTCCGGCACCGCCGGCATGCGCCCGGTACCGGGCTGGAGCGTCGCCGCGAGCATCTGCGGCGCCGTCGAAGCCATGGTCCGGGCACTGGCCGTGGAGCTCGCCCCGATCCGGGTCAACGCCGTCCGCGCCGGGATGATCCGCACCCCGCTCTGGTCCGGCCTGCCCGAGACCGACCGCGAGCAGATGTACGCGCAGACGGCCGCCGCCCTCCCCCTCGGCCGGATCGGCGTCCCCGAGGACACCGCCAAGGCCTACGCCTACCTGATGGAACAGCGCTTCGCCACCGGCACCGTCCTCACCGTCGACGGCGGCGGACTGCTCGCGTAGCCCGTCCGATCACAGGCGCGGCCCGATCACGGACAGAAGCCGATCACAGGTACAGGCCCGTCGAACCCTCCGTGTCCCCGAAGCGCGTCGCCGCCACCGCGTGCAGGTCGCGCTCGCGCAGCAGCACGTAGGTCGCGCCCCGGACCTCGACCTCCAGCTTGTCCTCCGGGTCGTACAGCACCCGGTCACCCGGCTCCACCGAGCGCACGCTCTGGCCGACGGCCACCGCCTCCGCCCACGTGCACCTTTTACTCAGCTCCGCGGTCGCCGGAATCAGGATGCCGCCGGTCGAGCGGCGCTCGCCCTCACTGCCCTCGATGCGCACCAGCACGCGGTCGTGCAGCATCCGGATCGGCAGTTTCTCGCCCAGCCGGTCGTGCCGCGTGGAGTCGTGCCCGTGGTCGGAATGCGTCGGGTTGTCGTTCGTACTCACGGTCCCGAAGGTACCGCCCCGGGGCGCGGAGCGTGACGCTGGCCCGGCATGCGGAAGGGCCGGTCCCGCCCAGCGGCGGTCCGGCCCTCCGGAACCACGCTCAGTCCTTGCGGCGCTTGCGGGACGAAGCGATCAGCACCACCAGGCCGACGCCGACCAGCGCCGCCGGAACGATCCGCTCCTTGCGCGGCTGTCCCTTCTCGTCCACGAACTGCGCCCGGACCTTCTCGACCAGGCCGTTCGCGGCCACGTACGCCCGGGCCGTCCGCTCCTCGACGGAGGCCATCGCCTTGGCCTTGACCTGCGCGGAGATGGTGCTCGGGTGGATCCGCACGGCCAGCTCGTCCAGGTTCGTCGCCAGCCGCTCACGGGTGCGCTCGATGTCCGCCTCGATCTGCGCGGCCGTCCGCTGCGGCTTGTCCTGCGTGCTCGACTCGCCCACTCGGGCCACCCCATTCACTTGCCGATTCGTTCCTGTCGTCCTGTGCGACCGACCCAGTTTGTCAGCTGCCGAGCACGGCCGCGCGGCCCCACCCACCAACGGGGGTAAGTTTGCCGTGGTACGACCGCCCGTCCCAGCCTCCAGGAGAGTACGACCGTGACTGAGCGACTCCAGCCCGGCGACACCGCACCCGCCTTCAGCCTGTCCGACGCCGACGGCAACCAGGTCTCCCTCGCCGACCACCTGGGCCGCAAGGTCATCGTCTACTTCTACCCGGCCGCCCTCACCCCCGGCTGCACCAAGCAGGCCTGCGACTTCACCGACAACCTCGAGGTCTTCGCGGGCGCCGGCTACGACGTCATCGGCATCTCCCCCGACCAGCCGGAGAAGCTCGGCAAGTTCCGCGAGAAGGAGGACCTCAAGGTCACCCTGCTCTCCGACCCGGACCACGAGGTCCTGGAGGCCTACGCCGCCTACGGCGAGAAGCAGAACTACGGCCGCACCTACCAGGGCGTGATCCGCTCCACGATCATCGTGGACGAGCAGGGCAAGGTCGAGCGCGCGCTGTACAACGTCAAGGCCACCGGGCACGTCGCCAAGCTGCTGCGCGACCTCAAGGTCGAGGCCTAGGAACGGAGCAGCGGTGGCGTCCCACCCCCCGACCGGGTGTGCCGCCACCGCCGTTCTCTGTCCAACTGCCCGGCCGGATCACGACTTTGACGTTCGTGTACTGCTCCGTCAACTTCTCGGGGCCGAAGCCCCGGGCTTGCGGGTAACACCCGGCTGGCTGTCGGGTGGCTCCAAACCCCCGACGGGCCGTAACCATTCACCCCGCTCGAAATCGACACCTCCCACTTCACGGGGCAGGCACACGGCCGCGGCAAGCACTCGCCCACCAGAATTCCCGCCGACCAGCTCCTCGTCCAGCGCTCCTCGAAGGCCCTGCGGCTCCCCGGCTCGCGGATCCGTAGCGCCCCCGCCGAACTCGGCCGCCCGGAGCTGTGCGAGGCCTGCGGCACCGGCCCCGAGTGGCTCGGCCAGCCAATGACACTGGAGGTCGACCACATCAACGGCGACTGGTCGGACAACCGGCCGGACGACCTCCGATTGCTCTGCCCGAACTGCCGCTCTGTCACTCCGACCATTGCAGGCGGAAGAAGTGTGGCCGCTCCGCGCCGCACTGAATCACAGTATCCCCACCCCGGCCAAAGCCCTAGACTAAAGGCCATGCGGCCTTGGCGTAACAGGCAGCCGCGCGGGTTTTAGATGCCCGTGGGAGTAATCCCGTGAGGGTTCGAGTCCCTCAGGCCGCACCAGCCTTTGAATCGAAGGCCCGCCACCGAAGAGCATTCGGGGGTGGGCCTTCGTCGTTTCGGACTTCCCGTCAGCCCAGCAGGTCCTTCACCACCGGCGCCAGGGCGCGGAAGGCCTGGCCCCGGTGGCTGATGGCGTTCTTCTCGTCCGCCGTCAGCTCCGCGCAGGTGCGGGTCTCGCCCAGCGGCTGGAGGATCGGGTCGTAGCCGAAGCCGCCGTCGCCCGCCGGGGCGGTGCGCAGGGTGCCGAGGAGGCGGCCCTCGACGACGCGTTCGGTGCCGTCCGGCAGCGCCAGCGCGGCGGCGCAGAAGAAGTGGGCGCCGCGGTGGGCGGCGTCGATGTCGGAGAGCTGGGCGAGCAGCAGTTCCAGGTTGGCGCGGTCGTCGCCGTGCTTGCCGGCCCAGCGGGCGGAGAAGATGCCGGGCGCGCCGTTCAGCACGTCGACGCAGAGGCCGGAGTCGTCGGCGACGGCGGGCAGGCCGGTGGCGCGGGCGAGGGCGTGGGCCTTGAGCAGGGCGTTCTCGGCGAAGGTGACGCCGGTTTCGGGGACGTCCGGGATCTCGGGGTAGGCGTCGGCGCCGACGAGTTCGACGTCCAGGCCGGCGTCGCTGAGGATGGCGCGCAGCTCGGCGACCTTGTGCTGGTTGCGGGTGGCGAGGATCAGACGGGTGGACATATCGCCCACCCTACCGAGACCGCGGAGGGGATCAGCCGGTGCAGACCGAGGTGAGGTTGCCCGCCGCGTCGCCGAGTGGCTTGAGGTCGGGGGCCTGCTTGCGATCGATGGCCTGCTGGACCTTGTCGGCCTGCTTCTGCAGGTCGGTCACGGCTTTGGCGACGTCGGTGTTCTTGGAGTTCCTGCCGATCTGGTCGAGGTCGCCCTTGAGTTTCTGCAGTGCCTTGCCGGCGGCGGCCGAGTCGTTGCTGGAGTCGTCGTAGGCCTTGGTGAGGTCGGCGATGTCGCCGGTGACCTTGACGGCGGTGTTGCCGCAGTCGATGGCTTTCTGGGCGGCGGAGCAACTGACCATGCTGAGCGGGAGGATGGCGATCAGTCCGGCCACGGCGAGGGCGGCGGGGCGGGCGATGCTGGACTGCATCCGGTCCTCCTGGTGGGCGGGGGTTCCGTGGGGAGGGACGTGCGCCGCCGGGTGCGCGGTTCCCGCAGCGAGGGCGCTGCGGGAACCGTACGGGCTGGGGGCCGGGCGTGTACAGCGGGCCGTACACGTGTCCGGGGACGGGGACGGGGCTTCAGCCTTCGAGTGCCTTGCGCTGGATCTCGTCGAGTTCGGCGCAGCCGAGGGTGCCGAGGTCGAGGAGCCGGTTGAGGAGGTCGCGGTCGAAGGGGGCGCCTTCGGCGGTGCCCTGGACTTCGACGAAGCGGCCGTCGGCGGTGCAGACGATGTTCATGTCGGTTTCGGCACGGACGTCTTCCTCGTACTGGAGGTCCAGCATCGGGGTTCCGTCGATGATGCCGACGCTGACGGCGCTGACGCCGCCGGTGATGGGCTGGCCCTTGGCGCGGAGGAGTTTGCGGTCGCGGGCCCAGGAGACGGCGTCGACGAGGGCGACGTAGGCGCCGGTGATGGCGGCGGTGCGGGTGCCGCCGTCGGCCTGGAGGACGTCGCAGTCGAGGACGATGGTGTTCTCGGCGAGGGCGCGGTGGTCGACGACGGCGCGCAGGGAGCGGCCGATGAGCCGGCTGATCTCGTGGGTGCGGCCGCCGATGCGGCCCTTGACGGCTTCGCGGTCGCCGCGGGTGTTGGTGGCGCGGGGGAGCATGGAGTACTCGGCGGTGACCCAGCCTTCGCCGCTGCCCTTGCGCCAGCGCGGGACGCCTTCGGTGACGCTGGCGGTGCACAGCACCTTGGTGTCGCCGTAGGAGATGAGGACGGAGCCTTCGGCGTGCTTGCTCCAGCCCCGCTCGATGGTGATGGGGCGGAGCTGTTCGGGGGTGCGGCCGTCGATGCGTGACATAGCCACTGAGCGTAGCGGCTCGGAACTGCGGCCCCGGACATGCCCCGGACGTGCCCGGGACATGCCTCGGCCCGCCGTGCTGGTGAGCGGATCGGCGGGCCGTGGGGGTTCGAGCCGGTTGGCTCAGCTCACATCATGTCCTCGATGTCGGCGGCGATGGGGTCGGCGTCGGTGCCGATGACGACCTGGATCGCGGTGCCCATCTTGACGACGCCGTGGGCGCCGGCGGCCTTGAGGGCCACCTCGTCGACGAGGGAGGCGTCCTTGACCTCGGTGCGCAGGCGGGTGATGCAGCCTTCGACCTCTTCGATGTTGTCGATGCCGCCCAGACCGGCGACGATCTTCTCAGCCTTGCTGGCCATCTGGTTTCTCTCCCTCTGTCTCGGCCCTTCGGCGGCTCTGCCGGGTGCCGTCGTGCGCTGTGTCGGGTCCTCGACCGTCAGGTGGTGAGGTCCGTGCCGGTGGCTGACGCGGGTTCAGTTGCGGGTGCGCTGCCGGGCAGCGCGACCAGCATGACCCGGGCCGGTCCGGTCTGCCACGTTAGTCCACTTTTGGCCCATTCCGGCGCGCAGGGTCCCTGCCGCCACCCGAGGATGACGATCAGCGGGGCTCGCGTCCCGGTGTCCGGCCTGCGCCCCAAAGTGGTCTACACCAATATATGGGTACTCCGATGAACGCAGGAAGGACCCCGGGTGTTCCCGGGCCCCGCCCGAGGGTCCCGCGGTGGGTCTCGCGGCGGCGACTGCGCTCGGAGGGCGGATGATGAGTTCGGCAGGTGCCGCGGCCCCGCAGACCACGTGGTGGCACGGCTTCTACGGCGGGCTCCAGAAGATGGGCCGCTCGCTGCAGCTGCCGGTCGCGGTGCTCCCCGCGGCAGGCATCCTCAACCGGCTCGGCCAGCCGGACGTCTTCGGCGAGGACGGCCTGGGCTGGACGGACGTCGCCAAGGTGTTCGCGGCGGCCGGCGGCGCCCTGCTCGACTCCGCGCTCGGACTGCCGCTGCTGTTCTGCATCGGGGTGGCCATCGGCATGGCCAGGAAGGCGGACGGCTCGACGGCGCTGGCGGCCGTGGTCGGCTTCCTCGTCTACTACAAGGTGCTGCACGCCTTCCCGGAGAGCTGCAAGCCACCGACGGTGCTGGTCGGCGACCAGTGCGTGGACTACTCCTCGGCGAAGGCGGCCAGCGCGACGTACCAGAACCCGGGGGTGCTCGGCGGCATCCTGATCGGCCTGATGTCGGCCTGGCTGTGGGTGCGGTTCCACCGCACCAAGCTGGTCGACTGGCTGGGCTTCTTCAACGGCCGCCGCCTGGTCCCGATGATCACCGCCTTGGTCGGCATGCTGACCGCGGTCGTCGCGCTGTGGGTGTGGCCGCCGATCGGCCGCGGTCTGAACGACTTCTCGCAGAACCTCGCCGATCTCGGCGCGGGCGGCGCGGGCGTCTTCGGCGTCTTCAACCGCGCCCTGCTGCTGATCGGTATGCACCAGTTGCTGAACACCTTCGTCTGGTTCCAGTTCGGCGAGTTCACGAAGGCCGACGGCGCCATCGTGCACGGCGACATCCCGCGTTTCCTGGCGGGCGACCCGACGGCCGGCCAGTTCCAGTCCGGATTCTTCCCGATCATGATGTTCGCGCTGCCCGCCGCGGCACTCGCGATCGCCCACTCGGCCAAGCCGCACCGCCGCAAGGAGATCTACGGACTGATGCTCTCGGTCGGCCTGACCTCCTTCGTCACCGGCGTCACCGAGCCGATCGAGTACTCCTTCGCCTACATCGTCCCGGCCCTGTACGGGGTGCACGCGCTGCTCACCGGCGCCTCGATGGCGGTCACGTGGGGGCTCGGGGTGCACGACGGCTTCAGCTTCTCGGCCGGCCTGATCGACTACGTCATCAACTGGGGGCTGGCCACCAAACCGTGGCTGATCATCGTCATCGGACTCTGCTTCGCCGTGGTGTACTACGCGCTCTTCCGGTTCATCATCGTCAAATTCGACCTGAAAACCCCGGGGCGCGAGGACGAGGCGGAGGTGGAGGACGTCACCAAAGCCTGATTGACCGCCGCCCGGAACACCGGTCACAAAGGCCCTCGGACCCATTGGACCCGGGGGTCTTCGGCATTTCCGGAAAGGACCGAATTCCCTATTCGCCGCCCACCGAAAAGTCAATTCGGTCGCGATCCGTCCGGCCGGTGGCGGTCCGGACGGGTGCCGACCACAGACGGGGGACGTCCCACCGGCACGTCCGCGACCCTCCGGTCACTCTCAGCAGTCGCCGCACGCACCGGGAAGCAGCCCGGTCGTCCGAGCCCGAGCCCACGACCCCACCCCGGCCCGGTCGCCGCACGGGCTCCGCGCGTTTTGTTGCGCAAATAGCCAAAATCACAATCGTGACTGAAATCATGATCGTCGTTCCGCGGCCAGGTTTCGATTTCATAGCGCTTCCCGGTGGCAGCGCTATCCGGGGTTCCCCGACTTCTCCACCCGTGCTACAAAACTGGTCTACACCACGTGTGGTGTAGACCAGTTCGCGGTTCGGCCCCTGTGCCTCCCCCGACCGACCGCCATGCCGTTAGGAACCCACCCCCATGAGTCAGTCTGCGCAGGCACCGGCGCCCGCCACGGCTCCGGCCACCCCCAGCCCCGCCAAGCAGTTCGGCCAGAACCTCCTCCAGGGACTGCAGAAGATCGGCCGCAGCCTCCAGCTGCCCATCGCGGTGCTCCCCGCCGCCGGTCTGCTGATGCGTCTCGGCCAGGACGACGTCTTCGGCAAGGACGGGCTCGGCTGGGACAAGGTCGCCTCGGTCTTCGCCGCCGCCGGCAACGGTGTCTTCGGTGCCCTTCCGATGTTGTTCGCGGTGGGCATCGCGATCGGCTTCGCCAAGAAGGCGGACGGATCCACCGCCCTCGCCGCGCTGGTCGGCTTCCTGGTGTACCAGAAGGTGCTCACCGCGTTCCCGGTCGCCGAGGGCCACATCGCCGACGGCAAGTGGGTCGAGCCGGTCTACCAGGACCCGGGCGTGCTCGGCGGCATCGTGATCGGCCTGCTGGCCGCCGTGCTGTGGCAGAAGTACCACCGCACCAAGCTGGTCGACTGGCTCGGCTTCTTCAACGGCCGCCGCCTGGTCCCGATCATCATGGCCTTCGTCGGCACCGCCGTCGGTGTGCTCTTCGCCCTGACCTGGGGCCCGGTCGGCGATGCCATCAAGAGCCTGAACGACACCCTGATCGGCGCCGGCTCGTTCGGCGCGGGCGCCTTCGGTCTGGTCAACCGTGCTCTGCTGCCGGTCGGCATGCACCAGTTCGTGAACTCCTTCGCCTGGTTCCAGACCGGTGACTTCACCGGCCCGGACGGCGTCGTCGTCCACGGTGACCTGCACCGCTTCTTCGCCGGGGACCCGACCGCCGGGCAGTTCATGTCGGGCTTCTACCCGATCATGATGTTCGCGCTGCCCGCCGCCGCGCTGGCGATCGCCCACACCGCCAAGGCCCATCGCCGCAAGGCCGTCACCGGCATGATGGTGTCGCTGGCCCTGACCTCCTTCGTCACCGGTGTCACCGAGCCGATCGAGTTCTCCTTCGTCTTCATCGCCCCGCTGCTGTACGTCATCCACGCGGTGCTGACCGCCGTCTCGATGGCCGTCACCTGGGCGCTCGGCGTGCACGACGGCTTCACCTTCTCCGGCGGCCTGATCGACTACGCGCTGGCCTGGAGCAAGGCCACCAGCCCGTGGCTGATCATCCCGATCGGCCTGGTCTTCGCCGCGATCTACTACTTCGTGTTCCGCTTCGCGATCACCAAGTTCGACCTCAAGACCCCCGGTCGCGAGGACGACGAGGAGATCGAGGACGTCACCAAGGCCTGACGCCCCGCCCGGCCGCTCCGAAGGCCCCGCCCACCGCCGCTCCCCTCTTGGCGGCCGGGCGGGGCCTTCGGCATGTCCGGCAGGTGGAAACGGCGGTTGACGAACCGACGGACGCCCTGGTCAACTGAAACCGTGTACCCCTCGTGCCCGCTGGTGACCCGTAGCCACATCGACTTCGGTCGCGTGTGGTCCGCGGCGTGTCGCGGCTGAGCCGACCCCTTCCCCCGCCGCCGCCCGGCTGAGTCCCCGCCCGGCGCCGGCCGTCCTCCTCCCCTCTCCGCGCGGCCGCGCGCCCGTACCCGCACCCGCACCGCCGTTCCGGTACGGGTTCCGCCGCAGCCGCGCGCATCCGCACGAGGAAAGCCAGGCTCGCCATGCCCCGCCAACTGCACCTCTCCGCCGCCATCGATGCCGCCATCGACGCCGCCCCTGACCGCCCCGGCCGCTTCGACGCCGGCCACTACGCCGCCCTCGCCCGCCTCGCCGAGCGCGCCGGCCTGGACTTCGTCACCCTGGACGACTCCTTCACCGCCGAACCGAGCCGCCCCGACGCGCTCGCCACCCTCGCCCGGATCGCCCCGCTGACCTCCCGGATCGGCCTGGTGCCCACCGTCACCACCACCCACACCGAGCCCTTCCACACCTCGATCTCGGTCAACACCCTGGACTGGGTGAGCGAGGGCCGGGCCGGCTGGCTGGTCGGCGTCTCCACCACCGAGGCCGAGGCGAAGGCCTTCGGCCGCCGCCCGGTCGCCGCCGAGGACGAGCTGTGGGCCGAGGCGGCCGACGCCGCCGAGGTCGCCGCCCGGCTCTGGGACAGCTGGGAGGACGACGCGGAGATCCGCGACACCGCCACCGGCCGGTTCATCGACCGCGACAAGCTGCACCACATCGACTTCGAGGGCCGGCACTTCTCGGTCCGCGGGCCATCCATCACCCCGCGCCCGCCCCAGGGCCGCCCGGTGGTCACGGTGCCGGTGGCCGCCGCCGACCTCGCCCAGGACGCCTCCCCGGGCGGGCGGGCCCGGGTCGCCACCGCGATCCGGTACGCCGACGTCGTGCTGCTCGACGCCCCCGACGGGGCCACCCGACTGACCTCCGCCACCGACCTGCGGCTGCGCTCCGGCGAACAGCTGCGCGTCCTGGCCCGGCTCGACGCCGCCCTGCCCGACCGGGCCGCCGAGCACCGGCTGCTCGCCGAACTCACCGCCACCGGCACCGGCGTGGACGGCTTCCACCTCGTCCCCGCCGAGCCCGAACGCGACCTGGCCGCCCTCGCCGAGCGGATCGCCCCCGCCCTGCGCGACGCCGGGCTGCTGCGCACCGGGTACCCCGGGCGCACCCTGCGCGACCACCTCGGCCTGGCCCGCCCGGCCAGCCGCTACACCACCGCCCACACCGCGAACAGCCGCCCGACCACCGACTCCGCCCTCGCCGAGGTGACCCGATGACGGACCGTCCGCTCAAGCAGATCCACCTCGCCGCGCACTTCCCCGGCGTCAACAACACCACGGTGTGGAGCGACCCGGCCTCCGGCAGCCACATCGAGTTCGACTCCTTCCGCCACCTCGCGAAGACCGCCGAGCGCGGGAAGTTCGACTTCTTCTTCCTCGCCGAGGGCCTGCGGCTGCGCGAGACCAGGGGCCGCATCCACGACCTGGACGTGGTCGGCCGCCCCGAGTCGATCACCGTGCTGAGCGCGCTGGCCGCCGTCACCGAACAGATCGGCCTGGCCGCCACGGTGAACGCCACCTTCAACGAACCGTACGAACTCGCCCGCCGCTTCGCCTCCTTGGACCACCTCTCCGGCGGCCGCGCGGCCTGGAACGTGGTCACCTCCTCGGACGCCTTCACCGGGGAGAACTTCCGCCGCGGCGGCTATCTGGACCGCGCCGACCGCTACTCCCGGGCCGCCGAATCCGTCCAGCTGGCAAGGGAGTTCTGGGACGCCGGGGCGGAGCCGGTACGGCACCGCGGCCCCCAGTTCGAGGTCGAGGGCCGGCTCTCGCTGCCCCGCCCGCCGCAGGGCCACCCGGTGGTCATCCAGGCCGGAGACTCCGCCGAGGGCCGGGAGTTCGCCGCCGCCACCGCCGACGTCGTGTTCAGCCGGCACTCCGAATTCGCCGCCGGCCAGGCGTTCCACGCCGACGTCAAGGGCCGGTTGGCCCGGTACGGGCGCAAGCCGGACGAGCTGAAGATCATGCCCGCCGCCACCTTCGTCCTCGGCGACACCGACGCCGCCGCGGCCGAGCGCGCCGCCGAGGTCCGCCGGGCCCAGGTCGGACCGGGGACGGCGATCGCCTTCCTGGAGCAGGTCTGGGGCGTCGACCTCTCCGACCACGATCCGGACGGTCCGCTGCCGGCCGTCGATCCCGACCCGGACAGCGCGCTGGTCCAGGGCCGGGTCCGCATCCCGGACCCGGTGGGCACCGCCGAACGCTGGCGGGCCCTGGCCGCCGAGAAGGGGCTGAGCAGCCGCGAGTTGGTCATCGAGGTGACCGGCCGGCAGTCCTTCATCGGCTCCCCCGCCACCGTCGCCGAGCGGATCGACCACTTCGTGCAGCAGGACGCGGCCGACGGCTTCGTCCTCGTCCCGCACCTGACCCCGGGCGGCCTGGACGAGTTCGTCGACCAGGTCGTCCCACTGCTCCAGGAGCGCGGGGTGTTCCGCACCGAGTACACCGGCCCGACCCTGCGCGACCACCTCGGCCTGCCGGTGCCCGGGCGGAGCTGAGTCGGGTCAGACCTCGTACACCGCGCCGGCCCGGGCCAGCTCGACCGGGCCGGCGTAGGTGGTGGCGGCGTCACGCCGGTTGCGCTCGGCGTCGGTCCACGGCGGGATGTGGGTGAGGACGAGCCGACGGGCCCCGGCCGCGGTGGCGTGCTCGCCGGCCTCCCGGCCGTTGAGGTGGACGGCCCGGTAGGTGTCGCGGCCGTCCTGGTACGCGGCCTCGCAGAGGAACAGGTCGGTGTCGCGGGCGAGTTCCACCAGTGCGGGGCTCTCACCGGTGTCGCCGGAGTAGACCAGCGAGCGGCCGCCGTGCTCCAGCCGGAAGGCGAAGGTGTCGACGGGGTGGTTGACCTGCGCGACGGAGACCCGGAACGGGCCGAGCTCGAAGCTGCCCGGAGTGAGCGTGCGGAACTCGAACACCTCCTTCATTCCGGGGTTCTCCGGCATGTCGTAGGCGCGGGCGAGCCGCTCGGCGGTGCCGGCCGGGCCGTACACCGGCAGCAGGGCGGGGCAGCCCTCGGCGCGGTAGTTGCGGGCGACCCAGTAGGCGCACAGGTCGACGCAGTGGTCCGCGTGCAGGTGGCTGAGCAGGACGGCGTCGACCTCGTAGAGGCTGGTGTACTTCTGCAGCGCGCCGAGGGCGCCGTTGCCGAGGTCCAGCACCACGCGGTAGCCGTCGGCCTCGACCAGGTAGCTGGAGCACGGCGAGTCGACGGACGGGAAACTCCCCGAACACCCCACCACGGTCAGTTTCATCCGAGCCCCTCCGCCCCGACACGTCCTGGCTGCTGCTGGGCTGCTTTCCACGCTGTTGAGGCGGCATGGAGAACAGCATGGAAAAAACGGCATGGAAAACGGCAGGCCGGGCCGGTGGACCGGCCGGTAGCACTGCGTTGGTGTGTCGAGGGTAAGGGCGGACCGTCACTTTGCCCCCGTCCCCGTGCCGCGCTGTGGCTGGAATCACCCAGACCGCCCGGGCGGGAACGGCGCCGTGGGATCAGCGGTGCCGGGGGCGGTTGCGGGCCCAGCCGCGGACGGTCTCGGGGTACCAGCGGGGGTGTCCGCTGCCGTCGATCACGTCCGGCTCGGGCAGCAGCCCGTGCCGCCGGTAGTTGCGGACCGTCTCCGGCCGGACGTTGATGTGCCGGGCGATCTCGGCGTACGACCAGAGTTCCGAACTCCTCACGCGCCCACCTCGCTTCGCTCGGCAGGGGCATTCGCCCATTCGCACCTTTCGACGGTTCGCTTACTTCGTTCGCTCACGAGGGCACCTCCGGGGGACGGGGGCGGACGTTCGTGAGGCAGCCTGTCCGGGCGGCACCGGGAGGTTGCCGACAGAACGGGCGTCGTGGCGGTTCCGTGACGAACCGGGGACAATTCACGGACAAATGCTCAACTGTCACAGCCGCCACGGTGGTGGCGTTCACCACCGGCCCGGTACGGTACGCCGCATGACTGGTATCTGGGTGGTCCTGGCCGTGGCGGGCATCGCCGTGCTCGCGGCCGTCGCTGCGGCGCTGGCGAGGCGCACCCGGCCGGCGGCGCGCCCGGCCGGTCCGACCCGCCCGGCCGGCCCGCGGCCGCGCCCGGCCACCGGGGCCGGCCCGGAGGCGCAGGAGATCTGGTGGGCGGAGGTGCCGTTCGAGGACGGCCCGGGCGCCAAGGACCGCCCCTGCCTGGTGCTGCGGGTGCACGGCCGGACCGCCACCGTCGCGAAGATCACCAGCAAGCACCACGCCGAGCGCCCGGGCGTGCTGCCGCTGCCGCCCGGTTCGGTGGGCGACCGGCAGGGCCGGGCCAGCTGGCTGGAGACCGACGAGCTGCGCGAGGTGCCGCTGTCGGCCTTCCGCCGCCGGGCCGGCACGGTGGACCGGCAGGTCTGGGCCCGGGCCCAGCGGGCGCTACAGCACTAGGCCCAGAGCTGGCCCTGCAGCGCCTCGACCGCCGCCTCGGTGGACTCGGCGGTGTAGATGCCGGTGGACAGGTACTTCCAGCCGCCGTCGGCGACCACGAAGACGATGTCCGCGCGCTCCCCGGCGGCCGCCGCCTTGCGGCCGACGCCGATCGCGGCGTGCAGGATGGCGCCGGTGGAGACGCCCGCGAAGATGCCTTCCTGCTGGAGGAGTTCGCGGGTGCGGCGGACGGCGTCGGCGGAGCCGACCGAGAAGCGCGTGGTGAGCACCTCGGCGTCGTAGAGCTCGGGGACGAAGCCCTCGTCGAGGTTGCGCAGCCCGTACACCAGGTCGTCGTAGCGGGGTTCGGCGGCGACGATCTTCACGCCGGGGACCTTCTCGCGCAGGTAGCGGCCGACGCCCATCAGGGTGCCGGTGGTGCCGAGGCCGGCCACGAAGTGGGTGACGGTGGGCAGGTCGGTGAGGATCTCGGGGCCGGTGGTGGTGTAGTGGGCGCCCGCGTTGTCGGGGTTGCCGTACTGGTAGAGCATGACCCAGTCGGGGTGCTCGGCGGCGATCTCCTTGGCGATCCGGACGGCGGTGTTGGAGCCGCCGGCGGCCGGGGAGGAGATGATCTCGGCGCCCCACATCCGGAGCAGTTCGCGCCGTTCCTCGCTGGTGTTCTCGGGCATCACGCAGACCATCCGGTAGCCCTTGAGCTTGGCGGCCATGGCGAGCGAGATGCCGGTGTTGCCGCTGGTGGGCTCGAGGATGGTGCAGCCGGGGGTGAGCCGGCCGTCGGCCTCGGCGCGCTCAATCATGTGCAGCGCGGGGCGGTCCTTGATCGAGCCCGTGGGGTTGCGGTCCTCCAGCTTGGCCCAGAGGCTGACCAGGCCCTCGGTGTTGCCGGGGACGGCGGCGGACAGCCGGGGCAGGCGGACCAGCGGGGTGTTGCCGACGGCTTCGAGCGGACTGTCGTATCGCAAGGGAGGCCTCCGGCCACGGCGGTGAGGGTGAAGAGGGGCGGCGGCTTCCCCGCCACCGGGCCGGAGGCGGGGGAGCCGGGAGATCAGCGGGCGCCGCCGGCCACGGCGGGCAGGATGGTGACGCTGTCGCCGTCGGCGACGGCGGTGGAGATGCCCTCCAGGAACCGGACGTCCTCGTCGTTCAGGTAGACGTTGACGAAGCGGCGCAGCTCGCCGCCTTCGAGCAGGCGGGCGGCGATGCCGGGGTGGCGGGCGTCGAGGTCGGCGAAGAGTTCCCCGAGGTTGCTGCCGGTGCCCTCGACGGCCTTGGCGCCGTCGGTGTAGGTGCGGAGGATGGTCGGGATGCGGACCTCGATGGCCATGGGTGCGCTCCTGTGCGAATCGTGGAGGTGGGTGGGCCGCAACGGGCGCGGCGGGGCGGAGGGTGCCCGGGGCTCGACGCCGCCGGGGTGGCGGCGGGGCCCGGGTGGGGCGGGGCGGCTCTCAGCGCGAGCGCGCGGGCGTGCCGGGACAGATCGCGCCGGCGTGCCGGCACAGGTCGATGTGCAGGCGCGCCACGAGGCGGGTGCCCGGGGCCTGGTTGCTCACATCGACGGAACGCATGGGCTCATCGTATAGATTCCCGGGCCCGCTCCGACACGCCCGTCTCGTGATCCGGATGTTGTCGTTTCCGATGCTGAGACGACGGGGCCCGCCGACCGTTCGTGGCTGGGCGGCGGGCCGGGTCCGGGTAGGTGCCGGTCAGGCCGGGTAGGCCTCGACGACCTGGACGTCTTCCTCCGTGATCTCGCCGTCCACGATGCGGAACGAGCGGAACTGGTAGGGGTCGTCGTCGCCGTTGCCGTCAGCGGTGGAGACCAGGACGTAGTGGGCGAACGGCTCGGAGGCGTAGCTCACGTCGGTGCGGGAGGGGTAGGCCTCGGTGGCGGTGTGCGAGTGGTAGACGATCACCGGCTCCTCGTCCAGGTCGTCCATCTCGCGGTAGAGCTTGAGCAGGTCGCCCGAGTCGAACTCGTAGAAGGTGGGCGAGCGGGCCGCGTTGAGCATCGGGATGAACCGCTCGGGCCGGCCGCTGCCGGCCGGTCCGGCGACCACGCCGCAGGCCTCGTCCGGGTGGTCGGCACGGGCGTGGGCGACGATCCGGTCGCGGATTTCTCGGGTGATGGTCAGCATGTGGTCAGGATAGACACGCCCCGGCGGCCGTCCGCCGGGGCGTCCGAGGCGCGGTCAGTGGGTGTCCACGTTCCCGTTGACGGCGTGCAGGTGGTCGTGCGACTGGGCGTGGACGGCCTGCGGGTTGCGGCGCTTGAGCAGCTGGTAGCCGATCACCAGCAGCAGGGCCCAGCCCGGGAAGACGTACAGCGAGATCCGGTTGTCCTTGTCCAGTCCGATGAGGACCACGACCAGGGCCAGGAAGGCGAGGGCGGTCCAGCTGACCCAGGCGCCGCCGGGGGCCTTGAAGGTGGGCGGGGGCAGGTGGCCGGCCCGCCAGGCCTTGCGGTAGCGGATCTGGGAGATCAGGATCATCGCCCAGGTCCACAGTCCGCAGACCGTGGCGACCGAGGTGATGTACTCGAACGCCCGTGCCGGGACGAGGTAGTTGAGCACCACGCCGGCGCCCATCAGCAGGCAGGAGAGGGTGATCGCGAAGGCCGGGGTGCGGCGGCTGTTGAGCTTGGTGAGCCGTCCGGGGGCCTGGCCGCGCAGGGCGAGGTCGCGCAGCATGCGGCCGGTGGAGTACATCCCGGAGTTGCAGGAGGAGAGTGCGGCGGTGAGCACCACGAAGTTGATGATGCCGGCCGCGGCCGGGATGCCGATCTTGCCGAAGGCGGCGACGAACGGGCTGACGCCGGGCTGGAACTCGCGCCAGGGCACGAGCGAGAGGATGACCACGAGGGCGCCGATGTAGAACAGCGCGATGCGCCAGGGCAGGGTGTTGATGGCGCGCGGCAGGGTCTTCTCGGGGTTCTCGCTCTCGCCCGCGGTGACGCCGACGAGTTCGACGCCCAGGTAGGCGAACATGACGATCTGCAGGGTCATCACGGTGGCGCCGATGCCCTTGGGGAAGAAGCCGCCGTCCTGCCACAGGTTGCCGATCGACGCGGTGTCACCGGCCTTGCTGAAGCCGAGGGTCAGTACGCCGATGCCGATCAGGATCATGCCGATGATGGCGGTGACCTTGACCATGGAGAACCAGAACTCGATCTCGCCGAAGAGCTTCACCGAGATCAGGTTGGCCGCGTAGAGGATGACGAGGAAGGTCAGTGCGCTGGCCCACTGGGGTATGCCGGGTGCCCAGAACTTGACGTACACGGCGGCGGCGGTGGTCTCGGCCATGCCGGTGACGACCCAGAACAGCCAGTACGTCCAGCCGGTGACGTAGCCGGCGAAGGGGCCGAGGAACTCTCGGGCGTACTCGGCGAAGCTGCCGGAGACCGGGCGGTACGTGAGCAGTTCGCCGAGGGCGCGCATGATCACGAAGATCACCAGGCCGGCCACCGCGTAGGAGAGGATGAGGCTCGGTCCGGACTTGGAGATGGCGGTGCCGGCGCCGAGGAAGAGGCCGGTGCCGATCGCGCCGCCGATCGCGATCATCTGTATCTGGCGGCTGCCCAGTCCCCGCTCGTATCCCTCCTCGTCCGGTTTCTCGTCGACCACCTGATCGTAGATCTGCTCGGCCATGGTCACCGTCCTGGTGGGTCTCGTTCGTGGGGTGAAGTCGTACCACGCACGGTCCGGATACCGGTGTTCATCTGAGCGATATTTGAGCATGACCTGCTATGTTTTGCCCGATTTATGCGAAAATGCCCCGGCCGATCGTCCACATGCTGGACGGAGCGGCCGGGGCTTGCCCGAAAGCGGGCAGGATCGCCCTGGAGCGTGGGGGGGAACCGCTCGGCGGTCAGTCGGTGATCGCCTCCAGCAGCGACTCCTGGAGCGCCCCCAGCCACAGGTAGGCCATCACCAGCGGCTTGCGCTCGTCACTGTCCGGCAGCTCGTAGAGGCCCTGCTCGTCCTCCTCGGAGACCTCCAGCCGCACCCCGAGGGTCAGCCGCAGGTCGTTCAGCGCGCCCAGCCAGTGCAGGCAGTCGGCGGCGGCCAGCTTGAGCACCCCGGCGCCGCCGAGGCCGTCCAGCGCCCGGACCACCTGGAGCGCGTCATCGCGCTTGCGGGCCCGCAGGTCGAGCTCGGTGTAGCGGCGGAACTCCCCGGAGGCGGCCCGGCTCTCGGCGTCGTCCGGCGCGGCCGGGTCGCCGTAGGCGTCCGGGAAGAGCCGGGCCAGCGCCGGGTCGGCGGGTGCCTCGGTCGGGCCCTCGGCGAACAGCGCCGCCAGCGGGTCGTCGCCGTCCCCGCCCGGGCCGGGGCCGATCAGCTCCAGCATCTGCACTTCCAGCGACCGCAGGATGGAGGCCTCCACCTCGTCCAGCACGATCGCCGCGCCACCACCGCCGGCGCTCTCGAACAACCCAGCCATCTGTATCGGTCAGCCCGTCTTCGTCGTCTTCGGCCGCACCGCCGCACCGGCGGGCGGACAGTCACTGTGCGCCGGATGGGCGGTCAGTCGTGCTGCAGCGTCGCCCACAGACCGTAGCCGTGCATCGCCTGGACGTCCCGCTCCATCTCCTCGCGGGAGCCGCTGGAGACCACTGCCCGGCCCTTGGTGTGCACGTCCATCATCAGCTTCCGGGCCTTGTCCTTCGGGTAGCCGAAGTAGGCCTGGAAGACGTACTGGACGTAGCTCATGAGGTTGACCGGGTCGTTGTGCACGATGGTCACCCAGGGCGTGTCCGGCTCGGTCACCGGTTGTCCTTGGACCTCCGGGCGCTCGATCTCCACGGGCGCGACACTCACCGCCGGGCCTCCTCGTTGCACACTCGTTCCGTCATTCCTCATGGCCCATGCTGCCATCCGGGGGACACCCGGGCGATTCCGGCCCGGCCCTCGCGACGAGAAATCGTCACTCTGACGCTAAGTGGTAGTAGCATCATCCTCATGGACGCCACTTCAGTGCGCGCGGCCGGGTCGACCGCGCTGCTCACCGACCGCTACGAGCTCACCATGCTGCAGGCCGCCCTGCGCAGCGGGGCCGCGCACCGCCGCTCCGTCTTCGAGGTGTTCACCCGACGCCTGCCCGGCGGCCGCCGTTACGGCGTGATGGCCGGCACCGGCCGGGTGCTGGACGCCGTCGAGGACTTCCGCTTCGGCACCGCCCAGCTGGACTGGCTGTCCGACCAGGGCGTGGTCGAGGACGACACCCTGCGGTTCCTCGCCGACTACCGCTTCCGCGGCGACATCCACGGCTACCCCGAGGGCGAGGTCTACTTCCCCGGCTCGCCGGTGCTCACCGTCGAGGGCAGCTTCGCCGAGGCGGTGATCCTGGAGACGGTGATCCTGTCCATCCTCAACTACGACTCGGCGATCGCGGCCGCCGCCTCCCGGATGACCGCCGCCGCCGGCGGCCGCCCGGTGATCGAGATGGGTGCCCGCCGGGCGCACGAGCAGGCCGCCGTCGCCGCCGCCCGGGCCGCCTACATCGCCGGCTTCGCCGCCACCTCCGACCTGGAGGCCGGCTTCACCCACGGCATCCCGACCACCGGCACCTCCGCGCACGCCTTCACCCTGGTGCACAACAGCGAGCGGGACGCCTTCCAGGCCCAGATCGCCTCGATGGGCAAGGGCACCACGCTGCTGGTCGACACCTTCGACCTGCACGAAGCGGTCCGCACGGCCGTCGAGGTGGCCGGCCCCGAGCTGGGCGCGGTCCGGATCGACTCCGGCGACCTCACCCTGCTGGCCCACCGGGTCCGCCGCCAGCTGGACGAGCTCGGCGCCGAGCAGACCCGGATCATCGTCACCTCGGACCTGGACGAGTACGCGATCGCCGCCCTCGCCGCCGCCCCGGTGGACGGCTACGGCGTCGGCACCAGCCTGGTCACCGGCAGCGGTCACCCGACCTGCGCGATGGTCTACAAGCTGGTCGCCCGCGCCGAGACCCCGGACGGCCCGCTGGTACCGGTCGCCAAGCGCGCGGCCGGCGGCAAGACCAGCATCGGCGGCCGCAAGTGGGCCGCCCGTCGGCCCGACGCCGAGGGCGTGGCCGAGGCCGAGGTGATCGGCACCGGGCCGGTCCCGGACGAGCTGCGGTCGCACCTGATGCAGGTGCCGCTGGTGCTGGCCGGCGAGACCGTCGGCCGCGAGCCGCTGACCGCCGCCCGCGACCGGCACGTCCGGGCCCGCGCGGCGCTGCCGCTGTCGGCCACCCAGCTCTCCAAGGGCGACCCGGTCATCCCCACCGAGCTGATCGACTGATCCCCCCGATCCGCCCCCCACGGGCGGCCGCGCGGCCCGGCGACGGGTCACGGACCCGCCGCCGCCGCGCGCCACAGACCTTCCGCCCCCGCGCGCCACTCCCTAGAGTCAGCCGTAGAGTCCCCAGGGCCCTCCCGAGCCGTCCGGCGTCCGCGAGGACCCCGCCACCGGGGCGCACCGCCCCCACATCCGAGGATGCGAGCCATGCACCGGGCACTGATCGTCGTCGACGTGCAGAACGACTTCTGCGAGGGCGGCAGCCTGGCCGTCGCCGGCGGCGCCGAGGTGGCCGCCGCCATCACCGACCTGATCGCCGAGTCCTCCCCCGGCTACCAGCACATCCTCGCCACCCGCGACCACCACATCGACCCGGGCGAGCACTTCTCCGCCGAGCCGGACTACGTCTCCAGTTGGCCGGTGCACTGCGTGGCCGGCACCGAGGGCGTGGGCTTCCACCCCAACTTCGCGCCCGCGGTGATCTCCGGGGCGGTCGAGGCGGTCTTCGACAAGGGCGCCTACTCGGCGGCCTACAGCGGCTTCGAGGGGCTGGACGAGAACCGTCGCGGCCCGGTGGAGTGGCTGCGCGAGCGGCAGGTCGAGGAGATCGACGTGGTCGGCATCGCCACCGACCACTGCGTCCGGGCCACCGCCCTGGACGCCGTGCGGGCCGGCTTCACCACCCGGGTGCTGCTCGACCTCACCGCCGGGGTGGCGCCGGAGACCACCGCCGCCGCGCTGGAGGAGCTGCGGGCGGCCGGGGTCGAGCTGGTCGGCCAGCCGGTGGTCCGTCCGTCCTGAGTCGTACTCGGCGCGGGGACGGCGCTCAGACCACCAGCAGCTCCACCACCTCCGTCCCGCCGGCCCGGTAGGCCTCGCGCAGCTCGCCGCCGACCGCCTCCGGGTCGGCGGCGAGCCGGGCGCCGGAGACGTACACCACGCGGATGCCCAGGTACTCCATCCGGTGCTGCCCGCCGCGCACCCAGGCGGCCTCGCCCTCGCTGACGCAGCGCAGGTCCGAGTCCACCTCCACCGCGACGCCGCGCTCCGGCCAGTAGAGGTCCGGGATGCCGATGTAGGTGCCGCCGCGCATCCGCAGCTCCGGGCCGGCCAGCGGGGCCGGCAGCAGCCACTCGTCCACCAGCCGGTCCACCTGCTCCAGCACGAAGTCCCGTTCCGCCGAGAGGAGTTCGTCCAGGGCGGCGCGCACCCGGGGCTCCGCGGTCAGTCCGGAATCGACCAGCTCGGTGACCAACTCCCGCACCGTGCACCGGCTCTCCGGACGGGCGACGGCCTCCCGCAGCACCTCGCGCACCGGCACCGCCGCGTCCCCGTCCGCCGTCCACTCGCACAGCGCGTCCGCGACCGCCCGGGCGACCGGCGCGCAGGCCAGGCCGTGCACCGAGCGGGCCACCAACTCCCGTTCGGTGCGCAGGATCCGCACGTCACCGGCGTCCTTGAGCCGACGCTGACGGGGCACCAGGACGTCCACCCCGGTCACCGCGGGCAGCCGGGGCACGCTGGCGAAGCCGTACAGCGCCAGGGCGGCCGCGCCGGTGATCACCGCGCCCTCGCGGCGGCCCTCCTGCCGGCCGTTCTGCGCCGCGTACAGCAGCGCGGCCCACATCCGCTGCTCCGGGGTGGGATCGCCGGACTGCAGCAGGTAGACCCGGGGCAGCAGCCGCTGCCAGGGGCCGCCCCGGCGGCAGTGCTCGGTGATGACCCGGGCCGGCACGCCCCGGGCGCGGAGCTGGCTCGCGGTGACGACGTTCTGCTGACGCTGCGCCAGCTCCTCCAGGGAAGGCGGCGGCGTGGGGATCCGGTAGCTCATGCCGACACCATCCCCAACCGGCGCGCCGCGCGTGACACAGCCTGACGCACTGTTACCCAACCGTCGCGAAACCGGGACCAGCCTGCACTAAAGTCCCCATACCCTCACCCATTTGGAG
The DNA here is from genome assembly GCF_027627435.1 of Kitasatospora cathayae. Taxonomy (GTDB): domain Bacteria; phylum Actinomycetota; class Actinomycetes; order Streptomycetales; family Streptomycetaceae; genus Kitasatospora; species Kitasatospora cathayae. The sequence continues at coordinate 5,438,588 of NZ_CP115450.1, read as the reverse complement.
TAAATGACGTTCATACGGCTATCAGATTTGCTCGAAAACGATCGCCGACCTGGCCGTCTGACCCAGGGTGATCAAGGGCATACGGCGAGGGACCCTCCGGACGTCAATCGCGCCTCCGGGATTGCCTAGGCTTACGTCATGTCACGTGACGAGACCGCCGGCCTCCGCGCGGCCCAGCTTCGCCTCGGCCGTCTGCCCGGATACGTCCGCCGCCCGGACCCGGCCCGCCGCAGCGGTGAAAAGGGCCATACGTACAAGAAGGGCTGGGAGGTCCGCTTCACCGCCCGGAGCGAGGCCGAGATAGCGGAGATCCGCGACCTGGTGGTCGCCGCCGGGTTCGCCCCGGCCAGACCCTTCTTCAAGGGGCACCAGCTGATCCAGCCGGTCTACGGCATGGCCGCCGTGCAGGCCTACCTGGCCGCTAGACAGGCGGCCGAGGAACACGCCGAGCGGGTCGCGCTCGGCCGCCGCCGGCGCGAGACGGGGGCGCACCCCGGCGCGCCCCGCACCGGGGGGGCGCACCCGGGCGGCGGGCACGCCGCGACCGGGGCTGCGGCGGCCGCAGCACAGCCGGCCCGGTGCCGGGCCGGCGAGTCGTTCCCCACCCAGGTCGAGCGTGGCCACAGCGCCGACGACCGGATCTCCCCCACGGAGGTCCTCCCGAAGTCCTGACCGGGCGGCAGCGCGCCGCCCCGACCCGCGCCCCGGTCGCCGCGAGCCGCCGGGGCGCACTCGACGCCCCCCACCCCCTCCCGCCCCGGCGCAACCCCCGTCGTGAGTGCGGTTGCACAGGCGGTTGCGCGCGCCCGGCTTCGCGCCCTGGGCGTGGACGCCGGCCCCGACAGGCCCTACGGTGACACCTCAACTGCCGTGCGAATACTGCCGCCCACACCCTCTGACCAGCCCCGACACGCTCGCACCTACGTCCCCCGCAGCACTGCGCACCACACCCCCGACCGGCCCCCGACCGGCAGTACCGCCGCCGCGCCGCACCGATCGTCAACGGAACCGGCCGAGCGTCGGCGGGTTCCGGGCATTCCATCAGATTGGTCACCCAGCGCACCGAGGGCCTACCGTAGAGTGAGCACAGATGATCGACCGCCAGAAGTCCATCTCCCCTTCCGAGAAGACGAGATGACCAATCGTCACACGAGCGCGGCCGAGCCTCCCCCGGGGCCCGGCGAACCGGAGGACGTACCGCTGGAGTTCGCGGCCTTCTGCGAACTCCACCGTCCCCGGTACCTCAGCTACGCCAGGGTGTGGCTGACCGAGCACGCCGACGCGGCCACCGCCGTCCAACAGGCCTTCGCCGAAATCGCGCTGCAGTGGCGGGAGTTGCTCACCAGTCCGAACCCGACCGCGCTCGCCTGGCAGATCCTGCGCGGCACCGTCGCCGAACACACCCGGCAGCCGGTCGCCGCCCCCGACCGCCACCCCGCCGACGACGACCTGGCGATCCTGCACTACGTCGTCGGCCTCGCCGCCCCCGAGATCGCCGACGTCATCGGCACCGACACCGCCAGCGTCGCCGGACGGCTCCGGCGCACCATGCTGCACGAGGCCTCCGGCTGGTGAGCCGCCCTGCCGAGCCGCGCCGGTGAGCCGCCCGGTGAGCCGCCCCTGGTGAGCCGCCCCGGCCGCGTCAGACCCGCTCGCCCGTCACGTCGAACAGGTGGTGCACCGGGTCGTGGATCAGGTAGCGGGCGAAGGACTCGACCGTGAACCGCGCCCCGTCGCTGCGGTCCCCAGTCCGTTGCCACTGCTCGCCCGACACCGCCTCGAACGCCGCCGCCAGCGCCTCCCCGGCCTCCGCCAGCTCCCCGGCCACCACCTGCGGCCGCTGCTCCCAGTAGCGCTCTGCGGCCGCCGTCTCGTCCTGGTCCCAGTTCGGGAACAGCGGGCCGTCCTGGTCGAGCATCAGGTCCAGCCGGACCAGGAACAGCCGGAAGACGTCCCGGACGTGGCAGGCGTACTCCAGGTGCGACCAGACCTCCGGGCTCGGCCGACGGCGCACCCCGTCCTCGTCGCCCGCCAGCACCGCCAGCCAGCTCCGCGCGTTGTCCCGGACCATCCCGGCGACGTCCGTGGCGGCCACCGCCGGGGTGTCCAACCCGCAGTCGGGGCAGGGACGTTCCAGCACCCAGGTCCAGTCCTTGGTGTCGGGGACGATCGCGTCGGTGGGGCCGGCGTCGGTGGGGCCGGCGAGGTTCTCAGGAGTGCTCATGGGCCCAGCATCGCGGCCCCGCACCCCGGCCCACCAGCGGCAAGGACGCCAGCGACCGCCGAAATACTGCCAGCGGCCTTCCCGCCGTCCGCCGCACCAGACCGGCTCAGCGCTCCGCGCGCTCGTACTCCAACCGGGCCGCCAGCAGGCTCCCCAGGTTCTCGCGGCTCCACTCGCACACCGCGTCCATCGGCCCGAGCAGCGTCCGGCCCAGCGGCGTCAACGCGTACTCCACCCGCGGCGGGTTCTCGGCGTACTCCGTGCGCACCACCGCGCCGTCCTGCTCCATCGAACGCAGCGACTCCGCCAGCACCTTCGCGGTGATGCCCGCCAACGGCACCCGCAGCTCGGAGAACCGGCGCGGACCGCCCTCCAGACAACGGACGATCCGCCAAGCCCACTTGCGGCTGCCCAGCACCGGCACGGACTGCACCGGGCAGTCGGCCGGGAAGAAATCCGCCGGCAGCGGCGCCGGCACGGTCTGCGTCATGCCCCGACGGTACCCGGGCCGCCGGACCCGGAGAAGCCGGTTCCGTTGAAGTAACCGGCACCCCCCGGTCTACCGTCACGGCAACGGCGGACGACGCGTCCGCGACCGACCCACCGGAGACCCCCATGACCAGCACCACGCCCCGGCAGCAGCAGCGCGCGGACGTCATCGTCTACGGCGCGGGCGGCCAGGTCGGCCGCGCCGTCGTCACCGAGGCCCGTCGACGCGGCCTCACCGTCACCGCCGCCGTCCGCGAGCCCGAGCGCCACGCCGACCTCGCCGCGGACGGCGTCACCCTGGTGCGCTGCGACGTCACCGACCCCGCCGCCGTCGCCGCCACCGCCCTCGGGCACCGCGCCGCCATCGCCTCCGTCTACACCCCCGACACCCCCTCCGGCGAGTTCTACCGCGCCGCCACCACTGCCCTCGTCACCGGCCTCGGCCGGGCCGGCGTCCCCCGCCTGCTCAGCGTCGGCGTCGCCACCACCCTGCAGACCGCCCCCGGTGTCGCCGTCCACGACGACCCCGATTTCCCCGAAGCCCACCGCACCTTCTCGCTCGGCCACTCCGCCGCCCTCGACCTGCTGCACGACTCCCCCAGCACCCTCGACTGGGTCGTCGTCACACCGCCCATGGACCTCGACCGCACCGCCCCCGGCACCGGCCGCTACCGGGTCGGCGGCCCCCACGTCCTCGGCCCCCGGATCGCCCAGGCCGACCTCGCCGTCGCCCTCGTCGACGAACTCACCACCCCCACCCACCACCGGGAGCAGATCGCCGTCGCCGAATAGATCCCGGCACGAATCGGGCCCCGCAGGCATCCTGGGCCGATGGCCACGAACCCCTCAGCCCTCGCGGTGAAACCCACCCTGCACGGCCCAGCGCCCGCCAAGCCCACCACTGGGACGACCTCCACATGGCCGCCCTACGGGACGACTGGCTCAGCACTCACTGACCGGGCCCACCATAGGGCGGCGCAGCGGCACGCTTGCGGCGGCGCCTCGCCATCAGCACCGCGGCCGCGGCCGCGCCGAGCACCACGACACCGGCGGCCGCGGCGGCGATCACCAGGCCGGTGTTGTCGCTGCCACTGCTGGTGGAGGTGGCTTCGGGGGCTACGGAGGGCTGGTCGGCGGAATCGCTGTCATCGTCGGTCGGCGGTGTGCCCTTCGACTCCAGTCGCTTCACCAACGGGTTCTCCTTCGGCCCGTTGTCCACGGCAGAGTTCGGCTCAAGCGCCTTCGCGGGAGCGACAATGCCGTAGCCGTAGTGATCGTTCGGCACCACGGTCCCGTTCGCGGGAACAGTCGCCGACTTGATCATTCGGTTGATCACCTGTCCCGCCGACAGGTTCGGGTACTTGGACCGGATGAGCGCCGCAGTGGCAGAGACGTAGGCAGTGGCCTCAGAGGTACCGTCTCCCTCCCCATAACCCGTCGAGGTTTTCGCTGTGGCGTGGTAGATGTCCACCCCGGGCGCGACGAGCGTGGTCTCAGGACCCGATGTGGACTTTTCCCACACCGCCCCTTTGGAGTCAATTGCCCCGACGGCTACCACCCCTGGAAAGGCTGCCGGATATTCGACATCCATATTCGCGCCGGTGTTGCCTGCGGCAGCAACCAGCACAACGTCCTTCGACACCGCGTAGTTGACGGCCTTACGCAACTTCGAATCGAAGCGAAAGTCCTTCCCTCCGAGGGAGATATTGACGACCTTCGCACCGTGATCCACCGCAAAACGAATCGCGTCCGCGAATGCGGCGGGCTGAGGAGTGGAATCATCGCCTTGCGTTCCTACCTTCACCGGCAGGATCTTCGCCTTCGGCGCCAGGCCCGCAACGCCTGCCTTTGCCCCGTGCCCATGTCCCGCGATCAGGCTCGCCATAGCAGTGCCGTGACCGTCGGCGTCCACACGACCGTCCGTAGTGCCGCCGGAGAAGTCAGCCCCGGGAAGCACCTGCCCGGTCAGATCCTGATGATCTTGGTTCACTCCAGTATCGATCACGGCGACGATCACCCCGTCACCTTGGCTGGCCGGCCAGACCTTGGCCTCCGCCTCGAAGGTCTTCAGAGCCCACTGCTGGTCCCTGATCTGATCAGCCGATGCCACTGGTGCGGCGGCGACGCAGACCACTGCTCCAGCGGCGAGGACCGCCGTACCACGCGCCAACAGGCGGCTCGTCAAACCCGGTCACCCCACTCAACGAGGCATCCCGCAGATCACCGACCTGCGGGATGCGATCAGATCACCCGTCCGTTTGCGGACCGGCCTCATTCCACCACGTTTGGATTGGCCGACTTGTCCGACGCCCAGGTCTCCTCGTCTTCCACGAGGTAGTCCGGACGCTCTCCGTCCTTCCCGTGGTCCTTCTTTCGGCGTTGCGCTTCACTCATCGGGATCCCGGGAGACATGATTCCCGAGCTACGGGCCCCGGGTTCGGCACCCAGCCGACCGCGAGCCCCCAGTCCGGATCCTCCTTCGGTGAAGGCCTGCTTGCCGCGTGCTCCACCGCCGGGAGGCGCCGTCTCACGGACAGCACCACCGGGCTTGGCCAGGGATCCACCGACCTGCTTGGCGCCGGGCGTTCCACGGCCCCCAGCCCCGACGCCCGGGTAGATCTCACCGCCACCGCCGACGCTAGCGGCTCTCCCTCCACGTGGACCCGAACCCTCCAGCGGCGTCGAGCTACTGGGGAATCCCTTGTCGCCGAATCCGGTCTTGCCTTGCCCAAAGCCGGGCCCGACCGGAGCAGTCTGTACAGTCGGCCCCACAGGGCTCACGGTCGGCTGTCCACCGCCGCCCGTGATCGGTCCAGTCACCAGACCCGTGACCGACGTCGTGCTCAGGCCTGACGTCTGGGTCCCGGAAGTAACAGGGCTCGGGACACTTCCGCTCGGACGCGAGACCGGCGTGCCCGAAATACCGGCACCGGAGCTGCTGCTTGCTGCGGTCGACGGCTTCGACGGTGCCTGCGCCCTGCCTCCCTTGATGCCCGGGTCGGTCGGGGTGGACGCGCTCCTTGATGGAGGACTGGACACCACCGATGGTGCAGAAGCCCGAGACCGCTGCGGCGCGCTGGCAACCGCCGACCTCACCGAAGTACCGCCAGATCCGAAAGAGGTACCCGACACCATCGCCGCGACTGCAGCGGCCGCCCCACTCGAGTCGTCTTGTGATGTCTTGTCAGGATCACCCCGCTTCGCCGGCTTGAGGTTCAAAGTCGGAGCCTTCAGGGCCGGCGTCGCGATGCGGTAGTGCATCGCGAGGGTCTGCATGACGGCCGCCGCTTCGGCCTTCTTCCGGTCGGTGAGCTGGATGTGGTCGTCCTCGGTGCTGAAGACGTCGCCGACGGTGTCCTTGAACTTGTCCCAGTTGCCGGGTTCCTCGGGCATGTCCCGCTTGGCCGTGGCCATCGCCTCGGACATGTTGTGCAGCGTGTTGGCCGCGTCGTTCGCGTACGCGGCGGCCTCGTTGATGCTGGCGGCGAGGGTGAGCATGGAGGTGTGGAAGGAGTCGCTGGTGGTGCCCTCCCAGGTGCCGGCCGCCTCGGTGCTGACCGTGGTGAGGGTCTTGCGGATCTCCTTGAGGGTGGTCGCCGCCTTGCGCCAGGGGTCGCCGGCGGCCATCACCGCGCCGGGGTCGAGGGCCTGTGCCATCTTACGGAGATCGGCATGGCTGTACTTGGTGAAGTCGGTGTAGACCACGGGTGGTTCACCTCCGGTCGGATGGCTGGTCAGATGGTGGCGTTGCCGCGCTGGGACGGGACCTGGTTCTGCTCGTACGCGGCCTCGCTGCTGGCCGAGGGCTGGGCCACGGACCAGCCGTCGCCGGAGAGCTTGAGGTTCGTGGCCACGTGCTGGTCGTGTTCCTCGTAGTTGGTCGCGGTCAGCTCGGCGTTGCGCTGGGCGTCGTTGACGGCGCTCTGGAGCTGGTTGAGCACGTCCCGCAGCGCGTCCCGCATGGTGCTGTAGCGGTCGTGGATCTCGGTGGCCTCGGCGAAGGTGCCGAACGCGGTCTTGCCGAGGCCGCTGCGCCCGTGGGTGGCGTTCCCGTTGGCGTCCTTCTCGAATTCCTTGAGCAGCAGCCGTACTTGGCCGGCGAAGGTGCGCAGTTGCTCGATCTCGACGCGGTAGCCCTGGTTGGCTCCGCCGGTCGAGCCGGTACCTGATCCCATGGCGGCGCCCCCCGTGCGTCCGTTCCTGGCGTTCGGGGCCGACCGGGCCCCGGTGTCATGTCTAACACACCGGGCCCGAATCCCGCCCGGTGCACGGTCAGTTCGCGGTCGTCCGGGTGCGCTGGGCTTCGGCGAGGGCGCGGCGGCAGAGGGAGTCGGCGTGCCGGGTGGTCTCGGGCAGCCGGTAGCGGCGGGCGAGGTCGAGGGTGGTGCGGACGGCGGTGTCGAGGCCGATGCGGTGGCCGACGGAGACGTAGACGGGTTTGACGCCGGGCCGGGTGCGGACGGCCCGGCCGACCTCCTCGCCGGTGGCGGGGTCGGTGAGGGGGGTCCAGGAGCCGCGGTCCGGGGCGGGGTCGTGGTGGTCGAAGGCGAAGGGGGTCTTGGCGACGCCGAGGGTGCGCAGTCCGGTGAGGACGCCGAGGTGGCTGGCGAGGCCGAGGCGGCGGGGGTGGGCGAGGCCGTAGCCGTCGCAGACGACGGTGTCGGGGGTGCGGGTGAGGGCGGCCAGCGCGTCGAGGACGGCGGGGAGTTCGCGGAAGGCGAGCAGTCCGGGGACGTACGGGAAGGCGATCCGATCGACGGCGGTGGCCTCTTCGACGACGTCCAGGGTGTCCCGGTCGAGCAGTACGGCCGCGGCGACGACCAGGTCGTGGTCGTCGTCGTAGGCGACGTCGACCCCGGCGATGAGCCGGCAGGGGGCGTCGTCGTCTTCGGCCCGGACGAGCGGCCGCAGCCGTTCCTGTTCGGCGAGCGCCTGGGCCTCGGTGGTGGGCCAGTCGGCGGGGATGGGCACGGTCGGTTCCCCCGGTCTGCGTGGTGTCGGACGGGCTCCACCGTACCGAGGGGTGTGGACGACCCCGGGGTGAGCCCGTGCGCCCCCTGTGCCACCGACCCCGCCAGCTAGCCTGGTCGTGCCGAACTCCCTTGCCGGGTAGGACTCCTGGAGCCGGCACCATTCCCGCCCGTTTCCCCGACGTGCGAAGGACCCCCGCCATGCCGCGTCCGTCCGCTGCCCAGTACTGCCTCGGCTCGTTCACCGTCGTCGCCACCACGGTGGCACTGCTGGCCGTTTCCGGCGCCTCGGGCGTCCTGGAGGTCGCGGTGCTGGTGGGGTTCGCGCTGGCGCTCGGCACCGGGGTGACGGTGCTCTCGCTGTCCGTCTCAACCCGCTCGGCCGCGGTCGCCGACGGTTCCGGGGCCTCCCCGGCCGCTGCCGGGCACGAGTACGCCCGGCAGCGCTGATCCGCCGCCGGGCGCCGTCGTCCCGCTGCCGCGGTCAGACCTCGGTGGTGACCACCACGGTCTTCGCGGCCTTGTCGTGGATGCACTGCCGGTAGGGACTGTCGAAGACGCCGAACAGGCCGTCGATGATCCACCACAGGGCGGCGCAACAGAGCACGGCCGGGAGGATGTAGACGGCGGCCCGGGTCCAGGCGGCGGACTGGGCGGGTACGTTCCCGTCGATCAGCATGGCGACGCGGATCTTCATCGCCTTCTTGCCGAGGGTCTGGCCGTCCCGGCTGAGCATCAGGGCCTCGTAGACGAGGTAGATGGCGCAGCCGAGCCAGAAGGCTTCGGTGCTGCCCTGGCGCGTGCCGAGGTCGACGAAGAGTCCGACGACGATGACGCCGACGGCCTGGATGAGGACGTAGTCGATGAGGCGGGCGATGATCCGCTTGGGCCAGGTGCCGATCGGCGGCATGCCGGGGACGGGGCCGCCGCCGGGGGTGCCGTACATGCCGGGGCCGGTGCCGTAGCCGGGCGGGGGCTGGTCGTACGGCTGTCCGCCGTGGGGCGGTTGGCCGTGCGGGGTCTGACCGTGGGTCGGTCCGCCGTAGTTGCCCCGGTAGGCGCCGGGGCCCTCGGACGGGGTGCCACCGGGGGTGCCGGACGGGCCCTCGGACGGGGTGGGGCGCGGCGGTTCGCCTTCCGGCGTGCCGCCGCCCGGGGTCGGGGGCCGCTTGTCGGAGGAGGGCTGACCGCCCCCCTCCGGCTGGGGGCCTGAGGGGTCGTGGGTGCTCATCCCCCGAGTAGAACATCACACATTCTCAAGGCTTGGGACATTCAATCCGTTTTGCCATCGGCCGACCGGCCCCGGCGTACGCGGGCGGCCCCGGGAACGGGCACGGCGGCCTCAGCCACGGACCACCCGGGTCCGGGCCGCCCGGTCCTGCCAGCCGCGCCGCGCCGGACGGTCGAACACCGGCCAGACGAGGCCGAGCAGCAGCACCACGCCGAGTTGCCGGACGATCCACCGCAGCAGCGAGCGACCGAGGCTCAGCCGGGTCCGGTCACCGATGGCGGTGGCGTCCACCACCCGGATCCGGGCCAGCCGCTTGCCGAAGGTCTGACCGGTCCGGGCGATCGGCAGCACCTCGTAGACCAGGCTGACGAACACCAGGATGCCGAGCAGGGCGGCGAGCTTGCCCAGCACCACGTCGTCCACCAGCCAGACCTGCACCTGGCGGCGGGTGAGGGAGCTGGCCATCCTGGCCTGGTCGAGCTTCTGTTGGAGGTGGTCGGAGACCGAGCTTCCGAGCGGGATCCCGGCCGCGACCGCGACCACCAGCAGCACCGCGGTGTCCACCACCCGGGCCACCAGCCGCCGCCCCAACCCGGCGGGCACCGGGGCCGTCCGACGGCGGCGGACGGTGGCCTCCCGGGCCGGCCGCACCACGGGCAGCGGGGCGGCGGGAGCCGCGGCCGGCCCAGGCACCGGAACCGGGACGGGAGTCGACACCGGGGCCGGGACTGCGGCCCCGGCCGAAGAAGCCTCCGCACGGGCCGGAACGGTCAGCTCCTCCGCCGCCACCTCGGCCGCCACTTCGACCACCGGCACCGCGACGGCGGTCGCGATCGGCGCCGGCACCTCGCGGACCGCCACCGCCACGGCGGGTGCGACGGCCGTGGCCACCTCCACGGCAACAGGAGCGCGCTCCGCCTCCGCGCGCCCCTCCTCTTCCTCCGGCGCCCCCGGAAGCACTCCCCAGGACACCCAGCGCGGAGACCCGCCCGTCTCCGTCAGACCGCGCTGCGCCCGCGGGTCCGCCTGCCATCCGGAGGCCCCGGACACCCCGGCGGCCTCCTCCGCAGCGGGCTCGACGGTGCGGAACACCGGTCCGCCGATCACCTCCGCGACCCGCGGCCCGACCACGAAGGACGCCCCGCCGGTGGTCTGGTCGAGGTACACCGGCCCGGTGTCACCGGAGCCCGGAACCCCCCGGAACGGCGACGGGGACGGTGACGAGGACGGCAACGGGCTCGGCGACTCGTTGGGCGAGGGCGATGGCGCGGACACCCCCGGCCCCGGCGCCGGCCCCGACACCACCGGAGGCGGCACCGTCCGCGCCGCCGCCGCCACGTCGGGGGCGGGCCGCCGGGAGACGAACCGGGGCGGTTGCAGTACCTCGCCCTCGGCGGGCGCGGGCCGGGTGGTGCCCGGCACCCAGGCCGAGCCGCCCCAGTACCGGACGAAGCCGGGGATGGAGGGGTCGGGGTAGTAGCCGGGCTCGGGCGCGACGGCCGGGTCGCCGTCGGCGGCGAAGGAGCGGTCCGTCATGGGGTCTTCTCTCCTGTCAGGTCCTGACGAGGGCCGTGGGGGGCGGGCCGGGGCCTCGGCAGGCCGAAACGGGTCGACGCAGATCGGAACAGGTCGGAACGGGTCGGAACGGATCAGGGCGACGCTCGGCGCGCGTGGGGGCACCACCGAAGGCGGACAGTCGCCGGGTAGTCACAAAGGGTAGTGCCTCCCCGGAGTGCCGACGAGAAGTTGCCGATTCCCCGGACAACGCAGGGCCGCCCGGGGTAAGGAACCGGGCGCACGACGGGCGCCCGCACGCCGCCACCCCGGCCCCTCACCACCCCCGCACGCCCCCCGCGCGAAACTTCCCGGAGAAATCCCGCAAACGCGTGTAAGAGCCGGAACGAACCGCCCTCTCAAAGGTCACAGGGCCCCGAACCGGGCACCGACCGAAGGCAGAGAGGAAGACGATCATGGACCGCCCCGTCAGCGTCGTGGAGCACGAACTGGAGTTGAACCTGGTGCTCTCCCCGGAGCACAGCGTCCCCGTCCCGGCCCGGCTGACCTACGGCAGCCACGACCCGTACGCGGTGTACATCACCTTCCACCTGGACACCGGCTCCCCGGTGACCTGGGTGTTCGCCCGCGAGCTGCTGGTCGAGGGCACCTTCCGCCCGTGCGGCCAGGGCGACGTGCGGATCTGGCCGACCCGCTCGGGCCGACGCAGCGTGCTGTGCCTGGCGCTGAGCTCGCCCGCCGGGGACGCGCTGCTGGAGGCTCCGCTGCCGGCCGTCGCGGCCTGGCTGGAGCGGGCGCACCGGCTGGTCCCGCCGGGCAGCGAGCTGGCCGCCGTCGACATGGACGGCTCGCTCGCCGAGCTGCTCGCGTAGGCGTGCCGGTCGTGCGCCGCAGCGTGCACCGGTACGTCCAGGAAGTCCGCGCCGCCCGGGAACTCCGGCGCGCGCGGGACGGAGGTGGCAGGAGCGACGGCGCCCCCGCCGGCTCAGCGGGCCGCGGGGGCCTGCTGACGACCGCGGGCGGAGTCCGGGCCGCCGCCGTCGCGCTGTCCGGGCAGCCGGACCAGCGGGGCGCCGGCGGAGCGCCTCCGGGCCCTTATCCGGACGGCCGCGGCGAGCAGGAAGCAGAGCCCGACCCACGGATAGATCGAGGTGGGCAGCTGGCGCAGTGGCGACATGTGGAGGACGGCCGCGCCGAGCGGCTTCGCCGCCCACATCGCGAAGGACAGGAAGGCGAGCAGGGTGGCCCAGAAGGCGACCCGCCAGCGCAGCCGGCGGACGGCGGCCGGGCGCGCGTGCTCGACGGAGGCCTCGGCGGCGAGCAGGACGAGCATCGGTACGCACCAGACCCAGTGGTGGGTCCAGCTGATCGGGGAGATCAGCACGGCGGTGACGGCCGCGACGCAGACCCCCCAGGCCTCGGCCCGGGGCAGCCAGCGGCCGCTGCGGGCGGCCCAGGCGGCGACGGCGAGGCCGGCCAGCGCGACCAGGCCGACGCCGAGGGTGGCGAGGATGCCGGGGTCGGAGGTGTGCAGCAGCCGGGCGAAGGCGCCGCGCAGCGACTGGTTGTCGACGATCTCGGTCTTGCCGACCCGGGAGGAGTCGTAGAGGTACTTGGTCCAGAAGCCCCAGGTGGCGTCGGGCAGGAAGAGCGTGCCGAGCAGGAAGGTGCCGAGGAAGGTGAGGGCGGCCGTGAAGGCGGCCCGGACCCGGCCGGTGATCAGCAGGTAGACGGCGAACAGGCCGGGGGTGAGCTTGATGCCGGCGGCGATGCCGATCGCCACGCCCTTGCTGCGGTGCCCGTCCGACCGGGTGAGGTCCCAGAGGATCAGGCAGCCGAGCGCGAGGTTGATCTGGCCGTACCGGAGCGTGGTGAAGACGGGTTCGAGCCAGACGCCGAGGCCGGTCACCAGGACCACGCCGATCGGCCGCAGCTCGCGGCGCGGCCAGCCGACCAGCTTGAAGGACAGGTGGGCCAGCAGGGCGAGCAGTCCGAGGTTGCCGAGAGTGATCGCCACCCGGAGGAAGGGGATCGGGAACCAGGTGGTCGGGACGAACAGCATCGCGGCGAACGGAGGGTAGGTCGCGGGCAGGTTCCACTCGGTGACGCGCAGCGCGTACAGGTCGGTGCCGTGGGCGACGGCGGCGCCCTCGGCCCGGTAGACGATCATGTCGACCATCGAGGTGTGGACGAAGTGGCGGACCACTGCGTACACGACCAGCGACAGCAGCGCCAAGGACGAGGCGACCAGCATCGGGCGGCGGGGGGCCTCACGCAGTGCGCGCACGGGGGCGCCGAGCGCGATCCGCAGCCGGTCGGACAGGGGGGCGGGCGAAGGGGCGGGTACGGTCCGCACCGGGCTGCGCTCGTCTTGCACCGCTGTCACTGTCCACTCCGTCCACCGCTCGGCCAACCAGCGACGATACCGGATGCGACCCGCCCCGTCCTGGGCACGAGCGACTACGCAAAGTGACGAAAGTGCCCCGACCGGCCGTGCTCGGCTGCGGGCTGGGCACGGACGGCCGGGGCAGTCGGGGAGGCCTGGAGGAGCCGAATGGCCCCAGCCGGAGTCACCCGCCCAGGGGCCGCGGCGACAGGCAAACGGCCGACCCGCGCCATCGACGCCAACCGCGATGAGGGGCCGGTTCGACGGGTTGACCGAGCGGTGAAGGGTCCCTTGGGCCGCAGTTGAGGAAGGGCCCGGCTAAGGAAGGGCCCGGCCGGAGGGGGCCCGTTCCGCGGTCATTTCGGGAACAGCGCGCCCCGGGTCCGCCGTCGCCCGGCCCGGGCGGGCGGCGCCTCCTCCTGGCGGGTGCGCAGCCGCAGGCGGGTCTCGGCACCGCCGAGCACGGCGGAGCGGCCGAGCGCGAGGTCCCCGCCGGTGGACTCGGCGAGCTTGCGGACGATGTCCAGTCCGAGGCCGGTGGAGCCCTCCCCGCCGTGGCCCTCGCCGCGCTTGAGGGCGACGGCCGGGTCGCGGTAGCCGGGCCCGGCGTCGCCGACCAGCACGATCACCGAGGAGTCGGTGGCCAGGACGTCGACCGAGAAGGCGGTGCCGACGGCGGTGTGCCGGAAGACGTTGCCGAGCAGCGCGTCGACGGCGGCGGCCAGGTCCCCGCGCTGGACGGGTGCCGGCGCGGGGCGCTCGGCGCCGGCCAGTTGCCAGCGGCGGCCCTCGTCCTCGGCCAGCGCGGACCAGAAGCCGACCCGTTCGCGGATCACCTCGGCGGCGTCGCAGCCGACCGCGAGGGCGGGCGCGTCCTCGGGGGCGCGGCGGGCGGAGCGGATGATCTGGTCGACCTCGCGCTCGAGCTGGGCCACCGCGTGGCGGGTGGCGTCGGCGGCGTCGCCGTCGCCGAGCGAGGCGGCGTTGAGTCGCAGCACGGTCAGCGGGGTGCGCAGCCGGTGCGACAGGTCGGCGGCCAACTCGCGTTCGGCGGCGAGGAGTTGCACCACCCGGTCGGCCATGGTGTTGAACGCGTGGGCGGCTTCGCGCAGTTCCTCGGGGCTGCCGTCGACCTGCTTGCCCTCCACCGGGACGCGCACCGCGAGGTTCCCGGCGCCGAGCGAGCGGGCGGCGGCGGCGAGCCGGCGGGCGGAGGCGACGATCCGGCCGCCCATCCGGTCGGCGACCAGCACCGAGATGGCGACCAGGCCGAGCGCGACCGCGGAGAGCACCAGCCAGGCGGTGGAGACGCCCCGGGTGAGGTCGCTCTCGGCGACGAACACCTCGAGCACGGCGGTCCGGCCGGTGTCCACGGCGACCGGCTGGAGCAGCGCGTAGCCGCCGGGTACGGCGACGGTGAAGGACCGGCCCTGGCCGCCGGCCGTCGCGACGTCCGCCGCGGTGGCGCGCCCCTCCCCGATGGTCGGGCCGCCGGGGCCCGCGCCGTCCCCCGGCACCCCGCTCCCCGCCGGCACCGGCAGGTGCACCGCCATCCGCCCCTGCGCCCCCGCGTCGGTGCTGGCCAGTGCCCGGTCGACGGCGTCCTGGTCGGTGGTGATCGCCAGCGCCGGCCCGAGCGCCGCCGCCTGCCGTTCGGCGGCGGTGAACGCCCTGTCCCGGGCGGTCTGTTGGGCCATCAGGCCGAGCGGGATGAGGAAGGCCAGCGCGACCATGGTGGTTCCCGCCACCGCGGCCTTGACCATGGCCCAGCGCAGCGAGTGCGCGAACTGCTTCACGTCCGGTGCTCCGCGGGGCCCCCGGCGGCCTCCAGCCGGACCCCGACGCCCCGGACGGTGTGCAGGTAGCGGGGGCTGGCGGCGGTCTCGCCGAGTTTGCGGCGCAGCCAGGAGAGGTGGACGTCGATGGTCTGGTCGCCGCCGTAGGTCTGCCGCCAGACCTCGGCGAGGATCTCCTTGCGCGGCACCACGACGCCGGGCCGGGCGGCCAGGAAGGCCAGCAGGTCGAACTCACGCCGGGTCAGATCGAGGAGCCGCCCGTCCAGGACGGCCTCGCGCCGCTGGAGGTCGATGGCCAGTCCGCCGACCCGCAGCACCTGGGCGACGGGCGCGGCGCCGCTGCCGAGCCGGCGCAGCACGGCGGCCATCCGGGCGCTCAGGTGCTCCCCGGAGAACGGTTTCACCAGGTAGTCGTCGGCGCCGTCGTTGAGCAGCCGGACGATCTCGGCCTCGTCGTCCCGCGCGGTGGAGACGATCACCGGGACGTTGGTCAGGCCGCGGATCATCTTGAGCGCCTCGCTGCCGTCCAGGTCAGGCAGGCCCAGGTCCAGGATCACCACGTCGCAGCCGACCTGGGCGACCTCCCGCAGCGCCTCCAGGGCCGTGCCCACGCTGCGGACCGCGTGACCGGTGTCGGTCAGATGGCGGATGAGCGCGGACCGTACGAAGGGGTCGTCCTCGACCACGAGCACTGTTGCCATGGCCCTGCACGGTACGCCATCGGCGGGCAGTGGTCTGTACCTCGGGGGTGGGTCCGGTGCCGGTCCGGACAGCGGGCAACTGCCTTGCCCGGCAGCGGGGGTGCCGCTCCGCGCCGGCCGGGAGATGCGGCAGGATGTGCGGACGATGCGGAACGGACTGGTACAGCTGTGCGCCTGGGCGGCGGCCACCGGGGCGGCGGTGGCGCTGTCCTGGCTCGGCGTGCACGCGGTGCTCACCGGGGCCGCGTTCGAACAGCCCGCCGCGCTGCCGCTGCCCTCCCCGAAGGCCGGCGGCACGTCGTACGGTGCGAGCGCCGCGCCCGTCCCGGCGCCGACGGCGGACACCCCGGCCCAGCCCGCCGCCCCGACCGCGGCCACCACCGCCGCGCACGCCCCGGCCGACGGCCCGGCGACCACCGGCCCCGCGGCCACCGCGCCCGCCAGGCGGCCGACGCCCACCGCCACCTCCATGGTGCGCAGCTACCCGGTCCCCGGCGGCCGGGTCGCCCTGGACATCCGTGCCGACCGGGCCTCGCTGGTCTCCGCCACCCCGGACCCGGGCTGGCAGATGCAGGTGTGGAACGGCGACCAGTGGATGCGGGTGGACTTCACCAGGGAGAACCAGGCCAACTCGGTGTTCGTCTACTGGAACGGCCACCCGCCGGTCGTGGAGACCGCGGTCCGCTGATCCGGCGCCCGGCGCCCGGCGCCCGGCCGGCCGACGCGCGACTGTTCCGTTTCATCCTGGTCAAGCTGTGCCCCGGGGCGGGAGAATCGGCGGCGCCGCTGTACAGAATGCCCACCGGAGGACGGAGCCGCGATGCCCCCCGCCCACTCCCCGAGCTCCCCCGGCTCGTCCGACTCCCCCGCTCCCCAGGGCGCTGCCACGACCCCGGCGGGCGGCGGGAACGACTCGATCGACGCCCTGGACGGCCGACTGATCCGGCTGCTGGCGGAGGAGCCCCGGATCGGCGTGCTGGAGTGCTCGCGCCGGCTGCAGGTCGCCCGCGGCACCGTGCAGGCCCGGTTGGACCGGCTGCAGGCCAAGGGGGTGATCAGCGGGTTCGGCCCGGAGGTGGATCCGGCGGCGATCGGCTACCCGGTGACGGCCTTCGCCACCCTGGAGATCTCCCAGGGCCAGGGGGCGGACGTGCGGGCGCACCTGGCGCGGGTACCGGAGGTGCTGGAACTGCACACCATCACCGGGATCGGGGACATGCTGGTGCGGATCGTGGCCCGGTCGAACGCGGACCTCCAGCGGGTGATCGACCGGGTGGTGGGCTTCGACGGGATCGTCCGCTCCTCCACCGCGATCGTGCTGGAGAACCCGGTGCCGTACCGGATCCTGCCGCTGGTGGACCAGGCGGCCGCCGAGTAGAGGCCGGCGGCGCCGGGTGGAGCCCTGGGGCGGGGTCAGCAGCTGGGGACGCTGCCGCCGCTCTTCAGCGCCTCCAGCGCCGCGACCGAATCCGCGAGCGTGCCCACCGGCACCAGCCGCAGCGTCTTGGGGGTGTTCACCTTGGCGTCCGTGCACTCGTCCTTGGGGAGCAGGAACACCGTCGCGCCGTCCCGGGCCGCCGCCTGGGTCTTCAGCGGGACGCCGCCGACCGGGCCGACGGTGCCGTCGTTGTCGATGGTGCCGGTGCCCGCGATCTTGAGCCCGCCGGTGAGGTCGCCGCCCTTGCCGTCGCCGGCGAGCTTGTCGACGATGCCCAGGGCCAGCATCTGCCCGGCGCTCGGGCCGCCCACGTCGCCGAGGTCGACCTTGACCTTGACCTGGTCCGGCGAGAGGTGGAGGTAGCCGAGCGCGGCCGTGGTGGCGCTGTCCTGCGACTCCGCCATCTGCTGGGCCGTCTCCTCGTTGGCCTTGGCCGGGTTGCTCTGCGGGTACACCACCTCGGTCGGCTGCACGGCCTCCTCGGGGTCGAACCAGGCCTGCAGCGAGCGCAACAGGGTGTTCCGCTGCTCCGGGGTGGTCGCGGTGATGGTGACCATCCGCAGCTCGCCCTGGGTGCTGCGCAGCGGCGCCCCGGTGATGGTGAGCACCGGCTTGTCCTGGTACGTGCCCAGGGTGTCCGCGGTCAGGCCCGGCCAGGTGATCGTGTACGGCAGCGGGACGAACGCCGCCACGCCGAACAGCGCGGCGACCAGCAAGCCGCAGAGCGCGAGCGCGCGGGTCCGCGGGGACGAGAGGGCCTGGGTCAGCTTGGTGTCGGACACAAGGGGAATCCAAACACACCCGGCGCTGTGATTCGCCCGCTCGCCTCCAGGCGCTCCGACCCGGCGCTGACACTCTTCGCTCTGGCACTCCCTCCTCCGTCGGTCGCTTGTCGCTCATCGCTTCCAGCACCGGCGCACCCTTCAGCTCGGGGCGGTGATTCGCCCGCTCGCCTCCAGGCGCTCCGACCCGGCGCAGGCGCTACCTCAGCGCGTCGGCCACCTCGGTGGCCGCCTCCACCACCCGCGGGCCGACCCGCTCGGGCACCAGTCCGTTGAGCATCACCACGCCGACGCTGCCCTCGATGCCGCTCAGCCCGAGCAGCGCGGCCGCCGCCCCGCTGGCCCCGGACTGCTCCTCCGCACGGGTGATGACGAAGCCCTGTTCGGGCCGGCGCTGGCTGGGGAAGGCGCGGGCCTCCAGGATCGCCCGGCCGGCCGCGCTCTCGCCGAGCGGGTGGCGCAGTCCGGTGCGGTAGGCGACGTGGAAGTCGGTCCAGCTGGGCTCGACCACGGCGACGGCCAGCGCCTCGTTGCCGTCCACCAGGGTGAGGTGGGCGGTGGCGCCGAGGTCCTCGGCGAGGCTGCGCAGGGCGGGCAGCGCGGCCTCGCGCAGCAGCGGGTGCACCCGGTGGGCCAGCCGCAGAACGCCCAGGCCGACCCGGGCGCGGCCGCCGATGTCGCGGCGGACCAGGCCGTGCTGTTCCAGGGTGGCGAGCAGCCGGTAGACCACGGTGCGGTTGACGGCCAGCCGGGCGGCCAGCTCGGTGACGGTGAGCCCGCGCTCGGAGTCGGCGAGGAGTTTGAGGACGCGGACGCCGCGGTCCAGCGTCTGGGAGGTCTCGGCAGTCACGACGGGCAGTCCTTTCCGCGGCGCTCGCGGGGCGTGCGGCGCCGGGCCCGGGGGGGCGGTGTCGCGCGCAGGTGGGGGTGGCCGCGCTCGGGCCGCGCGGTGTCGCCCTTGACGACCGCACAGTCCTGCGGAGCCCGTCCCGCGGGGGGTTGCCCGGCGGAAGAGCGTGGGGGAAAGGTAGTGAAGGAAAGGACGCGGCGGAAGTGGTTGTCCAAAATTCGGGCGTGATCGTCATCGACGCCGCCGGGAATTCCGGACGAACCCCGTCATTTCGCCGCGCCTGCCAGAGCGTCAGTTCGATCCGGGTTCGATGTTCGGACACTCCGGAACGGGTGGTTCCGGACCGCTCCGGCCCGGACCCGCCCGCCGGGCCGTTACTTCGCCCACTCCCGGATCCTGGCGATCCGCGCCTTCAGCTGGTTGGCGGTGGCCTGGGCGGTGAGCGGCCCGCCGCACTGGCGGCGCAGCTCGTTGTGGATGGTGCCGTGCGGCTGGCTGGTGCGGTGGTGCCAGGCGGCCACCAGCGCGTTCAGCTCCTTGCGCAGCTCGCGCAGCTCCTGGTGGGTGACCACCGGCCGCTGCTCGGCCGGCAGCTCCAGCAGGTCGGCCTCCTCGGCGGGCTTGGTCTTGCTGCGCTGGATCTGCCGGTGCTGGCGCTTCTGCAGCAGCATCTGCACCTGGTCGGGTTCCAGCAGGCCCGGGATGCCGAGGTAGTCCTCCTCCTCCTCGCTCCCCGGGTGGGCCTGCATGCCGAACTCCATGGCGTTGTACAGCACCCGGTCGAAGACCGCCTCGGAGCCCAGCGCCTCGTAGGAGAACTCCTCGCCGCCCGCGCCGTCCGGCCCGTCGTTGGCCCGCTCGGCCTCGGCGAGCAGCCGGTCCTCCTCGTCGAAGAGGCCGTCGCCCTCCTTCTTCGGCCGGTCCAGCACGTGGTCGCGCTGGAGCTCCATCTCGTTGGCGAAGCCCAGCAGCATCGGGATGGTCGGCAGGAACACCGACGCGGTCTCGCCGCGCTTGCGGGCGCGCACGAAGCGGCCGACGGCCTGGGCGAAGAACAGCGGGGTGGAGATCGAGGTGGCGTACACCCCGACGCACAGCCGGGGCACGTCGACGCCC
Organism: Kitasatospora cathayae; assembly: GCF_027627435.1. Classification (GTDB taxonomy): domain Bacteria; phylum Actinomycetota; class Actinomycetes; order Streptomycetales; family Streptomycetaceae; genus Kitasatospora; species Kitasatospora cathayae. Next base: position 5,419,090 of record NZ_CP115450.1, on the reverse strand, counting down.
TCGGACACCATGCGGACCGCGACCATCCAGCGCGAGGTGCCCGCCGCGTAGTCGGAGATCCGCTTCGAGGCCTCGGCCTCGTCGGAGAGCACCAGGGTGACCTTCTCGCCGCTGATCTCGCGCAGCATCTTGGCGTAGGCGCGGGCCACGTTCTGGTCGGTGGCGATCACCAGTCCGCCGGCGTCCGGGATGGCCTTGCGGACCTCGGTCAGCCGCCGGTCGGCGGCCTGGAGGACGGACGGGATCCACTCGCCCTGCGGGGACAGCGCGGTGCGCCAGGCCTGGGCGATCAGGTCCTTGGTCATCGGCTCGCCCAGCCGGGCCTCCAGCTCGTCGCCGGACTTGGTGCGCCAGCGCATGTTGCCGCTGTAGCTGAGGAAGATCACCGGGCGGACGACGTGGTCGGCGAGCGCGTGCCCGTAGCCGTAGGTGTAGTCGGCGACGGACTTGCGGATGCCGTCGCTGCCCGCGTCGTAGGCGACGAACGGGATCGGGTTGGTGTCCGAGCGGAACGGCGTCCCGGTCAGCGCGAGCCGGCGGGTGGCCGGCTCGAAGGCCTCGAAGCAGGCCTCGCCCCAGGACTTGGAGTCACCGGCGTGGTGGATCTCGTCCATGATCACGAGGGTCTTGCGGGCCTCGGTGCGGTTGCGGTGCAGCATCGGGTTGACCCCGACGCCCGCGTAGGTGACCACGATGCCGTGGTAGTCCCGGGAGAGCGGGCCGGAGGAGTACGCCGGGTCCAGCCGGATGCCTATCCGCGCGGCGGCCTCGGCCCACTGCTTCTTCAGGTGCTCGGTCGGCGCGACGACCGTCACCTGCTGCACCAGGTGGTTGTGCAGCAGGTACGAGGCGAGGGTGAGCGCGAAGGTGGTCTTGCCTGCGCCCGGGGTGGCGACCGCGAGGAAGTCGCGCGGCTGGGTCTCGATGTACTTGTCCAGCGCACCCTGCTGCCAGGCCCGCAGCTTGCCCGCGGTGCCCCAGGGGGCGCGGCCGGGGAAGGCCGGGGAGAGGTGGTGCGAGGCGGCGGGCGCGGCGTGGCCGGCGGCCCGGACGGGCTCCTGCGGCTCCGGTGCGTCGGAGAACAGCGGCATCGAGGAGGCGGCGGCAGTACTCACGGTCTCCGAGGGGGATCATCGCAGGTCAGAGGCGGTTTTGCGGCCTCGTCCCACGGTCGGGCGGCGATCGGACAACCCGCCCAGCGTACCGGTCCGGGGCTGTTCGAACCTCCAGGCCGGACCCCGCGCCGGGCCCGGACGGCCGGAAATCGATGTGACGCATGACACATTCCTTCGTCGTAAGAGCCGGTGCCCCCGGGACTCTCACGGGGTGAGGCCGCGCCAACCCCACTGCCGTCGCGCGGCCCGCACCGAACGAAGGGACCGACCCTTGTACGCCGCCGTCGAAGAGACCGTCCAGGCCCGACTGATCCTCTCCCCGCACCGCTCCGTCCGGCTGCGCACGGTGCTGTCCTACCTGCCGGAGGACCCTTTCGCGGTCTCGATGGCCTTCCCCGCCGAGTTCTCGCTGGACGAGGCCGAGGATGAGCGGAGCGCCGAGGACATCGTCTGGGTGTTCGCCCGTCAGCTGCTCTCCTCCGGCCTGGAGTTGCCGGCCGGCCTCGGCGACGTCCACGTCCGGCCCACGGTCGGCCGGCGCACCATGGTCGAGCTGCGGGCCCCGGAGGGCACCGCGCTGCTCCGGTTCGACACCACCGACCTGCGCCGCTTCCTGTGGCGCAGCCGCCTGCTCGTCCCCGAGGGCGAGGAGCACCTGCACCTGGACGCCGACCGCGCGCTCGCCCAGCTGCTCGGCTGACGAGGCGCCCGGCGTCCGGGAGCGCCCCCGCGCTTCCGGACGTCACAGAGCGTCGACCACCGGCCGCGGGACTGTTACTCGCCCGCTCGCCTCCGGGCGCTCCCGATCCGATGCCGACGGTCGGCACTCGGTCGCTCCTGCGTCGCTCCCTCGTTTCTCCCTTTCGGCACCGGCGCGCCCTTTGGCTCGGGGCGGCTCTCAGCCCGACAGCTTGCGCATCAGCCGGACGCCCTGGGCCGGCGTGAGGTGCGGCAGGTAGGCCTTGCCGATCGCCCTGGTGATGCCGGGCAGCGCGGCCGGGTCGGGGTAGGCCATGTACATCGGCCGGTACTCCGGCTGGAACTTCGCCTTGAACGCCAGCAGTGTGCGGAAGCCGTACACCGGCTCCAGCACCCCGCCCATCCAGTCCAGCATCCGCTGCAGCCCGGTGGGCTCCTCGTCCTGCCTGGCGCGGGCCAGCGGCGCCCCCGACAGCGACAGGAAGCGCGCGCCCTCGCCCTTGAAGCCGAGCGCGGCGGAGGCGATCAGGAACTCGTTCACGCCTCGGAAGCCGTCCGAGCGCCGCCGCATGAAGTCCAGCGTCCAGCCGACCGGCACTCCGTCCTCGTACACCGGCATCCAGCTGGTCAGCCCGTGCACCACCCGCTCGCCGTCCAACGCGACCAGCACCCGCACGTCCGGGTCGTCCAGCTCCTCCAGCCCGCCGAGGGTGAACCCCATCTCGGGCAGGCCCTTCTCGGAGACCCACTCCTCGGAGATCGCCCGGATCTGTTCCCGCAGCGCGAGCGGCGCCTCGTGGTACGTCCACCACTCCGCGGTGACGCCCTGCTTGCCGGCCTTGTTCAGGGCGGTGCGGATGTCCTGCCACTTGCGGCCGGTGAAGGCCAGCTCGGGCAGCGGCACCACGGTGTCCTCGGCGACCTGCACCGAGCGCCAGCCCAGCTGCGCGGCCGCCGCCCTGGTCTCGGCCGAGACGCTGTAGAAGCACGGCGTCCAGCCCCGCGCGTCGCAGTACCGGGCGAAGCCGGCCACCGCCCGGGCCCGGTCCTCCGCCGCGCCGAACGGGTCGCCGGTGGTCAGCGCCACGGTGCCGACCACCCGGTAGGCGACGGCCGCGCGGCCGCGCTCGTCGAACCAGTAGTGGTTGCCGTCCCAGGTGGTGATGAAGGACAGCGTCCCGCCGCCGTACGCGGTGAGCAGCGCCCGGGCCCGGGCGGCCGCCGCCGCGTCGGTGCGCAGCATCGGACGGCGGAACGCCGACAGCAGCGCGACCAGCGCGACCACCCAGAACGCCAGCCCGCAGTACGTCTCCAGGACCAGCGCCACCGGGCCGACCGCGATCGGGTAGTCCGGCAGCAGGTCGTTGTAGGCCGGCGGCAGGAACTGGGCCGGCAGCCCGCTCGCCAGCCCGCGCAGGCCCGCGCCGGGCTCGAACTGCCCGGCCACCAGCCGGCCGAGGCCGACGTACGCCGCCGAGGCGGCCAGCGCGGCCCCGCCGACCACCACGGCCAGCCGGCGCACCGCCCGGCCGGACAGCCGCAGCCGGAACCGCTGCCGGGTCGCCAGCAGCAGGACGGTGGTCAGCAGCGGCAACAGCATCGCCTCGACGAAGTACTGCACCACGTCCCCGCTGACCGGCCCGGCCTCGAAGTACAGCCAGCCCAGCAGGGCCACCCAGAGCAGCTCGGTGGCGACGGTGATCCGCCAGGCGAACCGCAGGCCCCGGCGCAGTCCCTCGGCGAGCACCAGCAGCAGCGCCGGGAACAGCGCGGCCATCAGCCGGCCGGGGGTGTCGAAGATCCGCTCGACGGCGTGCGCCCGGGCGCAGTCGTGCGCCGAGACCGCGCAGAAGTCGGCCACCTCCTCCGGGCTGAGCCGGTGTGAGAGGTACAGCTCGGAGAAGGTGTTGAAGGGCCCGCTGGCGTTGTCGTACAGCGAGGCGATCAGCGGCCCGCAGGCGGCGGCGACCAGGCAGAGCGCGACCAGCACCCGGGTCTCGGTGTGCGAGGAGCGGTGGCTGCGCAGGTACGGCCGGGCGTGGCTGAGCAGCGCGCCCGCGCCGAGGCCGACCAGTGCGGCGGCGCAGCGCTGGACGCTCTGCAGGTGGCCGACGTACAGGGTCATGACCAGCGGGACGAGCAGCACCAGCAGGTGCAGCCGGCGGCGCCAGAGCACGGTGAGCCGGTAGCCGAGCACCCCGGCCAGGGCGAACAGGCCGACGCCGGGCCCGACCGAGGTCTGGTCGGCCACCGAGGCGGTCCACTGCTCGCCGGCCGCGGAGCCGAACTCGACCAGCCCGGTGCCCAGCAGGGTGCCGGCGACCTGCCCGCCGATCAGCACCGCGAGGGTGCGCAGCCGGCCGAGCCGGCGCTCGGCGGCCGGGCCGACCAGGAGCAGCAGCAGGCTGGTGAACGCGTACGCGCCGATGCCGGGGCACCACAGCAACGAGCTGACCGGCGTCCACCAGCGGCCCTCGCCGAGCGTGGGCAGGCCGACGCCGGTACGGGCGAGCAGCCGCGCGGACGGCCCGCCGGACAGGCTCCCGGTGGCCGCGCCGAGCACCCAGAGCCCGGCCAGCAGCGTCAGCGTCAGCGGCGCCGAGCACAGCTGGTCGCCGAGCACCCGGGCCGCCCGGCGGATCCGCTGCGGTCCCGGCTCCGGCGTGCGGGTGACCGGGGCGAGGCCGGCGCCCTGCTCCTGGGTGGCGGCCCGGGGTGCCGTGATCTCCTCGTCCTGCCGCTGCGTCCGTTCCCGCCGGCTGGCGGTGGCCGGTGCGGTGCCCGTCCCGATCACCGGGTGAGCCCTGTCTGCTGGGCCAGCCACGGGATCTGCTGGACGATGCCGGGGCGGAAGACGACCCAGCCGTGGGCGCCCGGCATGAGTTCGAACTTCGCCTTCGTCCCTGCGGCCTGCGCGGCCTGGTAGACCTTCTCCATCTGTGGCCTGAACTCCCTGTCGTTCTCGCCGACGACGAAGGCGACGTTGGTGTCCGGGAACCTGCCGCGCGCCATGACGTGCAGCGGGTCGACCGTCTCGAACTTGGCCTCGTCGCCGCCGAAGGCCGCCTTGACGGTGTCCTCCCGGGTGCCCAGGGTGGGCTCCTCCTGCCCGGACATGTCGAGCACGGTGCCGTACACGTCGGGCGCGTTGACCCCGAGTTGCAGCGCACAGGTGCCACCCATCGAGGCACCGCCGATCGCCCAGGACTTCCGGCCGGCGGCGGTCTGCAGGTTCTTGTGGATCCAGTTGGGCACGTCCACCGCGAGGTAGGTCTGGGCCTTGGCGATCTTCGAGTCCAGGCAGAGCGTGTTGGCCCAGGTCGAGCCGAGCTGATCTGCCATCACCACGATCGGTGCCAGACCGCCGTGCTTGGCGGCGAACGCGTCCAGCGACTGGTTGATCTGCCCGGAGAGAACCCAGTCCCCCGGCGCACCGGGTTGACCGGAGAGCATGACGACGACCGGCAGCAGCGGTCGCGGGGTGGCCTGGTAGGCGGGCGGGAGGTAGACGTACGCGTCGCGCGCCTTGAAGCCGGACTTGGTGCCGGGGATCGGCACCACCGAGACGGTGCCCTTCTCGGGCAGGTTCGCGGGCGGCCGCCAGAGCTCGTCGAGCACCTGCTCCGGCGGGGCGGACAGGGTCTGCGCGGCCTTCGCGGTGACCAGGTCGTCCGTCTTGGTCAGCCACGGCGCCAGCATCACCCGCCCGCTGGGGAACTGACCGAAGCCGATGTTGACCTCGGAGGCGGCCATCAGCAGGACCAGCGCGCTGAGGCCGAGGGCGAGGCCGCGGCGCGGCCAGGACAGCCGGCGCATCCGGTAGCCCGCCAGGCAGAAGCCGAGCAGGGCGACGGCCACCCACCAGGTGACGTACCGGGGCGTGCCCTCCGGGAAGGGGTGCCACCAGCCGTCGACGACGACGTCCAGCAGCAGGCTGAGCGCCGCCGCGGTGATCAGTGCGGCGGGCAGGCGGAACCGCCACCAGCGGCGTTCGCGGCCCAGCGACAGCGCGAGCAGCGCGGCCCAGCCGGCGACGGACACGGCGTGCGGGATCGGTCCGTGGGTGAGCGGCCAGTCGATCGGGTTCCAGCGGGTGGCCAGGGTGAGCGTGGTCATGCGGCTTTGCCCGGCGATGTGGTGTCGGCCAGGAATCCGTAGGCGACGACGTTGCCCTCGTAGCCGTGTTCCTCGCTGTACGCGCCGCCGCAGGTGATCACCCGCAGCTGAGCGTCGGCGGCCTGGCGGTAGACCCGGTCGTCCGGGAAGTCCTTTCGGTCGTGCACTTCGATGGCGTACAGCTGGTAGACGGCGGTGGCGCCGTCGGCCCGGGCGATCTCGATCCGGTCCCCCCGGCGGAGCGCCCCCAGGTGGTAGAAGACGGCCGGCCCGGCCCGGTTGTCGACGTGTCCCACCAGGATGGCGGTGCCGCGCTGGCCGGGGCTGGCGCCGCCGCGGTACCAGCCCGCGAGGTTGCGGTCGGTCGCGGGCGGGGTCTGCAGGTGGCCGTCGGAGTCCAGGCCCAGCTCGGTGACCGGGGCGTCCAGCCGGACGGCCGGGATGCGGATCCTGGTCGGGGTTGACGGGCCGAGCGGCGGGACGACGGAGACCGGGGCGAAGCCGAACAGCGCCTGCCCGGCGCCCGGCGCGGGCGGCAGCACGGGCGAGCCGCCGTCGTGCAGCAGCCAGGCGCCGAGCACCAGTGCGGCGCCGGCCGCCAGGGTGCCCGGCCAGGGGCTCCTGCTCTGCTGGTCGCCCACGGGTGCTCCGCTCTGCCGGCCCGGATTCCATTCCTGGGAGTTTCCTGGGAACTCATTCAATCGGATCGGACCCTAAGGCACGTCCCCACCACGGTCGTATCCGCACCCGCCGATCGGCAGGGTCGACGCCCCCGATCCCGCGCCGAGTCGACATTCGGACACTCAGCGTGACCACGTTGTTCCGCGGACGGGCGCGGTGCTACCACCCGTCGAACAGCATCGACGTTCCGGCCCGCCGGTTCGGTTGCGTCAATCGGGCGATCGATCACGACCGTTCGCTGCGCCTCTCCGACCGTTCCGGACCGCGTGCCATGCTGACCCGGTCACGGGCTCCTTCCCCCTCCGGTCCCACCGGACTTCCGCACGCCGCACGCGAGCCGCCCCCACGACGCCCGCGCCCCCGCACCTCGCTCGCACGCCGCCCGCCTGCCGAACGCCTCATGAACGGAGTGACCATGGACGCGCTCTCCCGCCGCACCCTGCTGGCCGCCGGAGCGGCCACCGCCGCCACCCTGGCGGCGGGCTGCGGCAGCGACCGGGCCGCCGGCGGCGGGGAGTACGCGGCCCTCGGCGCCGTCCCCGTCCCCCCGGCGCCCCACGAGCAGAGCGCCACCCCGGCCCCGGCCCCGCAGAAGCCGCAGGTCGCGCTGATCGGCGACGGCTCCACCTCCGACACCGGCCCGCAGCCCCACCAGCCCGTCGTCGAGCGGCTCCAGCCCGGCCAGCGGCCCCCGCAGTTCGTGGTCTTCTCCTGGGACGGCGCCGGCGAGCTCGACAACGGCCTGTTCACCCGCTTCCGCCGGCTCGCCCAGGAGCACAACGCCTCGATGACCTTCTTCCTCAGCGGCCTCTACCTGCTGCCGGAGTCCAAGAAGGACCTGTACCGCCCGCCGCAGCACAAGGTCGGCGCCTCCGAGATCGGCTACCTGAGCGACCAGCACATCCGCGCCACCCTGGAGAACGTGCACGCCGCCTGGCTGGAGGGCCACGAGATCGGCACCCACTTCAACGGCCACTTCTGCGGCTCCACCGGCGTCGGCCAGTGGTCCCCGGAGGAGTGGGACAGCGAGATCCAGCAGGCGATGGACTTCGTGACGAACTGGCGCACCAACACCGGCTTCACCGACCTGCCGGCGCTGCCGTTCGACTACCGCAAGGAGCTGATCGGCAGCCGCACCCCCTGCCTGGAGGGCCAGCGCAACCTGCTGCCCACCGCGGTCAAGCGCGGCTGGCGCTACGACAGCAGCGGCAACGGCACCCAGGTGTGGCCGCAGAAGATCCAGGGCGGCGCGCTGTGGGACCTCCCGCTGCAGTCCATCCCCTTCCCCGGGCACACCTTCCAGGTGCTGTCGATGGACTACAACATCATGTTCAACCAGTGCGGTCCCAACACCAAGGCCGACCCGGCGCTCCACCCCGGCTTCCAGGCCCAGGCCCGGGACTCCTACCTGATGGGCTTCGACCGCACCTACAACAGCAACCGGGCGCCGTACATCATCGGCAACCACTTCGAGGAGTGGAACGGCGGCATCTACATGAACGCCGTCGAGGACGCGCTCAAGTCGATCGCGGGCAAGCCGGAGGTCCGGCTGGTGTCCTTCCGCCAGCTGGTGGACTGGCTGGACGCCCAGGACCCGGCGGTGCTGCGCAAGCTGCGGAGCCTCGGCCCGGGCCAGTCCCCGGCCGGCGGCTGGGAGAACTTCCTCGGCATCCCGGCGGCGCCGCCGCTCCCCTCCCCCACCGCCACCGCTGGCTGACCGTCAGGCCCTGGTGCGGACCCGGCCGGCGAGCAGCGCCCCCAGCGCCGCCACCGCCGCCATCACCAGCAGGATCACCGCGAAGGCGCCGGGCGAGCCGGCGGCCCCGGCACCCTCGTGGGCGGCGGCCGGCGAGCCGCCGCCCAGCGCCGCGAACAGCACCCCCGCCAGACCGGTCAGCAGCACGTTGCCCAGCGCGTCGCTCATCTGCAGCGCGGCCGAGTTGGCCCCGGCGTCCTCCGGCGCGGAGAGCTTCATCATCAGCACGCTGACGCTGGCGACCGTCAGACCCATTCCGACGCCGCCGACGCCCCAGGCCACCGACGCCGTCCAGGCCGGCACCGCCGGGATCAGCACCAGCGCGGCACCCGCGATCGCCACCGCGGTCAGCACGAAGCCGCCCCGGATCATCGCCCCGCGGTAGCGCTCGGCCCCCGGCCGCCCCTGCAGCCACGAACCCAGCGCCCAGGAGAGCCCGCCGCTGGTCAGGGTGAGCCCGGCCAGCGTCGGCGAGAAGTCGCGCTGGGTGGTCATCATCAGCGGGATGAAGGCCTCGGCCGCGAAGAACGCCCCCGCCGCCACCCCGCGCAGCAGGATCACGGTCGGCAGCCCGCGCCCGGCCCGCAGGGTCCGCTTCGGCAGCAGTCCCAGGACGGCCGGCACCAGCAGCGCCGCCCCGGCGATCCCGGGGAGCAGCCCGACCAGGTCGCGCCGCTGGCCCGCGTACTGCAGCAGGCCGGCGCCGACCGCCGCCATCGCGGCCAGCAGGGTGCGGCGGCGGTCGAAGTCCGCGCCGCGGGGCACCGGGTGCTCCCTCTCGGAGCGGGCCAGCGCCGGGCCCATCACCGCCAGCGGCAGCAGGATCAGCACCGGCACGGACAGGAACACCCAGCGCCAGCCGAGGTGCTGGGTGACGGCCCCGGAGACCAGCGGTCCGACGATCGAGGGCAGCACCCAGGCCGAGGAGAACGCGGCGAACACCGACGGGCGCAGCCGCTCAGGGTAGGCCCGGCCGACCACCACGTACAGCGCGACGATCACCAGCCCGCCGCCCAGGCCCTGGATCGCCCGCCCGGCCACGAACACCCACATGCCGGGCGCCGTCCCGGCCACCACCAGACCGGTGCCGAACACCGCGATGCCGGTGAACAGCGGCCGCAGCGGACCGCGCCGGTCGCACCACTGGCCGGAGACGACCAGGGCGAACAGGGTGGTGGTGAAGTAGCCGGAGAAGGCGAAGGCGTACAGCCCGAGGCCGTCCAGCTGGCGGGCCGCGGTCGGCATCGCGGTGTTGACGGCGGTCGCCTCGAAGGCGATCACCAGGACCACCGACACGATCCCCAGCGTCAGCGCGCGGAAGCGGCCGCCGAGGACCCCGCCACCCGGGTCGGTTCCGGAGGGTGTCGGGGCGGGGTCGACCGAGGTGGGGGAGGCAGTGGTCATACGTGACATCGTAAGTTCCGTCCGCGTCGATGACCCCTGACCCGGGTCGGTGATCGGATCGGTCGGCGGCCCTAGGACCGTTGGCCCGGGCGATCGGTGCAGCACCTTGAACCCCACCGCGCCGGAGACGATCAGCAGCAGGCAGCCGATCCGGGCCGGTGCCGATCGGGATGGTGCGCATCGCGTACGCCAGTCCGCCCATGCTGAACAGCAGCGCGACGCCGAAGAAGAGGGCGGCCGGATTGCCGCTGAACTGCCTCGTCTTGTCGTCACCGGGTACGACGCGCTCGTCCGGGGTGGCGGGAAAACGGCCACCGCTTCCGACGGCAGCACACATTGCCATACAGAATTTACAAAAGTTCGTTGACCGCATTCGGGCGATCGGCCATCCTGAATTCACTGGCCGTGTGCCCGAGTGGCTCAGGGAACCGTCTGCAAAGCGGTGTACGCGGGTTCAATTCCCGCCACGGCCTCGGAAAAGGGAATTGCCGGTCGACCCGGAGAAGTCGACCGGCAATTCCGCATTCCACGTTCCGGATAAATGCCGGACCGGGCCCCTCCGCTCAGGCCGTGACGGCGTCCTCCGCCCGGATCGGCAGCCGGCCGACCGGCAGCCCGGTGGCGGCCCGGACGGCGGCCGCGACGGCCGAGGGGGCGACCACCGCGGGCACGGCGCTGACCGCCTTGGCGCCGAAGGTGGCGACCACGTCCCGCTCCTCCAGCAGCGCGGCGATCCGCACCTCCGGGGTGTCCAGCGAGGTGGGCAGCCGGTAGCCGGTGAGCGAGGGGTTGCCCAGCAGCCCGCCCGAGGTCTGCAGGTCCTCCATCAGCGCCAGGCCCACGCCCTGGGCCACGCCCGCCTCGATCCGGTCCTCGATCTGGCGCGGGTTCAGCGCCCGGCCGACGTCCTGGGCGACGGTCATCTCGACCACCCGGACGGCTCCCAGCTCGATGTCCACGTCCACCACCGCGCGCATCGCGCAGAACGAGATGGAGACGAAGGCGTCGCCGTGCCCGGACTCGTCCAGCGGCTCGGTCGGGTGCGGGCGGCACTGCGCGGTGGCCCAGAGCTCCTTGCCCTCGAGCGCCTCGGCGACCGGCATGCCGAGCACCCCGTCGTAGGAGGTGATCTTGCCGTCGGCGATCTGCAGCAGCTCCACCGACATCCCGAAGTTGGCCGCGATCGGCTGCAGCAGCTGGTGGCGGACCATCAGCGCGGCCCGCTCGACCGCCCCGCCGGAGACCCAGGTGTGCCGACCGCGCCCGGAGGGCCCGGCGATCGACTGGTCGCTGTCGGCCGGCGCGATGTAGACCTCGCTGACGCCCAGCACGGTCTGCACGATCTGCCGGGCCAGCGTGGCGAAGCCCTGGCCGGCGTCGACGGCCGCGCAGATCACCGTGGCGTGGTCGCCGCTGACCCGCACGGTGGCGGTGGACACCTCGTCCTCGCCCTCGGCGCCCAGCATGTGCACCATGCCGACGGCGTAGCCGATCCCGCGCCGCACCGCCGCCGGGTCCCCGGCGCCACCGGGCCCGCCGGGCAGCAGCCACTCGGCGTCCGGGTCGTCCACCGGCAGGGCCGGCAGCGGCTCGGCGGCCACCGCGTCCAACAGCGCCTTCACCGGCGCCGGGCAGGTGACGGCCTGTCCGGTGGGCAGCGGGTCGCCGGTGGACATCGCGTTGCGGCGGCGGATCTCCACCGGGTCCACGCCCACCCGGGCGGCCAGCTGGTCCAGCTGCGACTCGTACGCGAAGCAGGCCTGCAACGCGCCCTCGCCGCGCATCCGCCCGGCCGGCGGGTTGTTGGTGCGCACCGCCCAGGCGTCCACGAACACGTTCGGGCAGACGTACGGGCCGACCGAGAAGGCCGTCGCGGCGGCCAGCGCCTCGGCCGAGACGTCCGCGTAGGCGCCGCCGTCCAGCAGGATCTGCGCCTCCACCTTCACCAACTTGCCCTCGGCGTCGGCGTGGTGGCGGTAGCGCAGGAGCGCGGGGTGGCGCGAGGCGTGGGTGTGGAAGGACTCCTCGCGGGTGAGGGTCATCTTCACCGGGCGGCCGGTGCGCAGCGCCAGCAGCGCCAGGGTGACCTGGAAGGAGAGGTCCTCGCGGTCGGTGGTGGCGCCGGGCACGCCGGTGACCACCAGTCGGACCCGGTCCGGCTCCAGGCCCAGGCAGGCGGCGGTGCGGTCGCGGTCGCCGTGCGGGTCGGTGGAGGACAGGTGCAGTTCCACGCCGCCGTCCGGGCGCGGCACGGCCAGGCCGGCCTCGGCGCCGAGCGGGGCCGGGTCCTGCCGGCCGACCTGGTAGAGGCCCTCGACCACGATCTCGCCGGCCGCTTCCGGGTCCCCGGTGCGCAGCGGCAGGTGGCGGAACAGGTTGCCGTCCGGGTGCAGCGCGGGGGCGGTGAAGGACTGCTCGGGGTCGGTGACCGCCTCCAGCGGCTCGTAGTCGACCGCGATCAGGCCGACCGCCAGCCGGGCGGTGTCCGGGTGGTCGGCGGCGACCGCGGCGATCGGCTCGCCGTGGTGGCGCACCACGCCGGCGGCCAGCACCGGCCGGTCGGCGACGATCGGGCCGGCCGGGGCGCCGTCGGGCAGGCCGTCCGGGCCGGGCGGCAGGTCCGCGGCGGTGACCACGGCGTGCACCCCGGGCAGGGCGAGCGCGGCCGAGGTGTCGATGCCGCGGATCCGGGCGTGCGGGTGCGGCGAGCGCAGCACCGCGCCCCACAGCAGCCCCTCGGCCCACAGGTCGGCGGCGTACGGGTAGATGCCGAGCGCCTTGGGCAGCGCGTCGCTGCGCAGTGGGGAGCTGCCCAGGCCGAAGGGCTCCGGTGCGGCGCCGCCCTCGCCGCCGTCCTGCTGGAGTGCTGCGCCGATGTCGGTAGGCGACGTCATGATGCGTGGTCGTCCTCGGGGAGCCGGATTCCGTGGGCGGGGGTGGCGCCGTAGGGGACGCCGGTGGTCGGGGCCCCGTGCGGGTCCGCGTACGGGGTGCCGTGCGGGGGCGTGCCGTCGTGGACGGCACCGGGCAATGGGGTGCCGTGCGCGGGGGTGGGCTCGTAGACCGGGGCGTCGTAGCCGGTGTCGTAGCCGTGCTGCTGCTGGTGGCCGTCCGGGTAGCCGGCCGGCACGTAGGTGCCGTGCGCCGGGGTGGCCTGGTACGGCTGCTCGGGGTAGCCCTGCGGCGGGTAGTACACCTGGTCGTCGGCGGCCTGGGCGGGGATGCCGGGCTGCATCGCGGTCAGCGCGGAGGTGTCGTACACGCCGGTGTCGTAGCCGCCGTCGCCGTAGGGCTGTTCGGCCGGCGCCGGCACCTGGGCGGGTGCGGCGACGGGCTCGGCGGGCGGCTGCGGGACGAGCTCGATCCAGGCCTCGGCGTCGGCGTAGACCGGCGGCTCGACGGCCGGCTCCGGCTCGACGGCGGCGGGCTGCTCGGCGGGAGCGACCGGGGCCCCGGCCTCGGCGGGCGGTTCGGCGGCGGCCTCCTCGGCGGCGGCCGCGGCGGCCCGCTCCGCCTCCTCGGCCTCCAGCGCGCGGGCGTCCGCGACGGTCTGGACGGCGGCCAGCACGCCGCGGTAGCCGGTGCAGCGGCACAGGTTGCCGCACAGCGCCTGCCGGGCCTCGACCTCGGTGGGCCGGTGGTTGCGCTGGAGCAGGTCGTGCACGGCCATCGCCATGCCGGGGGTGCAGTAGCCGCACTGCACGGCGCCGGAGGCGGCCAGTGCCTGCTGGACGTCACTGGCGCCGCCGCCGGCCGACAACCCCTCGACGGTGTTGATCTCGCTGTCGGCGGCCAGCGCGGCGGGCACCAGGCAGCCGGCCACCAGCTGGCCGTCCACCTGCACCGAGCAGGCTCCGCACTCGCCCTGCTCGCAGCCGTCCTTCGCGCCGGCCAGGCCGAGCCGCTCGCGCAGCACGTAGAGCAGGCTCTCGCCGATCCAGGCGTCGGTGACGGGCCGTTCGAAACCGTTGACCCGCAGCGTGTAGGAGGCGCACGGGCGCAGCTCCCGGCTGACCTGCGGAGCGAGGCCGAGCGGATCGGCGTCGAGGGTCTCGATGGGGTCTGTGGTCACTTCAGCGCCCTTCCCAGTGCCCGTCGGGCCAGCACCGATACGGTACGCCGCAGCCGAACGGCGGCCGCGGTCGGCCCCTCGGTCACGGCCTCCCAGGCGCCCTCGGCGCCGTAGTTGTCGGGGACGCAGGCGGCGGCCACGTACTCGCCGAAGGCGGCGCCCGCGGCCGGGTCGATCTCCCGGCTGCCGTCCCAGTCGATGCAGCCGGCCACCCAGGCCTCGGCCTCCAGCGGGCGCAGCGGCACCGGGGCGACGGCGCCGACGGCGCAGCGCACGGCCCGCCGGGCCGGGTCGAGGACGAGCGCGACGGAGGCGGTGGCGCGGGCCGGGCCGCTGCGGCCGGTGGCCTTGAGGAAGACCTGCGGCGCGTGCAGCAGCGGGACCCGCACCCAGGTGAGCAGTTCGCCGGGGCGCACCGGGTCGAGTCCGGTGAGCAGGTGACTGACCGGCACCTCGCGGCTGGCGCCGGCCCGGGCGAGGGTGACGGTGGCCTCCAGCGCGGCGAGCACCGGAAGGGTGTCGCCGGCCGGGGCGGCGGTGACGATGTTGCCGCCGAGGGTGCCGACGTTGCGGACCTGCGGCGGGCCGGCGGTGCGGGCGGCGTCGGCGAGGGCGGGGATGAGCGCGGCGAAGTCGGGGCGGTCCATCCGGGCGTGGGTGAGTCCGGCGCCGAGCACGGCGGTGCCGCCGTCCTCGTAGCGCCAGCCGCGCAGTTCGGTGATCCGGCCGAGGCCGACCAGGGCGGCGGGGCGCAGCCGTCCGGCGTTGACGGCCTCCATGAGGTCGGTGGCTCCGGCCACCGGTACCGCGGCCGGGGCGGCGGCCAGCGCGTCGACGGCCTCGTCGAGCGAGGCCGGCAGCATGATCGTCCGGTTCACCTGGGTCCCACCGTGCTCCACTTGCTCATCGATCGCCTGCCGCCCGCGGCCGCGGCCGCACCGTCCGCGTCAGCTGCCCGGCCTGGCCGTAGGGTACGGGCGATCGGGCCGGGTTGGGCAACTCTGGCACACAATGCTCGATGATCATTTCGGGACCGGTGAACGGGACTGCCCGATTGGGACGGATACCGGGCGGTATCTTCCCCGACCCTGACCGGACCGGGGAAGATGTTCATCTTTTCTTGACGTCGGATGACCGTCCACAAGTTCCCGATGGACACACCAGCGCACCGGAGCACCGGCTCAGCGCACCGGCGGCGGCCCCTCGATCGGCCGCCCCGCCACCCCGGGCCGACGCTGCCAGGGATGCGGGCCGTCCAGCGGGCGGTACTCGACGCCCAGCGCGTCCAGCACCGCCAGGTGGCCGCGCAGCCGCCGCTCGAAGCCCGGGTAGTCGCGCTCGGCCGGCTCGGCGGGCAGCTGGGACCAGGCGACCTCGGCGAAGGCGACCAGCCGGGGGAAGGCCCGGTAGTCGACGTCCCGGGCGCTGTCCGCGAACTCGCTCCACAGGTGGGCCTGGGTGCCGATGACGTGCCGGGCAGCGGCCTCGTCCAGCTGCGCCGGGACCGGCTCGAAGCGGTAGACGTCCTCCAGCGTGCGCACGAAGCCGACCGGGATCGGCTCGTCCGGCCCGTCCGCCTGCCGGTGGTCGAGGTAGACGTGCTGCTCCGGGCACATCACCACGTCGTGCCCGGCCCTCGCCGCCGCGATCCCCCCGCCGAAGCCGCGCCAGGAGGACACCGCCGCGCGTGGCGGCACGCCCCCCTCCAGGATCTCGTCCCAGCCGATCAGCCGGCGGCCGCGCTCGGCCAGCCAGCGGTCGAAGTGCCGGATGAGGTGGCCCTGCAGCTCGTCCTCGTCGGCCAGGCCCAGCTCGCGGATCCGGGCCTGGGCGGCGGCGCTGTCCTTCCACTGCTCCTTGGGGCACTCGTCGCCGCCGAGGTGGACGAACTCGGACGGGAACAGCTCCAGGACCTCCTCCAGCACCCCCTCGAAGAAGCGCAGGGTCTCCTCGGAGGCGTTCAGCACGTGGTGGCTCACCCCCCAGTCCGTCCAGACGCCGAGCGCGGCGGTGTCCACCACATCGGTGTTGCCCAGCTCGGGGTAGGCGGCGACGGCGGCCTGGGTGTGGCCGGGCAGGTCGATCTCCGGGACGACGGTGATCCCGCGCGCGGCCGCGTACGCGACGATCTCGCGCAGGTCGTCCTGGGTGTAGTGGCCGCCGTGCGGGCGGTCGTCCCGGTGCTGCCCGGCCCGGTAGCCGACCATCGAGCGTTCCCGCCAGGCGCCGCGCCCGGTCAGCCGCGGGTAGCGCTTGATCTCGATCCGCCAGCCCTGGTCGTCGGTCAGGTGCAGGTGCAGCACGTTGAGCTTGTGCGCGGCCAGCAGGTCGACGAAGCGCAGCACGTCGGACTTGGGCAGGAAGTGCCGGGCGACGTCCAGCAGCGCGCCGCGCCAGCCGAACCGGGGCGCGTCCGCGATGTCCGCGCCGGGCAGCACCCAGCCGTCCCGGCGCAGCGCGGAGCGGCGGTACGCGTCCGGCCCGAGCAGCTGCCGCAGGGTCTGCGCGGCCCACAGCGCGCCGGCCGGCCCGCCCGCGGCGAGCAGGGCGTGACCGGGGCGCACCGAGATCCGGTACGCCTCGGCGGCCAGGGTGTCGTCCAGGACCAGTTCGATGCCCGCACCCGGGCGGCCCGGAGCGAGCGGCAGCCCGGTGGCCGCGGACAGCGTGCCGCGCAGCCAGCGCTCGGCGTCGGCCAGGCCGGGCGGCGCGGTCAGCGCGGTGGTGGCGTCGAGCGGGAAGTCCTCGTCCGGGCGCCGGACGGCAGTCGAAGGTGCGGGGATGAGGTCCATTCCGCCATATTGCCCAGGCCCGGAACGATTGGCATAGACCACGTCGGAAACGCGGTGCCATGCGAAACGGCGCCCAGCGGACGGTTACTGCTTGTCGCCGTCGCCGCCCTGCGGCTTGCCGATGCCGTCGTAGATTTCCTTGCACATCGGGCAGACCGGATACTTCTTCGGGTCGCGCCCGGGTACCCACACCTTGCCGCACAGCGCCACGACCGGGGACCCGGAGAGCGCGCTCTCCATGATCTTGTCCTTCTGGACGTAGTGCGCGAAGCGCTCGTGGTCGCCGTCCCCGTGGGACACCTGCGGGACGGGCTCGACCAGGGTGCCGGTGCCGAGGCCGCGCTCGGGCTCAAGAGTGCTCATAGGTGCCAAGTCTATGGGCGCCCGCGGAAACCGGGCCAGTGTCGCGCCGCGGCCCGGGTCCCGGGGCGGGCGCTCAGTTCATCGTCGGGTCGTCCGGGTAGGTCGCCAGCAGGGCCAGCGGGCCGCGCTGGCGGCGCAGCACCGAGCGCCACAGCCGCTCCGGCTCGGGGCTGGAGACGTCCCCGGGCTCGCAGTCCACCAGGTACCAGGCGCCGCTCTCCAGCTCCGCCTCCAGCTGGCCCGGCGACCAGCCGGCGTACCCGGCGAAGATCCGCAGGCTGCCCAGCTCCCCGGCCAGCACCTCGGGCGGCGCCTCCAGGTCCACCAGACCGATCGCGCCGTGCACCCGCCGCCAGCCGAGCGGCTCGCCGCCGCCCGGCTCGCCCGGGGCGACCGCCAGGCCGAGCGCCGAGTCCAGCGCCACCGGGCCGCCCTGGAACACCACCGCGGGCTGGCCGACGAGTCTGGCCCAGCCGTCCAGCACACTGCCCACCTCGACCGGCGTCGGCCGGTTGAGCACCACGCCGAGCGCCCCCTCGGCGTCGTGGTCGAGGAGCAGTACCACCGCCCGGGCGAAGTTCGGGTCGGTGAGCACGGGCGTCGCGACGAGCAGACGGCCGGTGTGCGACCGGCCTCCGTGCGAATGGGCCGCCGTCATGCCACACATGATCCCGCAGAACGGCACCGGTCGGACACCGCAACACTCGAAACCCCGCCACGCCGGACGAACACCCGTACGGCCGAACCGGCGGGCGGGGGCGGGACCGGAGAGAGCACCATCACGGGAGAGGCACACGGGAACCATCGGGACGCCCACTACCATCTACGGTTGGTGGACGCCCCTCTACGGTGCCGACTCGGATTCTCCGGGGGCCCGAACGCGCCCGTACGCCCGTACCACCGGTCCACCACCGGCTCCGCAACGGAGCCGTTCCCACTCCTCTGGCACCCCGGATTGCGAGAACGATGACCGACGACGTCCTGCTGGTCCACGGCGGAAACCCGCTCGAAGGCGAGATCCGCGTCCGCGGTGCGAAGAACCTGGTCCCCAAGGCCATGGTCGCCGCCCTCCTCGGCCAGGGCCCCAGCAGACTGCGCAACGTCCCGGACATCCGCGACGTCAAGGTGGTCCGCGGCCTGCTGCAGCTGCACGGCGTGACCGTGCGCACCGGCGACGAGGACGGCGAGCTGATCCTCGACCCCTCGCACGTCGAGAGCGCCAACGTCGCCGACATCGACGCCCACGCCGGCTCCTCGCGGATCCCGATCCTGTTCTGCGGCCCGCTGCTGCACCGCCTCGGCCACGCCTTCATCCCGGGCCTGGGCGGCTGCGACATCGGCGGCCGCCCGGTCGACTTCCACTTCGAGGTGCTGCGCCAGTTCGGCGCCTCCATCGAGAAGCACCCGCAGGGCACCTACCTGGTCGCCCCGCAGCGGCTGCGCGGCACCAAGATCGAGCTGCCCTACCCCTCGGTCGGCGCGACCGAGCAGGTGCTGCTCACCGCCGTGCTCGCCGAGGGCGTCACCGAGCTGCGCAACGCGGCCATCGAGCCGGAGATCGTCGACCTGATCTGCGTGCTGCAGAAGATGGGCGCGATCATCACCCTGGGCACCGACCGCACCATCCTGATCACCGGCGTGGACGAGCTGAACGGCTACACCCACCGCGCCCTGCCGGACCGCCTGGAGGCCGCCTCCTGGGCCTGCGCGGCGCTCGCCACCAAGGGCGACATCTACGTCCGCGGCGCCCGCCAGCTGGAGATGATGACCTTCCTCAACACCTTCCGGAAGGTCGGCGGCGCCTTCGAGGTGGACGACGAGGGCATCCGCTTCTGGCACCCGGGCGGCGAGCTCAAGGCCATCGCCCTGGAGACCGACGTGCACCCGGGCTTCCAGACCGACTGGCAGCAGCCGCTGGTGGTCGCGCTGACCCAGGCCACCGGCCTGTCCATCGTGCACGAGACGGTGTACGAGTCCCGGCTGGGCTTCACCGGCGCGCTGAACCAGATGGGCGCGCACATCCAGCTCTACCGCGAGTGCCTGGGCGCCACCCCGTGCCGCTTCGGTGCGCGCAACTTCCTGCACTCCGCGGTCGTCTCCGGCCCGTCCAAGCTGATCGGCGCCGAGCTGGTCATCCCGGACCTGCGCGGCGGCTTCTCGTACCTGATCGCGGCGCTGGCGGCCGAGGGCACCTCGACCGTGCACGGCATCGACCTGATCAACCGCGGCTACGAGAACTTCATGGAGAAGCTGCGGGACCTCGGCGCCCACGTCGAGCTGCCCAGCGAGCAGCTGGTCGACGCGTAACGACCGGCCCTGACGGCGAGAGGCCGGGCTCCCCGCGGGGAGCCCGGCCTCTCGGACGTTCAAGGGGTGATTCAGATGCCCTTGGCGGCTTCCTTCAGCTTGGAGCCGGCGCTCACCTTGGCGCTGTAGCCGGCCGCGATCTGGATCGGCTCGCCGGTCTGCGGGTTGCGGGCGGTGCGGGCAGCGCGGTGGGTGCGCTCGAAGGTCAGGAAACCGGGGATGGTGACCTTCTCGTCGCCCTTGGCGACGACCTCGCCGACGATCTCGGCGAAGGCGGCCAGAACGGCGTCGGCGTCCTTGCGGGTCACCTCGGCGCGCTCGGACAGCGCGGCCACCAGCTCACTGCGGTTCATGTGTACTCCTGTGGTCTGTTCGCTTGCGGTGTGCGGGGGCCCATCGGTGCTCCCACCGGGGGGCACCCGGATGGGCCGCAGGTCCGCACACTGTGCTCATGCAGGCAATGCGTGGTCGCAGGCCGGGTCCGCACCCGATGCCGCGCGCCGGAGCCTTCGAAAGGCCCGCCCGCCTGGGAACGAATCCTGCCCCGACCGGCCCCGAGAAAGCCAATCGGGCCCCGGCCGAGCCACCCGAACATCGCCCGCACGTTGGAGGTGTGACGCTCCGTCGGCTCCGGCGGACCGGGCGCGGGCGGCGGTCAGGACGACACGCCGGAAGACCAGGGGGACGTTCCGTACTTGTCGGACACGCCTGCCCCGTGCAGGGCTACCGTACGCCCTAGGCACGACAAGCCCAAACACGCCCCTCGCCCTTGTGTCGCAAGGGTTCGGGGCGGGCTTGGGCGAGTATGGCCGCTAATCGGACATTTGACCGATCGGCGACACGTCGTCGGGACGGGTCGTCAGAGCTTGACGGTGGGGAACGAGGCGGTGTCGAGGGTGCCGACGATGCCGGGGGTCGGACGGGCCGGGGCGGGCGCCTGGGCGTCGGCCAGGGCGGCTTCGCGCACCGCGGCGGCGACGGTCTTGGCGACGTCCTTGTTGAAGACGCTCGGGATGATGTAGTTGGCGTTCAGCTCGTCGTCGCCGACGGTGGTGGCCAGCGCCCGGGCGGCGGCGATCATCATCTCGGTGTTGACCGTGCGGCTCTGGGCGTCCAGCAGGCCGCGGAAGACGCCCGGGAAGACCAGCACGTTGTTGATCTGGTTCGGGAAGTCGCTGCGGCCGGTGGCGACCACGGCGGCGGTCTGCCGGGCGACGGCCGGGTCGACCTCCGGGTCCGGGTTGGCCAGCGCGAACACGATGGCCTGGTCGGCCATGGTGGCCAGGTCGTCGCCGTCCAGGACGTTCGGGGCCGAGACGCCGATGAACACGTCCGCGCCCGCCACGGCCTCCTTGAGGCTGCCGGTGCGGCCCGAGCGGTTGGTGTGCTCGGCGATCCAGCGCAGGCTGTCGTTGAGGTCGTCACGGCCCAGGTGGACCACGCCGTGCACGTCCGCGACGGTGGCGTGCTCGACGCCGGCGGCCAGCAGCAGCTTGAGGATCGCGGTGCCGGCGGCGCCCGCGCCCGACATCACCACGCGGATGTCGCCGATCTCCTTGCCGACCACCTTCAGCGCGTTGGTGAGGGCGGCCAGCACCACGATCGCGGTGCCGTGCTGGTCGTCGTGGAAGACCGGGATGTCCAGGGCCTCGCGCAGCCGGGCCTCGATCTCGAAGCAGCGCGGCGCGGAGATGTCCTCCAGGTTGATGCCGGCGAAGCCCGGGGCGATCGCCTTGACGATGGCGACGATCTCGTCGGTGTCCTGGGTGTCCAGGCAGATCGGCCAGGCGTCGATCCCGGCGAAGCGCTTGAACAGGGCCGCCTTGCCCTCCATGACGGGCAGCGCGGCCGCCGGGCCGATGTTGCCCAGGCCCAGCACCGCCGAGCCGTCGGTGACCACCGCGACGCTGTTGCGCTTGATGGTCAGCCGGCGGGCGTCCTCGGGGTTCTCGGCGATCGCCATGCAGACCCGGGCGACACCCGGGGTGTAGATCATGCTGAGGTCGTCACGGTTGCGGATCGGCAGCTTCGAGGACATCTCGATCTTGCCGCCGAGGTGCATCAGGAAGGTGCGGTCCGAGACCTTGCCGATCGACACGCCGTCGATCGCCCGCAGCTTCTCGACGATCTCCTCACCGTGCGCGACCGAGGAGGCCGCCACGGTCACGTCGATCCGCAGCGCCTCCAGGCCGGAAGCCGTGACGTCGAGACCGGTCACCGATCCGCCGGAGGACTCCACGGCCGTGGTGATCGCGCTGACCGCGTTGCCGCGGGCCGGGACCTCCAGTCGCACCGTGATCGAGTTGGAGACACTGGGCACCGTCGCCATCGACGCATCCTTCTTCCGTCTGTCCCGCAGGCTCAACATTTTGTTGAAAGGCATCGCCTGCGCATGCTAGACCTCGATCGTCGCACCTTCCAGGGGCTTGCCAGAAATAACGTTCATTGAGTGTGCGGATCCGACAACCCGACCCGACCGGCCGCGCTCTTCCGCCGTCCACTCCTTGCCTCTCCGGGCCGATGCGTTACATTGGACAGGCACCGGCTCGATCCAAGCCCCCGGGCCCAACCTTCGTCCCTTAGAGGGACCACTTGCCGCGAGGCGAGCATGGCGGGTCGGTGTACTAAACGTCTGAAGGCCCCTCACCGGCGGTGAGGGGCCTTCGTCATGGACGGGTCAGCCGTGCAGCAGCGCGGGCACCCCCGCCGCGTCCGGCAGGTCGTCCGGGCCGGACAGCACGGTCAGCCGCTGGGTCGCCCGGGTCAGCGCCACGTACAGCACCCGCAGGCCGGCCTCCGACTCGCCGGCGATGCCGGTCGGGTCGGCGACCACCGTCGCGTCGTACTCCAGGCCCTTGGCCTCCAGGCTGCCCAGCGCCACCACGCGCTCGCCCAGGCCCTCGGCCCAGCCCGCCGCCTCGGCCCGGCGGTCCATCGGCACCACGATCGCCACGGTGCCGTCCACCTCGCCCAGCAGGTGCTCCAGCTCGGCCCGGGCGGCCTTGCCGAAGGCCTCCGGCGCCGGGTCGGTGACCGCCGCGAAGCGCGGCTCCACGCCGACGTGGCGCACCGCGCTCGGCGAGGGCGTGCCCGGCGCGGCCAGCGCCAGCACCTTGGCCGCGACCTCGGCGATCTCGGCCGGGTTGCGGTAGTTGACGGTCAGCGTGAAGCGGCGGCGCGGCTTGCCGGCCAGCACCTCGTCCAGCGCGGCCTGGGCCTCCTGCGGGAACGGCCAGGAGGACTGCGCCGGGTCGCCGACGATGGTCCAGGTGGCCATCCGGGACCGGCGGCCGATCATCCGCCACTGCATCGGGGTGAGGTCCTGGGCCTCGTCCACGATCACGTGGGCGTACTCCTTGCGCTCCACCGGCTGGCGGTCGCGCTGGCGGGAGCTGCGGTCGGCGAAGGTGGTGACCTCCTCCAGGCCGCTCAGCAGGTCCACCGCGTCCACCTCGCGGACCTTCGGGCGGGCCGGCTCGCCGAGCAGCACCTGCAGCTCGTCCACCAGCGCCACGTCGTGCGCCGACAGCGCGCCCTCGCCCTCCGGGGACAGGTGGCGCCAGGAGGCGGCCAGCAGCTTCGCCTCGTCCGGGGTGACGGCGCGCCGGGCGATCCGGTTGGTGTGCCGGGTCTGCTTGAGCGTGCCGAGCACCCGGCGCGGGCTCAGGGCCGGCCACCAGGCGTCCAGGAAGTCCAGGAACGACGGCTCGTCCGAGACGTACTCGTCGAAGGACTCCTTCTCCTCCTGGCGCTGCTCCCGGGCGTAGTGGTCGGTGGGCTTGGGCAGGTGCCGGGTGGCCTCCTGCCACAGGGCGTCCAGCAGCAGTCGGCGGGCGCGCGGGCGCAGCAGGTTCAGCGGGGTGCCGCCGGAGCCCACCACGTTGCCGCGGACGGCCCGCAGCCGGCCCGCGTCCAGCTTCAGCACCTCGCCGCGGGCCACCACCTTGAGCTCCTGCGGGGCGCCCAGCTCCAGCGCCGCCCGGGCGGCCCGGCGCAGCAGCTGCACCATCCGGGCCGAACCCTTGACCCGGGCAGCCTCCGGGGTGTCGTAGGTGCCCGCCTCGATGCCGTCCACCAGCGAGCCGACGGCGCGGATGGCGACCTGGCCCTCCTCACCGAGCGAGGGCAGCACGCCCTCGGTGTAGGAGACCAGCAGCGGGGTGGGCGAGACCACCAGGATGCCCCCGGCGTAGCGGCGGCGGTCCTGGTAGAGCAGGTACGCGGCGCGGTGCAGGGCGACGGCGGTCTTGCCGGTGCCGGGTCCGCCGGTGACGAGCGTGGCGCCGGCCGCGGCGGCGCGGATCACCTCGTCCTGCTCCTTCTGGATCGAGGAGACGATGTCGCGCATCGAGTGGCTGCGGGCGCGGCCGAGCGAGGCCATCAGCGCGCCGTCACCGACCACGGCGAGCTCCCGGCCGTCCAGGGTCGGGGTGAGGTCGGGGCGCAGCAGGTCGTCCTCGACGCCGATCACCTTGCGGCCCTTGGAGCGGATCACCCGGCGGCGGATCACCCGGCCCGGCTCCACGGGGGTGGCGCGGTAGAACGGCGCGGCGGCGGGCGCCCGCCAGTCGATCACCAGCGGGCCGTACTCGGCGTCCAGCACGCCCAGGCGGCCGATGTGGAGGGTTTCGGCGACGGCCGGGTCGGCCGGGTCGAGCGGGGTGTTGGACGGGATGCCGTGCTCCTCCGGGGCATCCGCCTGCTGGAGGTCGATCCGGCCGAAGAGGAAGTCCTCGAACTCGTTGTTGAGGCGCTGGAGGTGCGCGCCGGCCCGGTAGACCTGGGCGTCGCGTTCGGCGAGGGCGCCGGGGGTGCCGACCTGGACCCGCTTGGCGGCGTCCTCGAGGATGTACTCGGCCTCGGCGAGCTTCTCCTCCAGCCGGTGGTAGACCGTGTCGAGGTGCTGCTGCTCACCGGCGATCTCGCGCGCGCGGACGGTCTCGTGATCGGCGGTGGGGGTGGTGTCCGTGTTGCTCTGCATGGCCTCGGGGTTTTGCGGCGGGGGTTGCGGCGGAATCCGGCTCCGGAAAACGAGCGGACGGATGATCCTACGCCCGGGCGGGCGGACGCGCCGCACCGGGACGGTAAAAGTTCGAAGGCCGCCCTCCGCGTGAGCGGTGGACGGCCTTCGGTGTGAACATGGGGTGGTGGAGATGCCGGGAATCGAACCCGGGTCCAGTGGAGTTAATTCAGGGCTTCTCCGAGCGCAGTCCGCTGTGCTTTTCTCGGCCCTGGCGGTCACACGGACAAGCCGCCAACAGGCCCAGCTGCTGTTTGATTTCCCATCCGCCCCCGCAGCCCGGGCGGACGGTTGAGTTCCCTAGATTATGCCAGGGTCCGGGTCGGGAACTCCCCGGTCTGACACCCAAGCGCTATCGGTGCTTATTAGGCAGCGAGAGCGAACTGCTGGGAATCGCGCTTAGAGTTGGCGATTATTTTTTTGCGACACGTGGTTAACGAGATCATTGCCGCGTTCCTCGGCTCGCTTCCCCTGTTTCAACATCCCCTGTCGAAACCGATCATCCCCATGTTTTGTTGAGAAACAGCTCGGACGGTGACCGTCCGTGTTGCTTGCGCCATAGTACGCGAGGCGACGGGCGAGGGTCCAGCGGATTAACGCTGGCGCCGCCGGGCCGCCGCCACCGCGCGGGCCGCCTCGCGGGTGTCCTGCTTCTCGCGCAGCGTCTGGCGCTTGTCGTACAGCTTCTTGCCGACCGCGAGCGCGAGCTCCAGCTTGACCCGGCCGTCCTTGAAGTACAGCGACAGCGGGACCAGGGTGTGGCCCGCGTCGCGGACCTTGGTCTCGATCTTGCGGATCTCCAGCTTGTGCAGCAGCAGCTTGCGCTTGCGCCGGGCCGCGTGGTTGGTCCACGTCCCCTGGGTGTACTCGGGGATGAAGACGTTGTCGATCCACGCCTCGTGGTTCTGGACGTACGCGTAGCCGTCGACCAGGTTGGCCCGCCCCTCGCGCAGCGACTTGACCTCGGTGCCGGTGAGGACGAGGCCGCACTCGTAGGTGTCGAGGATCGTGTACTCGTGTCGCGCCTTCTTGTTCTGCGCGATCAGCTTCTGTCCGGTTTCCTTTGCCATAGCGTCGTCATTCTCGCACTTCGGCGCCGGATCGGGCAGCTGCTTTAGGGGCTGTCCGGCGGGTCAGGACTGGGTCCCCAGCCCGGCGAGGACCCGCAGGGCCAGCGCGTCGGCGTCCTCTCCCGCGGCGGCCGGGACGTCCGGGGTCAGGCCGGTGCCGTCCAGCGAGCGCCCGGCCGGGGTGTGGTAGCGGCCGACGGTCATCTCCAGCACGGCGCCGTCGGCCAGTCTGCTGGGCTGCTGGACGGTGCCCTTGCCGAAGGTCCGCGAGCCCACCACCACGGCGCGGCTGCGGTCCTGGAGGGCGCCGGCGAGCAGTTCGGCGGCGCTCATCGTGCCGCCGTCCACCAGCACCACCAGCGGGGTGCGCCGGTCGCCGCCGGGCGGGGCGGTCAACTCCCGCGTCTCGCCGCGCTCCTGGTAGGAGCCGACCGGTCCGCCGTCCAGGAAGCTCCCGGCGGTGCCGACCGCCTCGTCCACCAATCCGCCGGAGTTGCCGCGCAGATCGAGCACCACACCGGTGTGCGGGGCGCGCAGCGCGGCGCGCACCTGGTCGGCCACGCCGCTGGTGAAGGCCCGGACGGTGATCCGCAGCACGCCCCGGTCCAGGTGTTCGGTGGTGACCTGCCGGCTGTCCAGCAGCACCCGCCTCAGCCGCAGTTCGCGCACCTGCCCGTCGCCGCGCTGCACGGCCAGGGTGACCTCGGAGCCGGGCCGGCGCTCGTCGCCCTGCCCGCGCAGCCGGGCCACCACCTCGGTGACCGGCAGCCGGTCGGCCTGGTCCGGGCCGATCCGCAGCAGCCGGTCGCCGGCGGCGATCCCGGCCTGGGCGGCCGGTCCGGCCGGGGTGACCTGGGAGACCTCGGTGACGCCGTCCTCACCGCGGCCGACGGACAGTCCGACGCCGGGGTAGCGGCCGTCCAGGCCCTGGCTGAACTCGGCGTACTCCTGGGCGCTGTAGTACGCGCCCCAGCGGTCCCCGCCGGCCGCGAGCAGGTGCTCGGCCTGCTGCTCGGACAGCGCCTTGCCGGCCGGGTCCGTCGGCAGCCCGGCGGCGGCCGGGGCGGGGTCGGCGGCGGCGCGGCGCGGCGGGTCGCCCCAGGCGCCGGTCGCGGCGCCGGCCAGCAGCACGGCGCCGAACACCAGGCTGAGGGCGGCGACCTGACGCGCCCTGCGCGGAGTTTGCAGCATGGCACCGGAGTGTAGACACCGCGCCGCGCGCGACGGGCCGGAACGGCGGAGCACGGAACGGCGACGGCCCCGTACGGCGCAGTGCCGTACGGGGCCGAAGGAACCGGTGGGGATCAGACCTTGAGGTACTTGCGCAGCGTGAAGAACGCCGCGATGCCGGCCATGCCCATACCGACCACGACCAGCAGCGGGATCACCGCCAGCACCGAGCCGAGGCCGATGAAGTGGATGAACTGCACCCGGTCGGCCAGCCAGTTCTGGACGAAGAAGTGCCCGCCGATCAGCAGACCGGACGCCAGCGCCGCGCCGAGCAGCGCGGAGAACGCGGCCTCGGCGATGAACGGCATCTGGACGTAGAAGTTCGAGGCACCGACCAGGCGCATGATGCCGGTCTCGCGCCGCCTGCTGTACGCCGACACCCGGACGGTGTTGACGATCAGCAGCAACGCGACGAAGAGCATCAGCACCATGATCACGAACGCCGCCGTCTGCAGGCCGTTGAGCAGGCCGAACAGGTTCTCCAGGATCTTCCGCTGGTCCTCGACCGACTTGACGCCGGGCTTGCCCGCGAAGGCGCTCTGGATGACGTCGTACTTGGTCGGGTCGTTGAGCTTCACCCGCCAGGACTGCGGCATGGCGTCCGGGCCCAGGACGGAGATGAGCGGGTTGTCCGGGTTCATCTCCTTCCAGTGCTTGTACGCCTCGGGGGAGCTCTCGTAGGTGGACGACTGGACCACCGAACTCATCTTGTCCAGCTGGTCCTTGATGTCCTTGACCTGCTGGTCGGTGGCCGCGCCCTTGTCGCACTGCGGCGAGTTGCGGGCGTCCGCCTTGGTGCAGAAGTAGATGCTCACCTCGACCTTGTCGTACCAGTACCCCTTCATGGAGTTCACCTGGTCGCGGACCAGGAGCGAGGAACCGGCGAGGGCGAGGGAGAGCGCGACGCTGACCACGACCGCGATGGTCATGGTCAGATTGCGTCGGAGACCCACACCGATCTCCGACAGGACGAACTGGGCACGCATGCGGGAAACAACTCCAGGGTCGGTACTGCGCGGTCTGGCGGCTCGGGCCGGCGGCCCTACGGGTCAGCGCCGGTCGGTCAGTGCTGGTACCCGTAGACGCCGCGGGCCTGGTCGCGGACGAGCAGCCCCTTGTCGAGTTCGATGACTCGCTTGCGCATCTGGTCGACGATGGCCTGGTCGTGGGTGGCCATCAGCACCGTGGTGCCGGTGCGGTTGATCCGGTCGAGCAGCTTCATGATGCCGACCGAGTTCTGCGGGTCGAGGTTGCCGGTCGGCTCGTCCGCGATCAGCAGCATCGGACGGTTCACGAACGCCCGGGCGATCGCCACGCGCTGCTGCTCGCCACCGGACAGCTCGCCCGGCATGCGGTCCTCCTTGCCGCCGAGGCCGACCAGCTCCAGCACCTCGGGCACCACCTTGTTGATGGCGCTCTTGGGCTTGCCGATCACCTCCAGCGCGAAGGCGACGTTCTGCGCGACCGTCTTGTTCGGCAGCAGGCGGAAGTCCTGGAAGACGGTGCCCAGCTGGCGGCGCATGTGCGGCACCTTCCAGTTGGACAGCTTGCCCAGGTCCTTGCCCAGCACGTGCACGGCGCCCGTGGAGGGGCGCTCCTCGCGCAGGCACAGTCGCAGGAAGGTGGACTTTCCCGAGCCGGACGAGCCGACCAGGAAGACGAACTCACCCTTCTCGATCTCCAGCGAGACGTTGTCCAGGGCGGGACGGTTCTGCTTGGGATAGGTCTTGGAGACGTTGTCGAATCTGATCACGGCTGCATCACGGAGGCCATCCTAGGCGGCGCCAGTCCTCGGTCGGTCCGCCCCGGAGGCCCGGTCCGGCGGCGGGCGATGGGAGCGCGGAGGGCCGCTCCCGGTCTGGGACCATACGCGAACCGGCGGCCGGCCCGCAGGGACCGCCGGGGGCGGGCTCCGGAATCTGGGGGCGTATGTCCAGTTGTGCCCCGATAATTGCGAGCCATCTCACAGCCCGGGAGCCGGAAGCGCCAGAACCTGGCAGAGTGGAGGTGGCGACCGCGTCCGGCCGCTCCCCCCGTACAGGGCAGACTCCCCCGTACAGGTAAGAAGAGGGAACCAAAGCCCCGTCCGGTGCGTTGGCTGTAGCAGCGAGGAGGAGATCGCATGACGTGCGACCATCTGGTGTGCGCCAACTGCAACGGCCGCGTCAGCGACGGGCGTTGCCCGGTGTGCCGCGCCAACCGGGCCCGGCTGCAGGAGCAGCAGGGGCCGTTCGCCGCGCTCTCCCCCGCGATGCTGCTGGCCCTGCTGGCCGGGCTGCTCGCGGTGGCGCTGATCGCGCGGCAGGCGCTGGCCTGAGTCCAGACGTACGAGAAGGCCCCGACGGACTGCCGTCGGGGCCTTCTCGCTTGGTCGGTGCCTACTCGGCGCTGGTCTCCCGCTGCTTGCGCCAGCGGATGCCGGCCTCGATGCTGTGCTTGATTTTCATCGAGGCCGGAATCCTCACGCCTCGTTCGCGGTCTCCCGCTGCTTGCGCCAGCGGATGCCGGCCTCGATGAAGCCGTCGATGTCGCCGTCCAGGACCGCCTGCGGGTTGCCCGCCTCGAACGCGGTGCGGACGTCCTTGACCATCTGGTACGGGTGCAGCACGTAGGAGCGCATCTGGTTGCCCCAGGAGCTGCCGCTGTCCTTCAGCGCGTCCATCGCGGCCTTCTCCTCCTGCCGGCGCCGCTCGAGCAGCTTGGCCTGGAGGACGTTCATCGCGGACGCCTTGTTCTGGATCTGCGAGCGCTCGTTCTGGCAGGAGACCACGATGCCGGTCGGGAGGTGGGTGATGCGCACCGCCGAGTCGGTGGTGTTGACGCCCTGGCCACCGGGGCCGGAGGCGCGGTAGACGTCCACCCGCAGGTCGCCCTCGTCGATGTCGACGTGGTCGGACTGCTCGACGACCGGGAGCACCTCGACGCCGGCGAAGGAGGTCTGCCGACGGCCCTGGTTGTCGAACGGCGAGATGCGGACCAGGCGGTGGGTGCCCTGCTCGACCGAGAGGGTGCCGTAGGCGTACGGGGCCTTCACGGTGAAGGTCGCGGACTTGATGCCGGCCTCTTCGGCGTACGAGGTGTCGTACACCTCGGTGGGGTACCCGTGCCGCTCGGCCCAGCGCAGGTACATGCGCATCAGCTGCTCGGCGAAGTCGGCGGCGTCCACGCCACCGGCCTCGGCACGGATGTTGATCAGCGCCTCGCGGGCGTCGTACTCGCCGGAGAGGAGGGTGCGGACCTCCAGCTCCTCGACGGCCTTCTGGAGCGAGACCAGCTCGGCCTCGGCCTCGGCGCGGGTGTCCGCGTCGTCCTCGGCCTCGGCGAGCTCGAACAGCACGCCCAGGTCGTCGATGCGCCCGCGCAGGCTCTCGACGCGGCGCAGTTCGCCCTGGAGGAAGGAGAGCCGACTGGTCACCTTCTGCGCGTTCGCGACGTCGTCCCACAGGGTGGGGGCGGCTGCCTCCTCCTCCAGGACCGCGATGTCGGCCCGGATCTTGTCCAGGTCGAGGACGGCCTCGATCGACCCCATGGTCGTATCGAGGTTCTTGAGCTCTTCGGAAGGATCGACGGCTGCCACGCCCCCCAGGGTAATGGTTCCGGGGGTGGTCATGACGACACCCCCGTTACGGACCGGGCTGGGGCCCGTCTTCGGACTCCCGTCGTCCGCCCGGAGGGCGCCCCGCAGGCGGGAGTCCGAGGACAGGGCCTAGGGAGCCCGCGGGGCGGTGCTGTGCACGGCCGGGCGGGCCGGCTGGCCGGTGCCCGGCCCGGTGGCCGCGAAGGCCGTCCAGGCCGCGGCGGCGCCCGCCAGCAGCAGCACGGTCGCCAGCACGACGGCCAGCAGCCGACGGCGGCGCAGCAGGGCCGCGCGGTCCCGGCGGTGGCCCGGGGCGGCCCGCTGGGCGCGGGACTCGGCGGCGTACGCGGCCAGCTCCTCCGCCGAGGGGCGGCGCAGGCTGGTGTGGGTGTCCCGGGTGGAGTCCGGGGCGGCGCCGGGCACCAGCGGGACGGCCGGGCCGCGGCGGCGCTTGTGGATGCCCGGGCCGGCGTCGACCTCGGCGTAGACGGCCTCGCCGGGGGTCAGCTGCTCCTCGGCCGGTGCCCGGCCCTGGGACGGCACGGCCAGCACCGGGAGCCCGGCCAGCGAGGGCAGCTGCTCGCGCAGCCGGGCGGCCAGCTCGGCGGCGCGCAGCCGGGAGGCGGGGGCCTTGGCCAGGCACTCGGAGATGATCCGCCACAGCCCGTCCGGCAGGCCGGGGATCGGTGGCACCTGTTCGGTGACGTGCCGGCGCAGCACCGCGCCGGTGTGGCCCCCGCCGAACGGGGTGAAGCCGGCCAGCAGCTCGTACAGCACGGTGGCGAGGGCGTAGATGTCGACGGCGGCGCGCGGCTCCAGGCCCTCGATGATCTCGGGGGCGAGGTAGTCGGGGGTGCCGATGATCCGGGTGGCCCGGGTGCGGCGCGGGGCGTCGACCAGGCGGGCCACGCCGAAGTCGGTGAGCTTGGCGCGCGGGGCGCCGCCGGGGCCGGGGGCGGCGGCGAGGTCGAGCAGGACGTTCTCCGGCTTGACGTCGCGGTGGACGATCCCGGCCGCGTGCGCGGCCGCGAGGCCGTCGGCGACGTCGGCGATGATCGAGGCGGCGGTCTGCGGCGGGAGGGCGCCGTCCCGCTCCAGCCGGGAGCGCAGGTCGGTGCCCTGGACCAGCTCCATCACCAGGGCGAGGTCGCTGCCGTCCACGACCATGTCGCGCACGCCGACCACCCGGGGGTGGTCGAGGCTGGTCAGCGCGGTGCGCTCCTGGACGAAGCGGCCGACCAGCACCTGGTCGGCGGCGAGGTCCTCGCGCAGCAGCTTGACCGCCACCGGGCCGTCGGGCCCCTCACCGAGCCAGACCGTCCCGGCCGAACCCCGGCCGATCACCTGGTGGACGGTGTACCGGCTGCCGATCTTGCGTGCCAATGCTGCTCCGTGGGCGGCGCGGGAGCGCTCCGGGGGTCCGGGCGCGCTCGGTGGGGCGGGACAACAGCGACCAACCTACGCGCCCGGACCCCCTGTGCGGGGCGCCTGGGGGCCGTGGAGCGGCACTCGGGGCGGGAAATCTCGCGAATTGTCGACAAAGCGTCAATCCTGCTGCCCCGGCGGCGATCCACCGGGTGGCCGACGGCTGCGGAAGCGATCCGCCGGGCGGCCGACGGCCCCGCGCCTATTTGCCGAAGACGCTGTTCACCCAGTCCCGCGCCGAGTCCCACCAGCCCACGACGTTGTCCCAGTAGTGCGGCAGCGGCGTGAAGTTCCACAACGCCACCCCGGCCAGTGCCAGCACCAGCAGCACCATCAGGCAGCCCTTGAGGCAGCCCAGCCCCGGGATGTACATCCGGTTGCGGCTGCGCGGACGCCGCTCGCGCGGCGGGGCGGGCTCCCGGCGCGGCGGCGCGGGCGGCTCCTCGCGGCGCTGCGGGGGCTCCCGGTACTGCGGCGCGGGCGGCTCGGCCCGGCGCGCCGCCGGAGCGGGCGGGGACGGCGGCGGGTAGCCGCCCTGCGGCTGGCCGTAGCCGGCCGGGGCCTGCCGGTAGCCGCCCCGCGCGCCCTGGGTGCCCGGGGCGCCCTGACCGCGCTGGCCTGCCTGGCCTGTCTGGTAGGGCGGCGGGGCGACCGGCGGGCGCTGGGCGTAGCCGGGCGGCGGCCCCTGGCGGCGCGGGTCCGGGCGGTAGCCGGCCGGCGGCTGCTGGCCCGAGCCGCCCTGCCCTGCCTGGTAGGGCGGCGGGGCGACCTGGGGGTCCTCGAAGTCCTCCGGGCCGAAGTAGCCGACCTGGGTCTGCTGGTTGCGGTCGCGCGCCGCCCGCAGCTGGGTCTGCCACGGATGCGGCGCCTCCTCCTGCGGTGCGGGCGGCCCGGCGGGCGGGGGCGGCGGCACGGCGGTCGGCGGCATCACCTGGGTGCGGTCCTGGCTGCCGTACGGCGGCGCGGGCGGCGACTGGGTGCCCATCACCCGGGTCGCCGCGGCCGGGTCGTACTGCGGGGCGCCCGGGGCCGGGGGCAGCACCTGGGTGCGGTCCTCGGTCCCGGCCGGTCCGCCGGGTACGGCGGGCACGGTGCCCGGGACGGCGGTCGGCTGCGGGTCCGGCAGCAGCAGGGCGCCGACCGCCAGCGCCTCGTCCACCGCCGCCGGGGAGGCGTGCACCCCGACCCCGGCCGCGACCACCCGCAGCGCGCGGGCCAGCGCGGTGGCGCTCGGCCGGTGCGCCGGGTCCTTGCGCAGGCAGCGCTCGATCACCGTCCACAGCGGCTCGGGCATGGTGCTGGGCCGCTGCGGCTCCTGCGCCAGATGGGCCTGGAGCACGGCCAGGGCGCTGTCACCCTGGAACGGCTGGCGGCCGGTGACCAGCTCGTACAGCATGATCCCGGCGCCGTAGACGTCCACCGCGGAGGTCTGCGGGCGGCCCTCGGCGGACTCCGGCGCGACGTACGCGGGGGTGCCGACGAACTCCTGGGTGCGGGTGACGCCCGGGGAGTCGGCCAGCCGGGCGATGCCGAAGTCGGTCAGCATCGGGTGCATCTGCTCGGTGCCCTGCACCACGGTGGAGGCGAGCAGCACGTTGGCCGGCTTGAGGTCGCGGTGGACGATCCCGTCGGCGTGGCTGGCCGCCAGCGCGTCCGCGACCTGGGCCATCAGCAGGGAGCCGGCGATCGGGCTGAACGGGCCGTTGGCGCGCAGGTAGCGGGCCAGGTCGGGGCCCTCCACCAGGTCCATCACCAGGGCCAGCAGCTCGCCCTCGACGACCAGGTCGCGGACCCGGACGATGTTCGGGTGGCTCAGCCGCAGCAGCAGCGAGCGCTCGCGCAGGAAGCGCATCACGACGTCCGGATCGGCCGCCAGTTCCTCGCGCAGCACCTTGATCGCCACCTGCTGCCCGGGCTCGCTGCCCGGTGCCTGGACGTCCTGGCGCACCAGGCCGCGCCAGACCGTCCCGGTGGCACCCCGCCCCAGGGTCTCCTCAAGCAGATACTTGCTGCCGACTGGCCGCACCTGTCGCACTCCTCGCCGTGCCGCCCGCGCGGGGCGCTCCGCCGCTGGTGTGCGGTGAGCCTGCCGGGCCCGTGTTTGCGGCCACTCTAACGGTGTCCGTACGGGTTTTTGAGGTGACCGGCGGGCCATCCGAGCAGGGTTGGGGGACATCCCCTAGGGGACCGCCCGGACGCGCCCCGGGTGGCTGACCGGAGGTGATCACGGGGGCGCGTGGCAGGGGCGTCGGGGCCGCGGTTGACCTGACTCTCCGTCGCCTCCACCATGGCGATGATCGCAAGATCGTCAAATCCGGTACGGTGCGCGGACCGTCCGCACCGGATGGCAGGATGGACACTCGCCACTCGTGTGGCCCAAAGGGTCGCCGCGACCGCCCGGCGCGTCCGCGACGGCACCGGGCAACAGGCATCACACCAGCAGAAGGGACCCGCGGGCGAGATGCAGATCCGGCTGACCGTCCTCCGACCGCGCAGCGGCCCGACCGCCGCCGGCTCCGCCATCCCCTACGTGGACGTGCTGGTCACCGCACCCGTCGGCACCGCGCTCGGCGCCATCGCGGGCGCGCTCGCGGGCGCCGTCGGCGTGCGCGGACCGCGGGCCGCCACCCATGTGCACCTGTACGCCGGGGCGCACCGGGTGGACGAGCACACCCTGCTCGGCCACCCCCCGCTGCTCGACGGCGCGGTCCTCAGCCTCAACGAGCCCGACCCGACCGCCGACGACCCCGACGACACCCCCGCCGCCGCCGAACTGCGGGTGGTCGGCGGCCCGGACGCCGGCGGCGTGCACCGGCTGCACGGCCGGGAGATCCGGATCGGCCGCTCCGGCGAGGCCGACGTCCCGCTCGACGACCCGGACGTCTCCCGGCTGCACCTCGCCCTGCACCTCGGCGAGGACGGCCGGGTCGCCGTCCGCGACCTCGGCTCCACCAACGGCACCACCCTGGACGGCCGGATCGTTCCGCCGCTGCCGGCCGAGGCCGCCGTCCCGCTGGAGAACGGCGCGCTGCTGCGGATCGGCGAGTCCACCCTGCAGGTCCTCGAACCGGCCGACCCCGCTTCCGTCCGGGCCGCCCTGCCCGACGGCAACGGCCACCTCCAGCTCACCGCCGCCCCCGGACCGGTCCGGACCGCACCGCCGGTGATCGAACCGCCCACCGCCCCCGAACCCGCCCCGGGCCGCGGCCGCGGCCTGTTCTCCCTGCTGCCCGGCCGCGCCGCCGAACCGCCCGGCCAGGAGAGCGCCGAGCGCCACCACGCCGCGGTGCGGCTGCGCCAGGCCGCCGCCCAGCGCGAGCGCTGGCCCGACCTCGCCACGGTCCTGCTCAACGCCGTCGGCCCCGGCCCCCGGCTGTGGGAGCGCGGCCCCGGCCACCCCGACGCGCTCACCCTGCGACTGGGCACCGCCGACCGCCCCGGCGGCGCCGGCACCACGCCCGGCACCATGCTGCCCGCCGTCCCGGTCACCCTCGACCTGCAGACCGCCGGCAGCCTCGGCCTCAGCGGCCCGCGCGAGCGCCTCGACGCGCTCACCCGCGCCGTCGTCGCCCAGCTCGCCGCGCTCCACCCGCCGACCGGGCTGAGCCTGGTCGTGGTCGACGCCGACCCGGCCCGCAGCCCCGAGGAACGCGTCGACACCTGGGCCTGGGCCCTGTGGCTGCCCCACCTGCGCCCCGCCGACGGCCAGGACTGCCGGCTGCTGATCGGCCTCGACGACGAACAGGCGACCGCCCGGCTGACCGAACTCACCGCCCGTCTCAGCGGCCCGACCGGCTTCGCCGGCCACCCCGCGACCGTGGTCGTGGTCGACGGCCGCCCGGCCACCGAAGCCGCCCGGCAGGCCCTCGACCTGCTGCTGCGCCAGGGCCCGGCGGTCGGCATCTTCCCGATCTGCCTCGCCGAACAGCCCGAGCTGCTCCCCCGCGGCCTCGGCGCCACCGCCCTGATCACCGGAGAGGTCGGCACCCAGCTCTCGCTGGACCGCCCGGTCGCCCGCGGCCGGGAGACCCTGCACGAGATCTCGCTGGACGCCGTCTCCGACGCCTGGGCCGAACGGCTGGCCCGCGTCCTCGCCCCGCTGCGCGAGGCCGCCCCGGCCTCCCGCGGCCCGCTGCCGGACGCGCTGCGGCTGCTCGACCTGCTCCAGCTCGACACCGTCACCCCGGCCAAGCTGTCCGCCCGCTGGGCCGCCCACGCCGGCGGCATCGGAGCCGCCACCGCGCTGCTCGGCACCACCCGGGACGAGCTGTGCACCCTCGACCTGGCCGACCCCGAACTCGCCCTGCCCTCCCCCGACCCGGGCGGCCCGCACCTGCTGATCGGCGGCGCGCGCGGCTCCGGCAAGACCGAGCTGCTGCGCACCCTGGTCGCCTCGCTCGCCGTCTCGGAGCGGCCCGAACGCCTCGCCGTCACCATCATCGAGGGCCGGGCCACCGAGGACGGACTGGCCGGCTGCTCCGAGCTGCCGCACGTCACCGGCCGGGTCAACGCCGCCGCGGACCCGCGCGCCGCACTCCTCGCGGCCGAGGCGCTGGAGGACGAACTCGCCCTGCGGGAGCGGCTGTTCGATGGACTGGACTTCGCCTCCTGGCACGCCACCCGGATCTTGGACGGGCACAACCTGGACGGGCAGAACCTGGGCTCCGTCCCGGTACCCGCCACCGTCGGCGCCGGTTCGACCGCGGTGCCCCGGATCATCCCGCCGCGCAGCGCCGACGGCCCCCGGCCGACGGCCGCCCCGGCGGGCCCCGTCCCGGCCCGACTGGTCGTGGTCGTCGACGACTACGACGCCCTGCTCTCCCCCACCTCCCCGGCCGGCCGGCCGCTGGCCCGCGCGCTCGCCGCCGTCGCCCGCCGCGGCGGCCCGCTCGGCATCCACCTCGCGGTCGCCACCAGCCGCCCGGAGGACAGCGCCGGCACCGAGGTCGACGAGGCCGCCCTGCTGCGGATCGCCCTGCGCACCGAGGACCCGGCCGACTCCGACCTGCTGATCCACCTCGGCGACGCGGCCGCCCTCCCCGAGGACACCCCCGGCCGCGGCTACCTGCGCCGCCCGGACGGCGGCGTCACCGCCTTCCAGACCGCCCGGATCAGCGGCCGCATCCCCCGCACCGCCACCCTGCGCCCCACCGTGGTCGCGATAGACCCCCTCCAACTCGGCGCCCCACCCGCCCGCCGCCCGGTCCGCGAACTCGGCAACGGCCCCACCGACCTCGCCCTCCTCGCCAGCGCCCTCCAACGCGCCGCCTCCCGCTGAGCCCCTGCCGCCCGTTCCTACCCCTGCCGCCCCGTCGCCGCTTCGGCACCGCCGAAGCGGCGACGTCTCCTGCGCAGGAAGTCGGCCGAGCCGACTTCCTGTGGAGAAACCCGAGACTCCGGGATCAACCACACTAGGAACGCATCGTCATTCCGGCCCGCCGCGATCGTGATCGCGGCGGGCCGGAAAGCATAGGGGGCCGTCCAGAGAGTGCAATGAGAACAGGGCGGGCCCCTCCAGAGCAGGGACCACTCACCAGGCCACTCAGAGATGCAGATATCGGGCCAGATGAATGCCCGGAATCACAAATATTTTCTTCTGGATGGCCCCGCACCCAAGGGCACGGGCCCACCCCAACACCGGATCCCCGCCCACCCACCCATGCACGGGCGGCCCGGCCGTGTCACGGCCGGGCCGCCCGAGGGGGAACACTCACCGGAAATCGTGGCCATCAGGCCAAGCGAGCGATCAACACAAATGGCCGGGCCGCCTGCCCTTTCCAGCACCTGCAAAAGGCGGCGGCCCCGGCCACCATTGTCCGATCTTTCCCAAACGGATCGCACTCCGTGTAGCCGCTGTGCTACGTTGCGCATCGTCAACAGAACATGGGAGACCCCGGCGGTGCTGGAACACCCCGGGGTCCGGCACAGGAGCTACCACTCCCAATGCAGATTCATCGTAGCGCCCACGCGCGCTGTTTCACCGTACTTCCGAACGGCCTCCTCCAGGACCGTCGCCTCAGCTACACCGCCCGAGGGCTCCTCGCCGACCTCCTCTCCCGCCCCGACGGGTGGCGCGAGGACGGGCGGCACATGGCCGACAGCAGCCTGCAGGGGCGCGGCGCGATCCGTCGGGCGCTCAACGAGCTCAAGGAAGCCGGGTACTACCGGGTCGAGACGGTCCGGATGCCCGACGGCCGGCTCCGCACCGACGCGCACGTGTACGACACTCCGCAGCGCCCGGCGCCGCCGAGTGACCGGTTCTCGGACGCCGGTGGGCCCGAGACCGGTCCCCCTGACAGCCTTGTAGTAAAGGACCCGGGAGAAGTACCCACCCTCCCAGTCCAGTTGACGCGAGCGGACGAGCAGACCCGCAGGGCGGTGGCCGTGCTCTTCCACGCGATCCGGCCCGAACCCCGGCTGCGCATCGGCGAGGCCGAGGCGCAGCAGCTGGTACCGCTCGTGGCTCAGTGGCTGGAACGCGGCAGCACTGCGGCCGAGTTGGCCCACGCCCTGCTTCCCAGCCTGCCCTCACCGCTGCACTCCCCGGTGGCGATCCTGCGCGACCGGCTCCGACGCAAGATGCCACCCGTGCAGGCGGCGCCGCCACCGTCGTACGCCGAGTGCGCCAGGTGCCACGATCCGGTGCCCCGGCCCGGCATCTGCCGCCCGTGCGCGGGCCTCGGCACCAGAACCGTCGCGGTCGGCACGGGTGCCGCCGCCACGCCCAGCGGCGTTGCCCGTGCCGCGACGGTGGAACCGGCGCCGATGCCCTCGGCGGTCTTCGCCTCGGCCGGGGCGACCAGCTCACGCAGGCCGGAGGCGGCGAAGGAGACCCGGCCGGTGGCCAGGAACGCCTTGTCCCTGGCCTCGCGGGCCATCCACATGTCCGCGATGGACTGGGTCGCGTCGGCGAACAGCTTGGCGTCGGCGGCCGACTGCTTCGCCGAGCCCGCCGCCTGCGCGGCGGCAGCGGCGGCGTCCTTGGCGGAGGCGCCGGGCGGCAAGGCCCCCGCCGGGGCGGGGGCCTTGCCCTGGGCCGCGTCCGCCTTGGCGTTCAGGTCCTTGTAGCGGGCCTCGGTGGCCGCCTCCGCGTCCATCCGGGTCTTGTCGGGCGCCGGGCCGCCCTTGTAGACGAAGTCCGTGCAGCCGTCGAGCAGCGACACCGGCGCCGCCTCCAGCGCGCCGGTGGCCAGTGCGGCGTCCTTCGCCATCAGCGGCTTCAGACCGCGGTAGCCGGCCGCCGAGAAGGCCTCCGGCCCCTTGGACGTGGTCACCGCCGAGGGCGCGCCGGCGGCCGCCGTGGAGCCGGCCTTCGCGTCCTTCTTGTCGTCGTTGCCGCAGGCCGCCGCTCCGGCCACCAGTAGCACCACCGAGACGCCCACGCCCACCGCGCGGACCGGTCCCCGGTTCTTCCCCATGCCGTGATCCCCCTGAGTCGTTCGGGGATCACCGTACCGAAGGTGCGCCCACGACCCACAACCGGTTTCCCGGAGCCGGGAACGCGGGAGGGGCCCGCGTCCCCGTGGAACCACGGAGGACGCGGGCCCCTCCCGAAGGGCCGTCCGTCAGCGCATCGAACCGGTGCGCAGCAGGGTGCGGATGACGCGCATCGCGACCGAGAGGCTGGACAGCTCGTAGTTGTCCGAACCCCTTATGTCGTCGAGGGTGGCCTTGGCGCGGTTCAGCAGGGTGGCGTTGAGGTCCGCCCAGGCGTTGTAGCGCTCCTCGGGGGTGGCGCCGTCGGGGCCGCAGGCCAGGACGTCGGCGGTCAGTGCCGCGTGCGCCGCGAAGAGGTCCTCGCGGATCGCGGCCCGGGCCATCGACGACCAGCGGTCGGTGCGGGGCAGGTCGATGATGCGGTCGAGCAGGTGCGAGATCTGCAGGCGGTCGCCAAGGTCGTAGTACAGCTCGGCGACGTCGGCGACGTCCTTGCCGGAGCGGTCCGCGACCTCGGTGATGTCCAGGGTCGGGAAGACCGAGGACAGGCCGGCGATCCGGGTGGCCAGCTCGTCCGGCACGCCGGCCGCGGTGAGCTCGCCCTGGATCGACTCGAACCAGGTCAGGTCCTCGCCGCGCAGCGGCTTGGGCAGCGAGCCCCAGACCTGGTTGACCCGGTCGTGGAAGAACTCGATGGTGCCGGCGATGTCGAGCGGCTGGCGGCGGTTGTTGAGCATCCACCGGGTGGCGCGCTCGACCAGGCGCCGCGAGTGCAGCCGCATCTTGGTCTGGGTCCGGGCGGGGACCTGGTTGTCCAGGCCCTCGATCCGGGCCCAGATCTCCTCCAGGCCGAAGACGGCCCGCGCGGCGGTGTGGGTCCGGGCGATCTCCTCGTAGGTCGCGCCGGTCTCCTCCTTCAGGCGGAAGGCGAAGGTGCAGCCACCGCGGTTGATCGTGTCGTTGACGATCAGCGTGGTGATGATCTCGCGGCGCAGCGCGTGGTTGTCGATCGCGTCGGCGAACTTCGCCCGCAGCGCGCTCGGGAAGTACTCGTGCAGCGCGGTGCGGAAGTACGGGTCGTCCGGCAGGTCGGTGGTCAGCAGCTCCTCGGCCAGGATGATCTTCGTGTAGGCGAGCAGCACGGACATCTCGGGCTGGGAGAGCCCGCGGCCGTTCTGCTGGCGCTCGCGGATCTGGCGCTCGGCGGGCAGGAACTCCAGTGCCCGGTCGAGCTGGCCGGCCGACTCGAAGCGGTTGATCATCCGGGCGTGGACGTTGACCATGCTGTGGGCCTGGGCGACGGCGTTGGCCAG
Source organism: Kitasatospora cathayae (assembly GCF_027627435.1). Taxonomy (GTDB): domain Bacteria; phylum Actinomycetota; class Actinomycetes; order Streptomycetales; family Streptomycetaceae; genus Kitasatospora; species Kitasatospora cathayae. The sequence continues at coordinate 5,378,713 of NZ_CP115450.1, read as the reverse complement.
CACCACGTTCTGCGCGTAGTTGTTGCGCAGCACCAGGTGGCCGACCTCGTCGGTCATCTCGGCGAGCAGGGCGTTGCGCTGCTTGACCGTCATGTCGCCGTCGGCGACGACCTGGTTGAGCAGGATCTTGATGTTGACCTCGTGGTCCGAGGTGTCCACGCCCGCCGAGTTGTCGATGGCGTCGGTGTTGATCCAGCCGCCGGTGCCCTCGGGGCCGCCGGTGGCGGCGTACTCGATGCGGCCGAGCTGGGTGCAGCCGAGGTTGCCGCCCTCGCCGATGACCCGGGCGCGGACCTGCTCGCCGTTGACCCGGATGGCGTCGTTGGCCTTGTCGCCGACCTCGGCGTTGGTCTCGCCGGAGGCCTTGACGTAGGTGCCGATGCCGCCGTTCCAGAACAGGTCGACCGGCGCCTGGAGGATCGCCTTCATCAGCTCGGCCGGGGTCAGGCGGGATTCCTGGATGCCCAGGGCGGCCCGGACCTGCGCGCTGACCTGGATCGACTTGGCGCTGCGCGGGAAGACCCCGCCGCCGGCCGAGATCAGCGACTTGTCGTAGTCGTCCCAGGAGCTGCGCGGCAGCTCGAACAGGCGGCGGCGCTCGGCGTACGAGACGGCCGCGTCCGGGTTCGGGTCGAGGAAGATGTGGCGGTGGTCGAAGGCGGCGACCAGCCGGATGTGCTCGCTGAGCAGCATGCCGTTGCCGAAGACGTCGCCGGACATGTCGCCGATGCCGATGGCGGTGAAGTCCTCGGACTGGGTGTCGATGCCGAGCTCGCGGAAGTTGCGCTTGACCGACTCCCAGGCGCCGCGGGCGGTGATGCCCATGCCCTTGTGGTCGTAGCCGGCCGAGCCGCCGGAGGCGAAGGCGTCGCCCAGCCAGAAGCCGTACGACTCCGCGACGCCGTTGGCGATGTCGGAGAAGGTCGCGGTGCCCTTGTCGGCGGCGACGACCAGGTAGGTGTCGTCCTCGTCGTGGCGGACCACGTCGGCCGGGTGGACGACCTCGCCGGCCACCAGGTTGTCGGTGATGTCGAGCAGCGCCGAGATGAACGTCTTGTACGAGGAGATGCCCTCGGCCAGCCAGGCGTCGCGGTCCACCGACGGGTCCGGCAGCTGCTTGGCGACGAAGCCGCCCTTGGCGCCGACCGGGACGATGACGGTGTTCTTCACCATCTGGGCCTTGACCAGGCCGAGGATCTCGGTGCGGAAGTCCTCGCGCCGGTCGGACCAGCGCAGACCGCCGCGGGCGACCTTGCCGAAGCGCAGGTGCACGCCCTCGACCTGCGGCGAGTAGACCCAGATCTCGAACGCCGGGCGCGGGGCCGGCAGGTCCGGGATGGCCTTCGGGTCGAACTTCATCGACACGTAGGAGTGCCACTCGCCGGAGCCGTCGTGCTGGAAGAAGTTGGTCCGCAGGGTGGCCCTGATGAGGTTCAGGAAGGAGCGCAGGATGCGGTCCTCGTCCAGCGAGACGACCTCGTCGAGCGCGCCGGCCAGCTCCTCCAGGATGCCCTCGGTCAGCTCGGCGGCGCCCAGCTGGTGGCTCGGGCTCAGTCGGGCCTGGAACAGGTTGACCAGCAGGCGGGTGGTGTGGGTGTTGTTGCGGAGCGCGTCCTCCATGTAGTCCTGGGAGAACGTGGAGCCCGCCTGGCGCAGGTACTTGGCGTAGGCGCGGAGCACCATCGCCTGGCGCCAGTTCAGCCCGGCGGTGAGGACCAGCTCGTTGAAGCCGTCGTTCTCGGCCTTGCCGGTCCAGGTCGCGGCGAAGGTGTCCTGGAAGCGCTCGCGGGCCTCTTCGGTGAGCTCGGTGGCTTCGCGCAGCTTCAGGCCGAAGTCGTACACCCACGCGGTGGTGCCGTCGGAGCGGCGCAGCGCGTACGGGTGCTCGTCCAGCACCTCGACGCCCAGGCGCTGCAGCACCGGCAGGACCTCGGTGAGCGAGATCGGGCCGCCGACCCGGTAGATCTTGAAGCGGCGCTCGTCGTCGCCCGCGCCGACCGGCTGGTACAGGTTCAGGCGGAAGTCGCCCTCGCCGTGCAGCGACTCGATCTGCTTGAGGTCGGCGACGGCGGTGCGCGGCGGGAAGTCGGCGCGGTAGCCGTCGGGGAAGGCGTTGGCGTACTTGTGGCCGAGCTCGGCGGCCTTCTCCTCGCCCAGTTCGAGGTGCAGCTGGTCGTGGAAGCCGTCCATCCAGAACCGGGCGGCCTCGGCCAGGCGGTTCTCGATCCGCTCGATGTCGGAGTCGCTGAGCTGGGGCAACTCGGTGCCCGGGGCGACCCGGACCACGAAGTGCAGGCGGGTCAGCACCGACTCGGTGGCGTACACCGTGTAGTCGATGGTGGCGCCGTTCAGCTCCTCCTTGAGGATGTCGGTGAGCAGCAGCCGGATGCGCGTGGTGTAGCGGTCGCGCGGCAGGTAGATGAAGGCGGAGAAGTAGCGCCCGTACTCGTCCTGGCGCAGGAAGAGGCGCAGCTTACGGCGCTCCTGCAGGTAGAGCACGCTGGTGGCGATGGAGAGCAGCTCGGCGGCCGGGGTCTGGAAGATCTCGTCCCGCGGGAAGGTCTCCATGATCTGCAGCAGGTCGCGGCCGTCGTGGCTCTCGCTGGAGAAGCCGGACTCCTCCAGCACCGCCTGGACCTTGCGGCGCACGACCGGGATGCGGGTGACCGACTCGGTGTAGGCGGCGGAGGAGAACAGGCCGAGGAAGCGGCGCTCGCCGATCGGCTCGCCGGCGGCGTTGAACTTCTTGACGCCGACGTAGTCCAGGTAGGCCGGGCGGTGCACGGTGGCGCGGCTGTTGGCCTTGGTCAGGACGAGCAGCTTCTTCTCGTGGGCCTTGGCGCGGACCGGCGCGGAGAGGCGGCCGAAGGCCTCGGAGACCGCGTGGTGGCGGTCGTCGTGGCTGTGCGGGTCGGAGCGCAGGATGCCGAGGCCGGTCCCGGCGACGGCCTTGAGGACCTCCTCGCCCTCGTGCTCGACCAGGTCGTACTCGCGGTAGCCGAGGAAGGTGAAGTGGTCGTCGGCGAGCCAGCGCATCAGCTCCCAGGCCTCGCCGACCTCCTGCTCGGCCAGGCCGGCCGGGGGCTCCTCGGCGAGTTCGTCGGCCAGGCGCAGCGCGCTGTCGCGCATCTTGGCCCAGTCCTCGACGACCTCGCGGACGTCGCCGAGCACGCGGCGCAGGTTGGTCTCGATGGTGCGCAGGTCGTCGCGGTCGGTCTCGCGGTCGATCTCGATGTGCATCCACGACTCGACGGTCGCGTCGGCGGGCCACTCGGTGCCGGCGGCCTGGCTGCGGGAGCAGGCGTCGACGTCCAGGATCTCCAGCAGCTTGCCGGTGATGTCACGGCGGACGACCAGCTGGGGGTGGACGACGAGGTGGATCGCGCGGTCCTGGCGGGACAGCTCGTTGGTGACGGAGTCGACCAGGAAGGGCATGTCGTCGGTGACGACCTCGACCACGGTGTGGCCGCAGGACCAGCCGTTCTCCTCGACCGAGGGGGTGTGGACCCGCACCTCGGCGGTGCCCTGGGGGCGCTTGAGACCCAGGCGGTAGTGGGAGGCGGCCGCGCCGTACACGTCGACCGGGTCGAGGTCGACCAGGTCCTCGGGCGCGGTGTGGAGGTAGTAGTGGTGCAGGTACGCGGTCAGAGCGCCGTTGCTCAGACCCTCCCCCGGCGCCGCTCCCCCCACCTGGCTGTTCTCAGCGGCTGCGGCTGCCTTCTTGAGCAGTTCGGCCTTGGCTGCGTCCAGCTTGGTCTGCATGACTTCTTGGCTCCTGTCGCGCGCCGTTGCGTGACTCGGTGGTGTGTGGATGTACACCGACGGGTCGCTCGCAATCCTGCCGCACCGTCCGACTGAAAGGGGCTCATGGCACGCATGAAACGCCCTCCCAGCGGGTAGGACGACTCGTTCGTCCTGCAAGCCACCCGACGACGCCAGCCAGCCTAACCGGATCAATCGAAGGTGCACAGGGACAGGGAGGCGCAAACCCGCAGGATGTCGGGTCCGTCCTGGACACCATGTCCAAACCGGAGCGCCGTGTTCGCTTTCAGCCCATATGTGGGTACCCGTGGTGGGTCGGCGGGACGAAGGTCTCCTTGATCGCCCGGGCCGAGGTCCAGCGCAGCAGGTTCTGGGCGGCGCCCGCCTTGTCGTTGGTCCCGGAGGCCCGGGACCCGCCGAAGGGCTGCTGGCCGACCACGGCGCCGGTGGGTTTGTCGTTGATGTAGAAGTTTCCGGCGGTGAAGCGCAGTTCCTCCACGGCCTGGGCGATGGCGTGACGGTCCTGTGCGATCACCGAGCCGGTCAGGCCGTACGGGGCCCCCGAGTCGACCCGGCGGAGCGCGTCGTCCCAGCGGGAGTCCTCGTAGACGTGGATCGCGAGGATCGGGCCGAAGTACTCGGTGCGGAAGATCTCGCCCCGGTGGTCGGAGGAGACCAGCACGGTCGGCCGGACGAACCAGCCGATCGCGTCGTCGTACTGGCCGCCGGCCACCAGCTCGACGGTCGGATCGGCCTTGGCCCGCTCGATGGCGCCCCGGTTCTTCTCGAACGCGCGCTTGTCGATCAGGGCGCCCATGAAGTTGGACAGGTCGGTGACGTCGCCCACCGTCAGGGCGTCCACCTCGGCCAGGAAGTCGTCCTTGATCCTCAGCCAGAGGCTGCGCGGCAGGTAGGCGCGGGAGAGCGCCGAGCACTTCTGGCCCTGGTACTCGAAGGCGCCGCGGATCATCGCGGTCCTCAGGATCTCCGGGTCGGCCGAGCGGTGGGCCAGCAGGAAGTCCTTGCCGCCGGTCTCGCCGACGATCCTCGGGTAGCTGCGGTAGCCGCCGATGTTGGCGCCGATCGTCTGCCAGAGCGACTGGAAGGTGGCGGTGGAGCCGGTGAAGTGCAGCCCGGCGAACGCCGGGTCGGCGAGCGCCACCGGGGAGACCTGCAGGCCGTCGCCGGTGACCAGGTTGATCACCCCGGGCGGCAGGCCGGCCGCCTCCAGCAGCCGCATCAGGTGGTACGCGGCCAGGGTCTGGGTCGGCGCGGGCTTCCAGACCACGGTGTTGCCCAGTAGCGCGGGGGCGGTCGGCAGGTTCCCGGCGATCGCGGTGAAGTTGAACGGGGTGATCGCGTAGACGAAACCTTCCAGCGGGCGGTGGTCGACCCGGTTCCACACCCCCGGGGAGGAGAACGGCTGGTCCGCCAGGATCTGCCGGGCGAAGTGGACGTTGAACCGCCAGAAGTCGATCAGCTCGCAGGCCGAGTCGATCTCGGCCTGCTGCGCGGTCTTGGACTGGCCGAGCATCGTCGCCGCGTTGAGCGTCTCCCGCCAGGGCCCGGCCAGCAGCTCGGCGGCGCGCAGGAAGACCGCCGCCCGGTCGTCGAAGGAGAGCGAGCGCCACTGCGGCCCGGCCGCCAGCGCCGCGTCCACCGCCGCCCGGGCGTCCTCCCGGGTGGCGTTGCCGAACACGCCCAGCTTGGCGGCGTGGTGGTGCGGCTGGACGACGTCGATCCGCTCACCGCCGCCGAAGCGCTGCTCGCCGCCGATGGTCATCGGCAGCGGGATCTGCTCGGCCGCCAGCTCGTCCAGCCGCCGCACCAGCCGGTCCCGCTCCGGGCTGCCGGGCGCGTACGTCCGCACCGGCTCGTTGACCGGGGTGGGCACCTCGGTGACTGCGTCGATGGGCATGGCGGCTCCGTCCTGGCTCTACCGGTGTCAGTCCAGCCTGACCAGGCCCGGGCGGATCCGCCCGCCCAGACACGCCAACGGCGGACGTGGCGCCCGCCACGTCCGCCGTCGCGAACACTCAGCCCGTGATGCTGCCCGCCAGCTCGACCGCCTCGGCCAGGGTGTCCACCACCGGGACGCCGACCGGCTCCAGCTTCTCCCGGGTGTGCGAGCCGCCGGTGTACAGCACCGCGTGGGCGCCCGCGTGCAGCGCCGCCAGGGCGTCGTCCGCGGCGTCGCCGATCAGCACCGTGCGGGCCGGGTCGACCTGCTCACCGAGCGCGGCCAGGTGCCTCGTCAGCAGCTCCGCCTTCTGGCCGCCGGAGGGGCCGCTGCGGCCGTCCACCCGCAGGAAGCTGCCGGTCAGGCCGAAGGAGTCGACCAGCGGCACCAGCTTGTCGTGCACGTACATCGACAGCAGGGACTGGCTGTGCCCGGCCGCCTGCCAGCCCGCCAGCAGCTCGGGCACGCCCTCGGTCAGGCCGCAGGCGAGGCTGAGCTCGCGGTAGCGGTCCTGGAAGGCGTCGTCCAGTCGCAGCCACTCCTCCTGGGAGGGCATCCGGCCGAGCAGGCGCTCGTAGAAGCGGGGGATCGGGATCTCGTACTGCTCGCGGTACTGCTGCATGGTCATCGGCCCGACGCCGATGGTCGCGAACGCGGCGTTGCTCGCGCCGAGGACCGCGTCCATGTCGTGGAAGAGGGTGCCGTTCCAGTCCCAAACGATGTGAGTGCGCACGGGGCGAAACGTTAACCCGGACGGCCGACACGCCGGTAGGACGGGGCTCACTCAGGCCAGCAGGGACGGGATCTCCTGGGTCGCGTACCAGAGCAGGTCGTGGTCCTCGGCGCCGTCCACGGTGAACTGGGCGTCCTGGTCGCCCGCGTCGGCCGCGGCCACCGCCGCCACCGCCGCCGCGACGTCCTCGACCACCTCGTCGTCGGCCACGTCCGCGTGCACCGAGGCGGCCTTCGCCAGCTTCACCGGGCCGGCGAGCACCACCCGGCCGAGCGAGGCCTGGTCCTGGTACTCGTCGCCGGGGAAGGGCTTCACGGCCGAGTCGGCCACGTCCAGCGCCACCACCACGCGCCGGCGCGGGGCGTCCGGGTCGGCCGCCAGCAGCCGCAGCGAGGACTGCGCGGCCCGGTTCAGCGCCGCGTACTCCAGCTCCTCCAGGTCGTCGCTGACGTACCACTCGCGCAGCGCGGGCGTCACGGCGTACGCCGCGGACTGCTCCAGGGCGCCGCCCTCGTGCGCCGCCGCCAGGCCGGTCAGGGTGGTGGGCACGTACACGCGCATCGGTGGCACTCTCCGGTTCGTCCAGCGGGGGTTCCAGCGGGGGTTCGTCCAGCGGCACAGCATCCAGCGCCCCAAGAATAAGCTCCGCCGGACCGCCCGTGATCACCTCGGGCCCGGTCCGCGCTCGGCGCCCAGCGCCTCCCGGCTGGACCGCAGGCCGCTCTCCAGCACCTCACCGCGGCGGGCCGGGTCCATCAGGTTCGGGCCCATCACCGCCAGGTCGGCCAGGGTCGGCGCGAGCAGCCGCACCCGCACGCCCTCGGCCCGCAGCAGCGTGGCCTCCCGCAGCAGCTGCCGGGTCACCGCCCGGCGGTAGCGGCTGACCAGCTGGGCCAGCACGCCGCGCGGGCGGTCCCGGGCCCGCCACTCGCGCAGCGCGGCCCGGGTGCCGCGGCCGCCGGAGCGCTCGGCCCGCGGGCCCAGCCGCAGCGCCATCGGGGCCAGCACGTACACCTCGTCCAGGCCGCGGCCGAGCAGCAGGTCGGCGTTGGTGGCGGACCAGCAGCCGCCGTCCACGTACGCCGAGCCGTTCACCCGCACCGGCGCGAACCAGCCGGGGATGGCGCAGGAGGCCATCACGGCGTCGGCCACCGCGACGTCGGGGGCCTGCGGGTCGCCGAAGACCACCCGGTGGCCGCTGCGGTAGTCCACCGCGGCCACCCGCAGCGGCGCGGCGGCCGCGCTCGGCGCCACCCCCGCCGCAGCGGGGGCCGAGCCGTCCGGCGCCGGCCAGCCGCCCGGGCCGAACAGCCCGCGCACCAGCTCGCCGACCGGCGCCAGCGAGCCGCGGCCGTGCGGCGCCATCGCCGAGACCATGGTCAGCAGCGGGTACTCGCGCGGATGCCGGACGGCGTCCCGCAGCAGGTCGGGCGAGCCGATCCCGGCGCGCGGGCGGGGCGGCAGCGCGCCGCCCGCCGCCGTGTCGTAGTCGAAGGCCACCCCGGCCAGCGGGCCCTCGGTGATCGGCAGGCCGCGCTGGTGGTCGCGCAGTTGTTCGGGGTGCACGCCCCCGGCCAGCAGCGCGGACAGGATCGCGCCCGCCGAGGTGCCGAGCAGCACGTCCGCCTCGCCCGGCCGGTGGCCGGTGGCCTCCTCGACGGCGCACAGCGCGCCGACCGTCCAGGCCGCGCCGAGCATTCCGCCCCCGCCCAGCACCAGGCCGCGCCGGGGCGCGCCGCCGGCGCTCGAGCCCTGCGCCGCCGCCGTCCGTGAGGTCATCCCGGCTGTCGTCATCCTGGCCGCCCGTCGTCGTTGGGAGCGGGTCAGGCTATCGATGGTGCGCGGGGACGGACGGGCGGCGCAACGGGAGCCCGGCCCCGAACCACCCGGTCCGCCGTATCCGGGCGTCCCCTTTCGGGCCGTACGGCCCGTCCCCGCACGTCAATCCGGCGCCGCCGGGATGCGGGCCGGGCCCGTCGCCGCACTGGGCGCCTCACCCGGATAGGTGAACTTCGCGCCGGACTCCGGGCCGCTCGAAAACGCGTTGCCGCCACGCCCGGGCCGCCGCCAGCCTGGGCCCGTCCGTACCCGCACCACCCTTACCGGGAGCCATCCGTGACCGCGCAGCTCAGCAACCAGCTCACCGCCCGTCCGCACCGTCGCGACCGCGCCTCCGGCGGCTGCGACCCGACCGGGCGCCGCCCGCGCCACCCGCGCGCCGCCTGCACCGCGGCCGCCGGAGCCGGGGCCGCCGCGGCCACCGGCGCGGCCCGCCACGACGCCGGGGCGCTCGCCACCCGCTTCGCCCACCAGCTGGTCGAGGTGCTCACCGGCGCCCGGCCCGCCGGCCAGCTGATGCGGCACACCAGCCTGGACGGCTACGGGCAGCTCGCCTCACTGGTCCGGGCCGGTGCGCTGCGCCGCGGCGGCCCCGCCGGCCGGCCCCGGCTCGGCCCGGTGCACGACCGGTCACCCTCGCCCGACGCCGTCGAGGCCTGCGTCCGGGTCGACCTCGGCCGGCGGCACCACATGGTGGCCTTCCGGCTGGAGCAGCGCGGCCCGGCCGGCCAGTGGCAGTGCACCGCCGTGGAGGCCCAATGACGACCACGGCGCACCGGACGGCGCAGGGCGCCGCCCCGGTCCGGGAGCGGCGCCCTGCGCGGCGTGCTGCGAGGGGCTCAGCCCTTGCGGCGGCGGCCCTTGGCGGCCTTGGCGGCCTTGCGCCGCTCGGCCCGGGTCATCCCGTCGCCGTCGTCCTCCGGCACGGCGTCCTCGAAGTCGCCCTCGACCACACCGCCGCCGACCTCCTCCGAAGGGGCCGTGTAGTGCAGCCGCTGCGGCTTCGGGGCCTCCAGGCCCTTGGCCTTGATCTCCGGGCGGGCGGCGTCCTTCTCCAGCTTCTCGAGCAGCACCTCGGCGTCCGCCACCGGCACCTCCTCGACCTGCTGCTCGACCTGGACCTCCAGGTTGAACAGGTAGGCGACGGACTCCTCCTTGATGCCCTCCATCATCGCGGTGAACATGTCGAAGCCCTCGCGCTGGTACTCGACCAGCGGGTCGCGCTGCGCCATGGCCCGCAGGCCGATGCCCTCCTGGAGGTAGTCCATCTCGTAGAGGTGCTCGCGCCAGCGCCGGTCCAGCACCGACAGCACGACGCGGCGCTCCAGCTCGCGCAGGATCTCCTCGCCGAGCTGGTCCTCGCGGACGCCGTACTGGGCCTGGATGTCCTCCTGGACGACCTTGATCAGGAAGTCCGGGGTCAGGCCGGACGGACCGCCGACCTCCTCCTCCAGCTCCGCCAGGTCCAGGGTGATCGGGTAGAGCTGCTTGAACGCGGTCCAGAGCTTGTCGAGGTCCCAGTCGTCCTCGAAGCCCTCGCCGGTGGCCGCCCGGACGTAGGCCTCGACGGTGTCGTCCATGAAGTGGCCGACCTGCTCCTGCAGGTCCTCGCCCTCCAGCACGCGGCGGCGCTCGCCGTAGATGACCTCGCGCTGCCGGTTGAGCACCTCGTCGTACTTCAGGACGTTCTTGCGGATCTCGAAGTTCTGCTGCTCGACCTGGGTCTGCGCGGAGGCGATCGCGCGGGTGACCATCTTGGACTCGATCGGCACGTCCTCGGGCACGTTGGCCATCGAGAGCACGCGCTCGACCATGCCGGCCTTGAACAGGCGCATCAGGTCGTCGCCCAGCGACAGGTAGAAGCGGGACTCGCCCGGGTCGCCCTGACGGCCGGAGCGGCCGCGCAGCTGGTTGTCGATCCGGCGGGACTCGTGCCGCTCGGTGCCGAGGACGTAGAGGCCGCCGGCCTCCTTGACCTCGTCCTGCTCGGCCTTGACCGAGGCCTTGGCCTTCTCCAGCGCGGCCGGGAACGCGGCCTCGTACTCCTCCGGGGTGTCGGTCGGAGTCAGCCCGCGCTGCGCCAGCTCGGCGGCGGCCAGGTGGTCGGCGTTGCCGCCGAGCATGATGTCGGTGCCGCGGCCTGCCATGTTGGTGGCGACGGTGACGGCGCCCTTGCGGCCGGCCTGCGCGACGATCTGGGCCTCGCGCTCGTGGTGCTTGGCGTTCAGCACCTCGTGCGGGATGCCGCGCTTGCGCAGCTCCTGCGACAGGTACTCGGACTTCTCGACCGACACGGTGCCGACCAGCACCGGCTGGCCCTTCTCGTGCTTCTCGGCGATGTCCTCGACCACGGCGGCGAACTTGGCCGGCTCCGACTTGTAGATCAGGTCGGGCTGGTCGATGCGCAGCGGCGGCTTGTTGGTCGGGATCGGCACCACGCCGAGCTTGTAGATCTGGTGGAACTCGGCGGCCTCGGTGGTACCGGTACCGGTCATGCCCGCCAGCTTGTCGTACAGGCGGAAGAAGTTCTGCAGGGTGATGGTGGCCAGGGTCTGGTTCTCGTTCTGGACCTCCACCCCCTCCTTGGCCTCGATCGCCTGGTGCATGCCCTCGTTGTAGCGGCGGCCGGCCAGGATGCGGCCGGTGTGCTCGTCGACGATCATGACTTCGCCGTTCATGACGACGTAGTCCTTGTCCTTCTTGTACAGCTCCTTGGCCTTGATGGCGTTGTTCAGGAAGCCGACGAGCGGGGTGTTCACCGACTCGTAGAGGTTGTCGATGCCGAGGTAGTCCTCGACCCGGGTGACACCCTCCTCCAGGACGCCGACGGTGCGCTTCTTCTCGTCGACCTCGTAGTCGCGGTCGATCTTCAGGCGCAGCACCAGCTTGGCGAAGTCGGCGTACCACTTGGTCGCCTGGTCCGCCGGGCCGGAGATGATCAGCGGGGTGCGGGCCTCGTCGATGAGGATCGAGTCGACCTCGTCGACGACCGCGAAGTTGTGGCCGCGCTGGACGAGTTCGTCCTTCGACCAGGCCATGTTGTCGCGCAGGTAGTCGAAGCCGAACTCGTTGTTCGTGCCGTACGTGATGTCCATCGCGTACTGGAGCTTGCGCTCGGCGGGCGTCATGTTGGCCAGGATCACGCCGACTTCGAGGCCGAGGAAGCGGTGCACCCGGCCCATCCACTCCGAGTCGCGCTCGGCGAGGTAGTCGTTGACGGTGATCAGGTGGACGCCCTTGCCGGTCAGCGCGTTCAGGTACGCGGGGAGGGTGCCGACCAGGGTCTTGCCCTCACCGGTGCGCATCTCGGCGACGTAGCCGAAGTGCAGGGCCGCGCCACCCATGAGCTGGACGTCGTAGTGCCGCTGGCCGAGCACGCGCTTGGCGGCCTCGCGGACGGTGGCGAACGCCTCGGGGAGGATGTCGTCCAGGGTCTCGCCGTCGGCGAGCCGCTGCTTGTACTCGTCGGTCAGCGCGCGCAGCTCGGCGTCGGTGAGGTTGACGAAGTCCTCTTCGATGGAGTTGACCTGGGCAGCAATCCGCTGCAGCTTGCGAAGGATCTTGCCTTCGCCGGCGCGCAGGATCTTGTCGAAGACGGACACTTGAGCGGGCTCCTTGCCTGTATTGGCACTGGACGACTGCACGGCGGGTCCACCCCACCGCACGGGCCATCGTATGCGAGGAGTCCAATGCGCCGGGAGGTGCGTCAGCACGGTATTCCCGTGTCACCCGCGCGTGCACATGGATCGATAGCACCGCCCACCGGGACAAAACGGTCGACGGGCCCGGGAGTTGGCCTCTCATGCGGATGGCCGCCTTCCTCCTCGGGGGAAATAATCCGCCCATGGAAGAAGCGCGGAGCGAACTCGTCACCCTCACCACCGACCGCCTCGTCCTGCGGGCCCCGCGGGAGTCGGACGTCGACGCGATCTTCGCGGCCTGCCAGGACGAGGAGATCCAGCGCTGGACGGTCGTCCCCGTCCCCTACCGCCGCGAGGACGCCGAGTTCTTCGTCCGCACCCTGGCGCCCGAGGGGCGGGCCGCCGGCGCCGAGTTCATCTGGTGCGTGGTCGAACGCGGCACCGGACGCCTGGTCGGCGCCCAGGCGGTCACCCGCCAGGCCGGCGACCCGGCCGCCGGCTCGGTCGGCTGGTGGACGGCGAAGGAGCAGCGCGGCCGCGGCTACACCGTCGAGGCGGCCCGCGCGGTCGCCCGCTGGGCGCTCACCGACCTCGGCCTGCGCCGCCTCCAGTGGCTCGCCTACGTCGGCAACGAGGGCTCGCGCGCGGTCGCCGAGCGGGTCGGCTACCGCCACGAGGGCACCCTGCGGTCCTACGCCGACCAGCGCGGCGTCTTCCGGGACGCCTGGATCGCCTCGCTGCTCCCCGCCGACCTGGACTGAGCGCCCGGTCCGCACCCCGGCCACCCCGCCCGCGGCCCGCTGTCAGTCCCCCCGATTACGCTCGCCGGCATGACCGCCGCCGCTGCCGACCACACCCCCGTCGCCGTCCTGGGCGCCGACGACGCCCGCCGGATCGCCCTGCGTGCCCAGGGGCTGCTGGGCGCGCCCGAACGCCGGGCCGGGGTGCGCGGGGTGCTGCGGCACCTGGGCGCCGTCCAGTTGGACACCATCTCGGTACTGGCCCGCTCGCACGAGCTGGTGCCGTACGCGCGGCTCGGCGCGGTCGGCCGCCCGGCGGTCGAGGCGGCGTACTGGGGCGCGGGCGGCAGCTTCGAGTACTGGTCGCACGCGGCCTGCGTCCTGCCGGTCGAGGAGTGGCCGCTCTTCGCCTTCCGGCGCCGGCACTACCGCGACCGCGGCCACCTCTGGGGCCACCAGGTCGCGCCCGCGACGTACCGGGCGGTGCTCGACAAGCTGCGTGCCGAGGGGCCGTTGACCTCCACCGAGCTGGGCGGGGCCAAGCGGACCGCCGAGTGGTGGGACTGGTCCGACACCAAGATCGCGGTCGAACGGGCGCTGGCCTTCGGAGACGTGGTCTGCACCGAGCGCCGGAGCTGGAAGCGGGTCTACGCGCTGGCCGAACAGGCGGTCCCCGAGGCCCTGTTCGGCCAGGACCGCTCCGACGAGGAGTGCGTGCGCACCCTGGTGGCCCAAGCCGGCGCCGCGCTCGGCGTGGCCACCCGGGCCGACCTGCTGGACTACCACCGGCTGCGCGCCGAGCAGTTGGACCCGGTGCTCGCGGACAGCGGCCTGGTCCCGGTGCAGGTGGCCGGCTGGGGCCCGGACGGCACCCGGGCGGCGGCCTGGGCCGATCCGGCCGCGCTCGCCACCGCCCCGCGCGGGCGCCACCGCACCACGCTGCTCTCGCCGTTCGACTCACTGGTCTGGGACCGCGCCCGCACCGAACGGATCTTCGGCATGACGCACCGACTGGAGGCCTACACGCCCAAGCACAAGCGGGTGCACGGCTACTTCGCGATGCCGCTGCTGGCCGGCGGCCGGCTGGTCGGCCGGGTCGACCCGGCCCGGGAGGGCCGCACCCTGGTCGCCCGGCAGGTCTCGCTGACCGGCGACCGCGGCGGTGCCCGGCACCTCGAGGCGCTGGCCGCCGCACTGCGCGAGGCGGCCGCCTGGGTCGGCTGCCAGGACGTGCGGGTCGAGGCGCTGCACGACGAACGGCTGCGCCCGGCCCTGGAGAAGCTGCTCACGGAATAGGGCTCGTCAGACAAGCCCTGGGCCGGCGGCGCGCACCGCTCATCCTATTTCGAGGATCTTCTCCCGCATCGCGTACACCACGGCCTCCATCCTGGAATGCAGTTGGAGCTTCTCCAGGATGTTGCGGACGTGGTTCTTCACGGTGTTCTCGCTGATGAACAGCTCCTTGGCGATCTCCCGGTTGTTCATTCCGGTCGCCACCAGTTTCAGCACCTCCAGCTCCCGGTCGGTGAGCCGGGGCGCGGGCACCAGGTCCCGGTCGTCGGAGCGCCGCTGGATCATCGACTTGAACTCGGTGAGCAGCTTGGAGGCCATCGACGGGCTGATCTGCGACTGCCCGTCGGCGACCGCGCGGATCGCGGTGGCAACCTCGTCGGTGGAGATCTCCTTGAGCAGGTAGCCGGTGGCCCCCGCCTTGATCGCCTCGTAGAGGTCGGCCTCCTCGTCGCTTATCGTCAACATGATGATCTTGGTGCTGGGTGCCACGTCCTTGATCGCGGTGCAGGCCTCGATCCCGCTGCGGCGCGGCATCCGGACGTCCATCAGGATGATGTCGGGCAGCAGGTCGGCGGCCTTCAGCACGGCCTCGGCGCCGTCCCCGGCCTCGCCGACCACCTTGATGTCCGGCTCCTCGGCGAGCACGATCTCCAGCCCCCGGCGGAACAGGGCGTGGTCGTCCACCACCAGGACGCGGATCGGCTCACCCCGGTGCGGCGCGTACGCGGGTCCCTCCTCCGGCCCCGGTGGCAGTCCGGTGACCGGTCCCGCTGCGGGCCCCAGCCCGAAGTGATCCCCCATCCGCTCCTCCCCCTTCGCGGGTCAACGTGCGCCCAATCATTCCACGCCTCGCCGTCGCCGCGGTCACCCTCCGATGCTGATTCCCCCGCATCGGGTGACCCCGGAACGCAACGGATCCGTGCACCGTTCGAACCCGTCCCACCGGTCGCGTCCGAAACGGGCGGAACGCCCCGAAACGCCGGTGACCCCGGCGGAAGCCGCCGGGGTCACCGCTCCGTCATTGCCGTCGGGAGGACGGTCAGTCCTCGTCGTCGGACCGGCCGATCGCACCGCCCGCGCCACTGGCCACGCCGGCCGTCATGTCCGGCTGCACGTGGATGACGCCGTAGTGGTAGCCGTGCCGGCGGTAGACGACGCTCGGCAGGCCGCTGTCCTTCTCCACGAAGAGGTAGAAGTCGTGGCCGACCAGCTCCATCTCGTAGAGCGCCTGGTCCAGCGCCATGGGGGCGGCCGAGTGCGTCTTCTCCCGGACCACCAGCGGGCCTTCGCCCTCCACTTCCAGGGATCCCATCATGGTCTTGCGGACGGCCCCGTTGGTCTCGCCCTCGTGCGCCGTCGTGGTCGGCAGCGCGGCCAGGGCCGCGGTCGCCTCGGCGACGCTGATCGGCGAGCGGTTCGTACCGCCCTTGTGCACCCGGCGCCGGTCCGCGGACTTGCGCAGCTGCGCGTCGAGCTTCGCCGAGGCCAGGTCGAGCGCCGCGTACGGGTCGGCGGCGGCGGCTTCGGCCCGGATCACCGGGCCCCGGGTACGAAGAGTGATCTCCACGCGGTCCGACCGGTCGGCCTGCCGCGGGTTGTGCTCCTTGGACACCTCGACGTCGAGGCTGATCACCTTGCCGTCGAACTTCTGGACCTTCTCCAGCTTCTCGGCCACGTGCTCGCGGAACCTCTTGGGCACCTCGGTCTTGCGGCCCTTGACGACGATGTCCACGCAGAACTCCGATCCCTCGTGCTGACGCCGATCCGGGTGCTACCGGACCGGACTGAGCTCCAGCTGGACCAGCCCATCCACTGCCGGCCCCCGCCCCCGCCGCCAGCGGCGGGAACGACTGGCCCTCATTCCACTTCCTCCCCATCAGGGACGGTTGAAACCCCCTGGAGCCTTATCGAACACCTCACAGGGAGTTTTCGCCTCCCCAGGCGCGATGGGGGGTATGACCCGATACTGCGGGCAGGCGGTCAAACTGTTGCACCCTGTCTACCCTCCTGTGGGTGAAGTAAGGGTAAATACCTGGACAACACCCCCCATACGGCGCATCCTTTGCTGACTCTCCGTGCCTGCCGCCGCAAGGAGCAGCCGTGCCGCCGTCCTCCTCCCCCGCCCGTCCGCCGTCCGCACCGACACCGTTCGGCCACGCACTGGCCGGGCTGCTGGACGTCCTGCTGCCCGCGAACTGCGCGGGCTGCGGTGCCGAACGCACCCAGCTCTGCCCGGTCTGCCGGCACGCCCTGGCCGACGTCCGTCCCGGCCCCACCCTGCTGCCCTGGGCGCACGCCGCCGCGCCGTACACCGACCCGGTGCGGCAACTGCTGCTCGCGCACAAGGAGCGCGGCGCGCTGCGGCTGGCCGGGCCGCTCGGCGAGGCGCTCGGACGGGCGGTGCGCTCCGCCCTGGGGGCGCAGGTCGGGGCCGCGCCGCTGCTGCTGGTCCCGATGCCCTCGGCCCGGGCGGCCGTGCGCGCCCGCGGCCACGACCCGACGCTGCGGCTGGCCGGGGCCGCCGCCCGGTCGCTGCGCCGGGCCGGCCTGGACGCCCGGGCCGCGCCGCTGCTGCGGCACGCCCGTCCGGTCGCCGACCAGACCGGCCTGAACGCCGTCGAGCGGCGGCGCAACCTGCACGGCGCGCTCACCGTCCTGCCGCGCGCCCGCCGCGGTCTGGCCGGCCGTCAGCCGGTGCTGGTGGACGACCTGGTGACCACCGGGGCGAGCCTGGCCGAGGCGGCCCGGGCGCTGGCCGACGCCGGACTGCCCGCCCGCGCCGCCGCGACGGTCGCGGCCACCGCCGTCCAGCCCGTGGAGTGAGACCCCGCCGACCCCACCGACCCCGCGTCTGCCGCGCCCGACGGTCAGCCCGCGTAGAAGTACGAGCGGGCCTTGTCCACCAACTGGGCTTCCCGCCACTGGTTGTTGACCAGCCGGTAGACCGTCCCGCCCGCCACCGCGAGCACCGGCCACGGCTGCGCCAGGAGGTACCCGCGGGACTCCGCGGCCGAGATCGACTGCGGGGAGGACGGCAGGCCGTTGCCGGTCTGCAGCTGACTGTCCGTGGTCTGCGAGCCGTCGGTGCTGATGTAGTACAGCTGCTGGGGGCGGTCGGCCTCCTTGCCGAGCACCAGCAGCTGGTCGGTCTCCGCCCAGGACACCGAGGCGACGTCGGTGAGCGAGGGGGCCGCCCGGCGCACCCCGGTGATCCGCACGGTCGGCGCCTCCGGGGTGCCGCCGCGCTCCACCCGTCCGAACCTGAGTGAACTGCCCGCCACGCCGGGCGACTTGACCACCAGGGCGATCCGAGCGCCGTCCGAGGAGATCTTCAGTGCCTGCACCGTCTCCCCGGGCAGGCTGTCGACCGCCACGGTGTACGTCTTGTTGCCGCGCACCATGACCACCCGCGGGGCCTGCGGGTTGCGGTCCACCACCCAGAGGTCGCCGCGGCCGTCCCAGGTGGGCGAGGTGAGGCCGTCGTCCTTGGCGCCGGCCTTCACCGGCGAGCTGAGCACCGGCTCGGGCATCGCGACCGTGTTGGCCGACAGCGGCACCGTGTAGAGCTGGTGGCCGTCGTCCGTGAGCGCGGCGGCCTGGGAGCCGTCCCGGCTGACCGCGACGGTGCCCAGCTGGGGCGCGCCGTTCGCGCGGGGCTTGCCGAGCACCCCGGGCACCGGGTCGCCGCTGTGCCCCTCGTCGGCTTCCATCAGCACGCCGTTGTCGGCACGCTGGTAGTACTGCTGCGGGGGCACCGGCCCGGCCAGCGCGCCGGGGCCGACGGCCGAGCCGTCGCTGCGGCTGGCCGTGCAGGAGCCGCGCTGCCCCTTCAGTTCCAGCCGGTCGACCTGCCCCTTGCCCTGGTCGGCGAAGGTGTAGAAGAGCTGGGTCGCCATCCGGCGGCAGGCCGTCGGATCGCCCAGGTCGGGCCCGCCGAGCTGCACGTGGGCGACCCGGCTGTCGTCGAGGGTCACCTTGTCGACCGTGCTCCCGCTCGGGAAGGCCGTCCGGGCCACCGGCGCGAGCCAGGTCGAGGGCCCGGCGACCAGGGCCTTGGCGGCCGCGGTCAGCGGGTCGACCCGGCGCCGCAGGTAGATCGGGTCGGCGACCAGCACGTCCTGGCCACCGTTGCCGGAGGCGGGCGCGGACGGGTCCGGGGCGGTGTAGAAGAAGCGCTCGACCTGCCGGAAGCTGTTCCGGAAGTTGGCCTCGTTCATGATCACGCCGGGCGGCAGCTTGTCGATCCGCCACTCGCCCTTCTCCCGGACGAAGGTGAAGTCGAAGGAGTTGACGTTCTGCCCCCCGGCCACCAGCGAGTACGAGTGCTTCTCGTCGACCGTGGCCACCAGCTGCCCGGACACCGTCTCGGAGTAGACGCCGTCCGCGTCGGTGACCACCTGGTCGGTCGGGATCTGCGTGGCGGAGAGCACCCGGATCTCCGCCTCCGGGTTCCAGCTCGCGGCGGCGCGCTCGGTGAGGTACTTGCGCGCGGTGTCGAAGCCCTCGTCGGCGGTCACCGCGTCCAGGAACCCGGTCAGCAGCTCGCGCGGCTCGGCGCCCTTGCCGGGCGCCACCGGGAAGACCCTGGCCTGCAGGTTCTTGTCGGCCGAGCCCTGCGACAGCTCCACCTTGGTGATGCCGCCGGAGTCCGGCATGGCCGCGCAGCCGCTCGCCACCAGGGCGCCGAGCAGCACACCGGCCACCGCCACGAGCCGTGGCTCAGTCCTGTTGCTCGTCCTTCGCACGCTGCGACCCCTCCAGGTCCGTCCCACCCGTCGCGTCCGGTTCCGCCGTCCGCTGTGCCACCGACGGCCGTCCCGGCGTCGGGTCCACCATGACCTGGGCGCCGGTGGCGCCGTAACCGGCCGCCGTCCGCACGTCCGAGGGGTCCGAGCGCGGCCCCTCCGGCAGTCGGCTCCGGCTCAGCCCGGGGCCGATGTTCAGCACCCCGCCGAGCCCGCTGCCCAGCCCGTTGCCGGCCCCTTCCGGCGGCTCGGTCTGCTCCTCGGCGGCGGTCATCGCCGTCGAGCCGGCCGGAGCGATCGCCCGGCGGTACGGCGTGCCGTACGCACCCAGGCCCCGGTTGTTGCGGGAGTCCTCCGGCTCCAGCCGGAACGGCGCCCGGTTGATCTCGCCG
Organism: Kitasatospora cathayae; assembly: GCF_027627435.1. GTDB lineage: Bacteria > Actinomycetota > Actinomycetes > Streptomycetales > Streptomycetaceae > Kitasatospora > Kitasatospora cathayae. Next base: position 5,359,608 of record NZ_CP115450.1, on the reverse strand, counting down.
CCGCGGGTGCGCGGCAGAGTGAGCCGGAAGTGCGAGCCGCCGCCGGGCTCGCCCCAGGCCTGGAGCCAGCCGCCGTGCAGATGGGCGTCCTCGACCGCGATGGACAGGCCCAGGCCGGTGCCGCCGGTGGTGCGCACCCGGGACGGGTCCGCCCGCCAGAAGCGGTGGAACACCCGGGACGCCTCGCCCGGCTTGAGGCCGATGCCGTAGTCGCGCACGCCGACCGCGACCGCGCCGTCCGCCGAGCCCAGCCGGACCACCACGTCACGGCCCTCGCCGTGCTCCAGCGCGTTGACCACCAGGTTGCGCAGGATGCGCTCGATCCGGCGGGAGTCCACCTCGGCCAGCACCGGCTCGCCGTCGCCGCGGATCACCACGGTGCTGCCCTTGGCCTGGGCCAGCGGATCGGCGGCCTCCACCACCCGGGCGACGATCTCGCGCAGGTCGACCGGCTCGGCGTCCAGGATCGCGGCGCCGGCGTCGAAGCGGCTGATCTCCAGCAGGTCGGCCAGCAGCGACTCGAAGCGGTCCAGCTGACCCTGCAGCAGCTCCGCCGAGCGGGCCGCCATCGGGTCCAGGTCCTCGCGGCTGTCGTAGATCAGGTCGGCGGCCATCCGGACCGTGGTCAGCGGGGTGCGCAGCTCGTGCGAGACGTCCGAGACGAAGCGCCGCTGCACCCGGGACAGTTCCTCCAGCTGGCGGATCTGCGCCTGCAGGGCGTTGGCCATCCGGTTGAACGACTCCCCGAGGCGGGCGATGTCGTCCGTCCCGGTCACCTTCATCCGCTCTTCCAGGTGCCCGTCGGCGAGCCGCTCGGAGATGCCGGCCGCCATCCGCACCGGGGTGACCACCTGGCGCACCACGACCCAGGCGATGCCGCCCATCAGGATCACCACGAACACGCCGGCGGTCGCCAGGGTGCCGGTGATCAGGTTGAGGGTGTCGGTCTCCTGGCCGAAGGAGAACACGTAGAACAGCTGGTAGCTGGTGTTGGCCGGGCCGACGAACTGCATGCCGAGGGCCAGCCCGGGCTCGCTCTTGCCGCCGGCCTCGGGCGAGCGGTGGATCCGGGTCGGCTGGTCGAACATCTGGCCGGGCTCTTCGTAGAGCTTGGCGCGCAGGGTGTCCGGGATGCTGCTGGGCTGGATGTCGCCCGAGTAACGCGGTGCGAAGCCGGCGCTGTCCGGGACGACCGTCCCGGTACCGGGGGCCATCGCGATCACCGAGTAGACCGTCTGCCCGCTCGCGGCGAGGTCGTTGACCTGGCGCAGCAGCCAGGTGCCGGTCTCGCCGGTGCTCGGGTCGACGGCACCCCGCAGGTTCTGGTCCCGGGCCTCGTCGATCTTCTTCTGCTCGACCTGGAAACCGATCCGGGCCTGCGCCCGGGCGGCGTCGATCTTGGTGTCCAGCAGGCCGTTGCGCACCTGCGCCACCACGACCACGCCCAGCACCAGGACCACCGCGATGGAGGCCAGCAGGGACACCGCGACCACGCGCACCTGGATCGACCGGCGGTACAGCGCGGTCACCTGGCGCGCGGGGCGACGGAACCGACGCTTCATCAGGCAGAACACTCCGGAGGGGCCGCGACGGCGGCGGGTGGTCGAACTCAGCACGTCTCCGCGCACGGCCCCCGCCCCGTCGGTCGCGGAACCCGACGGGGTGTCCTCAGCCCGGTCCGTCACGTCAGCTGGGTCCGGCCTTGTAGCCGACGCCGCGGACGGTCACCACGATCTCCGGACGCTCCGGGTCCTTCTCGATCTTGGAACGCAGACGCTGCACATGGACGTTGACGAGCCGGGTGTCCGCCGCGTGGCGGTAGCCCCAGACCTGCTCCAGCAGCACCTCGCGGGTGAACACCTGCCAGGGCTTGCGGGCCAGCGCGACCAGCAGGTCGAACTCCAGCGGGGTCAGCGGGATGCTGCGCCCGTCCCGCTTCACCGAGTGGCCGGCCACGTCGATCACCAGGTCGCCGATGGTCAGCTGCTCGGGCGTCGGCTCCTCGGCGCGGCGCAGCCGGGCGCGCACCCGGGCCACCAGCTCCTTGGGCTTGAACGGCTTGGTGACGTAGTCGTCGGCGCCGGACTCCAGGCCCACCACCACGTCGACGGTGTCGGTCTTCGCGGTCAGCATGACGATCGGGACGCCGGACTCCGCCCGGATCTGCCGACACACGTCGATGCCGTCGCGGCCCGGCAGCATCAGGTCGAGCAGGACCAGATCGGGCTTGCTCTCCCGGAACGCGGCTAGCGCCTTGTCCCCATCCGCGACGAAAAACGGCTCAAAACCCTCACCACGCAGCACGATGCCGAGCATCTCGGCCAGTGCGGAGTCGTCATCAACGACGAGGACGCGTCCCTTCATGCGTCCATCTTCTCATTACCGGATTGTGACCTGCCGCACAGCAGTGTCAATGCTCCACAACGGCCAACTCCCCTGCCGTCGAATTCCGGCCATACCGGGCGAATAGCCCTCGTCGGAGCCCCTCCGAACGGTCCGGAACCCGCCGTCCGACCCCCTGACGGGCCCCGTTGCCGATCAGCAACCGGATACCCCTGGGGCGTCTCCGGGCCCCATGGCACGATGGGCGCTGCGCGCGGGCGGAAGATCCGCTCGGAGCCGCGCCCAGGACGCCCCTCCGAGGAGCAGTGATGACCGACACTCCGGGCTGGGCCTCGCCCGGCTCGTCCGAGCCACCCCGCGACGGCGTCCGGCCCCCGGCCGACGCGCCCGCCGCCGTGCCCGGGCCGTCGGCACCCCCTCAGGCCACCCCCGGCTGGGGCACCCAGTACGGGCAGCCGCACCACGGCGGACAGACGCCCGGGCGCGGCCCGTACGGCTGGGAAGCCGCCCGCAGCCCCCGGCCAGGCGTCATCCCGCTGCGCCCGCTGAGCGTCGGCGAACTGCTCGACGGCGCCGTCACCACCGTCCGCCGGCACTGGCGCACCGCCCTCACCCTCTCGCTCGGCATCGCCGTCCTCGACCGGGCCGGCGCCTTCGTCGCCCAGCTGCTGGTCAGGGGCCGCACCGGTGCCTCCACCCAGCTCCTCACCCTGCTCGCCAGCCTGCCGCTGACACTGCTGCTCGACGCGCTCGCCGTCGCACTGCTGACCATCGTGGTCAGCCGCGCCGTCCTCGGCCGCTCGGTGACCGCCGGGGAGGCCTGGCGCGACGCACGCCCCCGACTGCTGAAGCTGCTCGGGCTCACCGTGCTCACCACCCTGTTGAGCGGCGGCGTGATCCTGCTCGGCTTCACCCCGTGGCTCGGCTACAGCGCCGGTGGCGCGGGCAGCCGCGGCACCGAGGGCCTGCTGTTCCTGGTCGGCGTGCTGACCGTCCCGGTCGGACTCTGGCTGCTGATCCGCTACAGCCTGGCCGCCCCCGCGCTGATGCTGGAGAAGCAGGGCGTGGTGACGGCGCTGTCGCGCTCGCGGCGGCTGGCCCGCGGCTCCTGGTGGCGGATCTTCGGCATCGTCCTGCTGAGCCGGCTCCTGGCCGGGATCGTCGGGGCGACCCTGGTCATCCCGTTCCGCGTCATCGGCCTGCTGCTCGGCTTCGGCTCCGTCGACCGCTTCGGCGACACCTCCCAGCAGTCCATCGGCATGATGGTGCTCACCGCGATCGCCGGCATCATCGCCTCCGCGCTGGCCACCCCGTTCCTGGCCGCGGTCAGCGTGCTGGTCTACATCGACCAGCGGATCCGCCGCGAAGCCCTGGACATCGAGCTCGCCCGCGCCGCCGGACTGCCCGAGCAGGGCGGCACCGGCGGGAGCGGCCCGGCGGACCAGACCACGGCAGGGCGCTGAACCGGATGCCCATCTGGGGGGACAGGCTCCTCGCCGCCGCCGGCGCCCCGGTCACCGTTCCGCGTGACCCGGCCCGCGACGCCGCCCGCGACGAGCTGCTCAACGCCGAGTACCACAAGAACGACCCGACCGTCCTGGAACGCGTCGTCGACTGGATCTGGGACCACCTCGACCGCGCCATGGGCAGCATCTCCGGCGGCGGCACCGACGGCAGCACCGGACTGGTGTTCTTCCTGATCGTCGCCGTGGTGATCGGCGCCGCCGTCTGGTGGCGCCTCGGCGCACCCAAGCGCGCCGCCCGCACCGTCCTGGGCGTGTACGGCACCGACGGCCCACGCACCGCCGCCCAGTACCGCGCGGATGCCGCCGGGCACGCCGCCGCGGGCCGCTGGGCCGAAGCCGTCCGCGAGCAGATGCGCGCGCTGGTCCGGGCCCTGGAGGAGCGCACCCTGCTCGACTCCCGCCCCGGCCGCACCGCCGACGAGGCCGCCGCCGAGGCCGGCCGGGCCCTGCCCGAGCACGCCGCCGCGCTGACCGCGGCCGCCCGCGCCTTCGACGACATCGCCTACGGCGAGCGCACCGCCGACCAGGCCGCCTACCAGCTGCTGCTGGACCTCGACCGGACGCTGGAACGCACCCGCCCGGTCCTCGCCCACGCCGCGGCCCCCGCCCCGGCCCCGACCCCGGGAGGAGCGGCATGACCAGCACCGCCCCGGCTCCCCCCGCCGCCGAACCGCCCGCCGCCGAGGCCACGCCGACCAGCCTCGCCCCCACCGGGCGCCGCCTGGTCCGCCGGGCCCGCTGGTACCTCGTCGTCCTCGCCGTCCTGCTGGTCGCCGCCGTCGGCATCGCCGTCCTCAACCGCGGCCACCGCTACGCCCCGATCGACCCGCGCTCGTACGACGCCGACGGCGCCCACGCCGTGGTCGCCCTGCTCGAGCACCAGGGCATCAGGACCGGGCTCAGCACCGACCCCGCGGCCGCCGCGAACGGCGCCGACACCCTGGTGCTGCCCGAACCCGACCTGCTCAGCCCGGCCCAGCTGCGCGCCATCGCGGCCGCCCGGCACCAGCGGCTGGTCCTGATCGCCCCCGGCCCGGTCGCCCTCAACGCGCTCGCCCCCGGCATCCGCCCCTCCGACGAGGACGGCGGCGTCCCCTTCGCCCCCGTCCAGAGCACCCACCCGGACTGCGTCCTCGACGAGGCCGTCCGGGCCGGCAGCGCCTCGATGGGCGGCATGCTCTACACCAGCGGAACCCGTGGCGACGGCTGCTACTCGCGCCGGCACGCCTACCCGCTGGTCAGCACCCCCAGCGGGGGCGGCGACGTCATCGTGCTCGGCAGCGCCCAGTTCCTGCGCAACGACGAGCTCGCCAAGGACGGCAACGCCGCGCTCGCGCTCGGCCTGCTCGGCTCGCAGCCCCGCCTCACCTGGCACCTGCCCGACTACACCGCGCCGGTCCTCGAGGGCACCCAGCGCAAGTCCTTCGGCGACTACCTCCCGAAGGGCTGGCACTGGGCCTGCTACCAGCTCGCCGTCGCCGCCGTGCTCGCCGCCCTCTGGCGCGCCCGCCGGCTCGGCCCGGTGGTCAGCGAGAACCTGCCCGTGGTGGTCCGCGCCGCCGAGACCACCGAAGGCCGCGCCCGCCTCTACCGGCGGGCCAAGGCGCGCGGCCGCGCCGCCGAGGCCCTGCGCCACGCCACCGCCCACCGCCTCGCCCCCGCCCTGGGCGTCCCGCTCCAGGCCGGCGCCCCCGAGCCGGAAGCACTCTGCGCGGCCGTCGCCGACCGCCTCCCCGAACGACCCGCCGGGGACGTCCGGGCCCTGCTCTACGGCCCGCCCCCGACCGACGACGCCGCGCTGCTGCGGCTCGCCGACGACCTCGACGCCCTCGAAAGGCAGGTACGGAACCCGTGACCGAACAGGCGACCGCCCAGCTCCGCATCACCCCCGGCACGGCACCCGCCACCCCCGCCACCGACCCGCGCGCCGCGCTGACCGCCCTGCGCGCCGAGATCGGCAAGGCCGTCGTCGGCCAGGACGCCGCCGTCACCGGCCTGGTGGTGGCGCTGCTCTGCGGCGGCCACGTGCTGCTGGAAGGCGTCCCCGGCGTCGCCAAGACCCTGCTGGTCCGCACCCTGTCCACGGCCCTCAGCCTGGAGACCAAGCGCATCCAGTTCACCCCCGACCTGATGCCCGGCGACGTCACCGGCTCGCTCGTCTACGACGCCCGCACCGCCGAGTTCTCCTTCCAGCCCGGCCCGGTCTTCACCAACCTGCTGCTCGCCGACGAGATCAACCGCACCCCGCCCAAGACCCAGGCCGCCCTGCTGGAGGCCATGGAGGAGCGGCAGGTCACCGTGGACGGCGAGCCGCGCGCGCTGCCCGTCCCCTTCCTGGTCGCCGCGACCCAGAACCCGGTCGAGTACGAGGGCACCTACCCGCTGCCCGAGGCCCAGCTGGACCGCTTCCTGCTCAAGCTGATCCTGCCGCTGCCCGACCGCGACCAGGAGTTCCAGGTGCTGTCCCGGCACGCGGCCGGCTTCGACCCCCGGGACCTCGCCGCCGCCGGCGTCCGCCCCGTCGCCGGGCCCGAGCACCTCGCCGCCGCCCGCGAGCAGATCGCCGGGCTGACCGTCTCCCCCGAGGTCCTCGCGTACATCGTCGACCTCTGCCGGGCCACCCGGCAGTCCCCGTCGCTGTCCATCGGCGTCTCCCCGCGCGGTGCCACCGCGCTGCTCGCCGCCTCGCGCGCCTGGGCCTGGCTGGCCGGACGGGACTACGTCACCCCGGACGACGTCAAGGCCCTCGCCCTGCCCACCCTGCGGCACCGCGTCGCGCTGCGCGCCGAGGCCGAGATGGAGGGCGTCACCGCGGACTCCGTCATCCAGGCCGTCCTCGCCCAGACGCCCGCCCCCCGCTGACCCACACCCGCCGGACGCACCGGGCCACCGAATCCACGGCCCTCCGACCACGGGCTTCCGAAGGAGCGCACCCGCCATGGCCCTCACCGGGCGAACCGCCCTGATCGCCGCGCTCGGCGCGCTCTTCGTGGGCCTGCTGCTGCCCTCCTGGGCCGGGATCGGGACCGTCACCGGCGCGGTCCTGCTCGCCGTTCTGGCCGACCTGGTGCTCGCCGCCCCCGTCCGCAGCCTGCGGATCGTCCGGGGCGGCGACACCACCGTCCGGCTCGGTGACACCGCGTCCGTCGAACTGTCCGTCACCAACCCCTCCGGGCGCCCCCTCCGGGCCCTGATCCGCGACGCCTGGGCCCCCTCCGCCTGGCGCCCCGGCACCGCCGAGACCTCCTCCCGGCACACCCTCACCGTCCCCGCCGGCGAACGGCGCCGGGCCGTCTCCCGGCTCGCCCCGAGCCGCCGCGGCGACCACCACGCCCACCGGGTCACGGTCCGTTCGCTCGGCCCGCTCGGCCTGGCCGGCCGCCAGGGCTCCCACCACGTCCCCTGGACGGTCCGCGCCCTCCCCCCGTTCCACAGCCGCAAGCACCTGCCCTCCCGGCTCGCCCGACTGCGTGAACTCGACGGCCGCACCTCGGTGCTGACCCGTGGCCAGGGCACCGAGTTCGACTCGCTGCGGGAGTACCTGCCCGGCGACGACGTCCGCTCCATCGACTGGCGCGCCAGCGCCCGCCGCACCACCGTCGCCGTCCGCACCTGGCGCCCCGAACGCGACCGGCACATCCTCGTCGTCCTGGACACCGGCCGCACCTCGGCCGGCCGCGTCGGCGACGCCCCCCGCCTGGACGCCGCCCTCGACGCCGCCCTGCTGCTCACCGCCCTCGCCACCCGCGCCGGCGACCGCGTCGACCTGCTCGCCCACGACTCCCGCAAGCGCACCGCGGTCATCGGCAGCTCGCCGAGCGAGATCCTGCCGGCCTTCACCAACGCGATGGCCCTGCTGGAACCCGCGCTGCACGAGACCGACATGCGCTCCCTGGTCTCCACCGCGCTCAGGATGGCACCGCACCGCTCGCTGATCGTCCTGCTCACCGGCCTCGACGCGGCCCCCGTCGAGGACGGCCTGCGCCCGCTGCTGCCACTGCTCACCAAGCGCCACGAGGTCGTCCTCGCCTCGGTCGCCGACCCGCACCTGGACGTGCTGGCCGCCGGCCGCGGCACCCTGGAGGCCGTCTACGGCGCCGCCGCCGCCGAACAGACCCGTGCCGACCGCCGCCACACCGCCGACCGCCTCACCCGGCACGGCGTCACCGTCCTCGACGCCCCGCCCGGCCAGATCGCCCCCGCCCTGGCGGACACCTACCTGGCGCTGAAGGCCGCGGGCCGACTCTGAACCTCAGCCCCTCCCGGGGCGGTTGAGCCGCAGGTTGAGCCGGGCGGCCTGGCGGGTCAGGTGCTCGCGCTCGGCCAGGTTGGACGCCCGGTCGGCCGCCTCGGCGTACAGCCGGGCCGCCGTCGCCGGGTCCCCGTCGCGCTCGTGCAGGTACGCCGCCACCGCCGCGTACCTCGGCAGGGACTCGTCCACCGGCGCCAGCGCGGCCAGCCCGGCGCGCGGCCCGTCGGCCTCACCGACCGCCACCGCGCGGTTCAGCCGGACCACCGGACTGTCCGTCAGCCGCAGCAACTCGTCGTACCACTCGACGATCTGCACCCAGTCGGTCTCCCCGGCGGTCGGCGCGTCCGCGTGCAGCGCCGCGATCGCCGCCTGTGCCTGGAACTCGCCCAGCCGGTCCCGGGCGAGGGCCGCCTGCAGGATACCGATGCCCTCGGCGATCAACCCGGTGTCCCAGCGATCGCGGTCCTGCTCGGCGAGCGGCACCAGGCTGCCGTCGGGCGCCGTCCGGCCGGCCCGCCGGGCGTGGTGCAGCAGCATCAGCGCCAGCAGCCCCGCCACCTCGGGATGGTCGATCGCCGCCGCCAGCTGCCGGGTCAGCCGGATCGCCTCGGCGGCGAGGTCGACATCGCCGGAGTAGCCCTCGTTGAAGACCAGGTAGAGCACCCGCAGCACGGTGGCGACGTCGCCCGGCTGATCGAACCGGACAGCGGACACGGTGCGCTTGGCCCGGCTGATCCGCTGCGCCATGGTCGCCTCGGGCACCAGGTAGGCCTGGGCGATCTGGCGGGTGGTCAGCCCGCCGAGCGCCCGCAGGGTGAGCGCGACCGCGGACGACGGCGTCAACGAGGGATGAGCGCAGCGGAAATAGAGCTGCAGCGTGTCGTCCGTCGCGGCCGCCGGCCCGGGCACCGGCTCCTGGTCGACGAGCTCCTCCCGCCGACGCCGGGCGGTGTCCGCCCGGGTCGCGTCGAGGAACTTCCGCCAGGCGACGGTGACCAGCCAACCCTTCGGGTCCCGCGGCGGATCGGCTCCCCAGCCACGAATCGCTTCGATCAACGCCTCCTGCACGGCGTCCTCGGCCGCCGCGAAATCTGCTCCGCGGCGGACGAGGATGCCGAGCACGGCCGGCGTGAGGCTCCGGATCAGGGCCTCGTTCATCGCACGACCTCGATCATCCGGCTTCGGTCATCTGACTCCGGTCATCCGGCCCGGTCATCGGAGATGGCACTCCGTGGTGGTTTCCGGCATGGCCAGGAACGGGCGCAGTTCCAACCACTCGTGGATCGGCTTCCCGCCGGCACCTGGAGCGGCCGACAGCTCTCCGGCCAGCTCGACGGCGCGCTCATAGCTGTCGACGTCGATCACCATCCAGCCGGCGATGAGGTCCTTGGTCTCGGCGAACGGACCGTCGGTCACCGGCGGACGGCCCTCGCCGTCGTACCGGACCCACGTCCCCTCCGGCGCGAGCGCCTGACCGTCGACGTACTCGCCGCTCTCCTCCAGGCGGGCGGCAAAGTCCTGCATGTACTTGATGTGCGCCGTGACCTCCTCCGGCGTCCACTGGTCCATCGGCACGCAGTTGACCGCGGTCGGAGCGCCCCGGTAGTGCTTGAGCAGCAAGTACTTGGCCATCGTCTTCTCCTCGGTGCTGATGCGACCCATTGTGGCCGCGTCCACCCCGGGGACGGAGCCGACCACGGGTTCTCGACACGACTGACCAAGATTCTTTCGGCCGCCGGGCTGACTCCGAAAATGCGAAAAGCCCCTGATCCTTTTCGGATCAGGGGCTCTTCTGAAGAATTGTTCGGCGGCGTCCTACTCTCCCACAGGGTCCCCCCTGCAGTACCATCGGCGCTGTGAGGCTTAGCTTCCGGGTTCGGAATGTAACCGGGCGTTTCCCTCACGCTATGACCACCGAAACACTATGAAACTGTCGACCCGCCGACAAGGCAGTCGTTGTTTCAGAACAACACAGTGGACGCGAGCAACTGAGGACAAGCCCTCGGCCTATTAGTACCGGTCAACTCCACCCCTCACAGGGCTTCCATATCCGGCCTATCAACCCAGTCGTCTACTGGGAGCCTTACCCTCTCAAGGAGGTGGGAGTGCTCATCTCGAAGCAGGCTTCCCGCTTAGATGCTTTCAGCGGTTATCCCTCCCGAACGTAGCCAACCAGCCATGCCCTTGGCAGAACAACTGGCACACCAGAGGTTCGTCCGTCCCGGTCCTCTCGTACTAGGGACAGCCCTTCTCAACACTCCTACGCGCACAGCGGATAGGGACCGAACTGTCTCACGACGTTCTAAACCCAGCTCGCGTACCGCTTTAATGGGCGAACAGCCCAACCCTTGGGACCTACTCCAGCCCCAGGATGCGACGAGCCGACATCGAGGTGCCAAACCATCCCGTCGATATGGACTCTTGGGGAAGATCAGCCTGTTATCCCCGGGGTACCTTTTATCCGTTGAGCGACGGCGCTTCCACAAGCCACCGCCGGATCACTAGTCCCTACTTTCGTACCTGCTCGACCCGTCAGTCTCACAGTCAAGCTCCCTTGTGCACTTACACTCAACACCTGATTGCCAACCAGGCTGAGGGAACCTTTGGGCGCCTCCGTTACCCTTTAGGAGGCAACCGCCCCAGTTAAACTACCCACCAGACACTGTCCCTGATCCGGATCACGGACCCAGGTTAGACATCCAGCACGACCAGAGTGGTATTTCAACGGCGACTCCACAACAACTGGCGTTGCTGCTTCACAGTCTCCCACCTATCCTACACAAGCCGAACCGAACACCAATATCAAGCTATAGTAAAGGTCCCGGGGTCTTTCCGTCCTGCTGCGCGAAACGAGCATCTTTACTCGTAATGCAATTTCACCGGGCCTATGGTTGAGACAGTCGAGAAGTCGTTACGCCATTCGTGCAGGTCGGAACTTACCCGACAAGGAATTTCGCTACCTTAGGATGGTTATAGTTACCACCGCCGTTTACTGGCGCTTAAGTTCTCAGCTTCGCCTAGTCGAAACTAAGCTAACCGGTCCCCTTAACGTTCCAGCACCGGGCAGGCGTCAGTCCGTATACATCGCCTTACGGCTTCGCACGGACCTGTGTTTTTAGTAAACAGTCGCTTCTCGCTGGTCTCTGCGGCCACCCCCAGCTCAAGGCGCAAAGCCCGTCACCAGGAATGGCCCCCCTTCTCCCGAAGTTACGGGGGCATTTTGCCGAGTTCCTTAACCATAGTTCACCCGAACGCCTCGGTATTCTCTACCTGACCACCTGAGTCGGTTTGGGGTACGGGCCGCCATGAAACTCGCTAGAGGCTTTTCTCGACAGCATAGGATCATCCACTTCACCACAATCGGCTCGGCATCAGGTCTCAGACTATATGTGAGGCGGATTTGCCTACCCCACGTCCTACACCCTTACCCCGGGACAACCACCGCCCGGGCTGGACTACCTTCCTGCGTCACCCCATCGCTCACCTACTGCAGACTTGGACCGGCGGCTCCACCACTTCCCTTCACCCGAAGGATCCGGGACGGCTTCACGGCCTTAGCATCACCTGGTTCAGCGTTGGCGCTTCAAAGCGGGTACGGGAATATCAACCCGTTGTCCATCGACTACGCCTGTCGGCCTCGCCTTAGGTCCCGACTTACCCTGGGCAGATCAGCTTGACCCAGGAACCCTTGGTCAATCGGCGCAAGAGTTTCCCACTCTTGTATCGCTACTCATGCCTGCATTCTCACTCGTATACCGTCCACGACTCGATTCCTCGGCCGCTTCACCCGGCACACGACGCTCCCCTACCCATCACAGCCCCCGTTAGGAGTATTGCTGCAATGACACGACTTCGGTGGTGTGCTTGAGCCCCGCTACATTGTCGGCGCGGAATCACTTGACCAGTGAGCTATTACGCACTCTTTCAAGGGTGGCTGCTTCTAAGCCAACCTCCTGGTTGTCTCTGCGACTCCACATCCTTTCCCACTTAGCACACGCTTAGGGACCTTAGTCGGTGTTCTGGGCTGTTTCCCTCTCGACCATGGAGCTTATCCCCCACAGTCTCACTGCCACGCTCTCACTTACCGGCATTCGGAGTTTGGCTAAGGTCAGTAACCCGGTAAGGCCCATCGCCTATCCAGTGCTCTACCTCCGGCAAGAAACACGTGACGCTGCACCTAAATGCATTTCGGGGAGAACCAGCTATCACGGAGTTTGATTGGCCTTTCACCCCTAACCACAGGTCATCCCCCAGGTTTTCAACCCTGGTGGGTTCGGTCCTCCACACGGTCTTACCCGCGCTTCAACCTGCCCATGGCTAGATCACTCCGCTTCGGGTCTTGGGCATGCAACTCAACCGCCCTATTCGGACTCGCTTTCGCTACGGCTACCCCACACGGGTTAACCTCGCTACACACCGCAAACTCGCAGGCTCATTCTTCAAAAGGCACGCAGTCACGGCCAGCCGGCAAGCCGACTGACGACGCTCCCACGGCTTGTAGGCACACGGTTTCAGGTACTATTTCACTCCGCTCCCGCGGTACTTTTCACCATTCCCTCACGGTACTATCCGCTATCGGTCACCAGGGAATATTTAGGCTTAGCGGGTGGTCCCGCCAGATTCACACGGGATTTCTCGGGCCCCGTGCTACTTGGGAGATGAGCAAGCAAGCCGTACAGATTTCGTCTACGGGGGTCTTACCCTCTACGCCGGACCTTTCGCATGTCCTTCGACTACCCATACGGTTTCTGACTCGCCCAGCCGCCGGCAGACGACTGAAGCTCATTCCCACAACCCCGCATTGGCAACCCCTGCCGGGTCTCACACCAATACGGTTTAGCCTCATCCAGTTTCGCTCGCCACTACTCCCGGAATCACGGTTGTTTTCTCTTCCTGCGGGTACTGAGATGTTTCACTTCCCCGCGTTCCCTCCACACTGCCTATGTGTTCAGCAGCGGGTGACAGCCCATGACGACTGCCGGGTTTCCCCATTCGGACACCCCCGGATCAAAGCTCGGTTGACAGCTCCCCGGGGCCTATCGCGGCCTCCCACGTCCTTCATCGGTTCCTGGTGCCAAGGCATCCACCGTGCGCCCTTAAAAACTTGGCCACAGATGCTCGCGTCCACTGTGCAGTTCTCAAACAACGACCAGTCACACACCCTCGACAACCCGAACCGGGCTACCTCGAGTGAGGCCGGCAACCATGAGGCAACTCCCGTTCCCTCAGGACCCAACAACGTGCCCGACACAGTCAATCCCAGAATCGCGTTCCACGCCGAAGCAGTACTAACCCCTGGTCTCTTCCTGTGCCGAATAGTCAACGTTCCACCCATGAGCGAGCACTCCGGGACGTTCGCCCGAAGCTGCTATGTGCTCCTTAGAAAGGAGGTGATCCAGCCGCACCTTCCGGTACGGCTACCTTGTTACGACTTCGTCCCAATCGCTGGTCCCACCTTCGACGGCTCCATCCCAGAGGGTTAGGCCACCGGCTTCGGGTGTTACCGACTTTCGTGACGTGACGGGCGGTGTGTACAAGGCCCGGGAACGTATTCACCGCAGCATGCTGATCTGCGATTACTAGCAACTCCAACTTCATGGGGTCGAGTTGCAGACCCCAATCCGAACTGAGGCCGGCTTTTTGGGATTCGCTCCGCCTCACGGCATCGCAGCCCTTTGTACCGACCATTGTAGCACGTGTGCAGCCCAAGACATAAGGGGCATGATGATTTGACGTCGTCCCCACCTTCCTCCGAGTTGACCCCGGCAGTCTCCTGTGAGTCCCCGACATTACTCGCTGGCAACACAGAACAAGGGTTGCGCTCGTTGCGGGACTTAACCCAACATCTCACGACACGAGCTGACGACAACCATGCACCACCTGTATACCGACCACAAGGGGGCACCTGTCTCCAGGTGTTTCCGGCATATGTCAAGCCTTGGTAAGGTTCTTCGCGTTGCGTCGAATTAAGCCACATGCTCCGCTGCTTGTGCGGGCCCCCGTCAATTCCTTTGAGTTTTAGCCTTGCGGCCGTACTCCCCAGGCGGGGAACTTAATGCGTTAGCTGCGGCACCGACCACGTGGAATGTGGCCAACACCTAGTTCCCAACGTTTACGGCGTGGACTACCAGGGTATCTAATCCTGTTCGCTCCCCACGCTTTCGCTCCTCAGCGTCAGTAATGGCCCAGAGATCCGCCTTCGCCACCGGTGTTCCTCCTGATATCTGCGCATTTCACCGCTACACCAGGAATTCCGATCTCCCCTACCACACTCTAGCCTGCCCGTATCGAATGCAGACCCGGGGTTAAGCCCCGGGCTTTCACATCCGACGCGACAGGCCGCCTACGAGCTCTTTACGCCCAATAATTCCGGACAACGCTCGCACCCTACGTATTACCGCGGCTGCTGGCACGTAGTTAGCCGGTGCTTCTTCTGCAGGTACCGTCACTTGCGCTTCTTCCCTGCTGAAAGAGGTTTACAACCCGAAGGCCGTCATCCCTCACGCGGCGTCGCTGCATCAGGCTTTCGCCCATTGTGCAATATTCCCCACTGCTGCCTCCCGTAGGAGTCTGGGCCGTGTCTCAGTCCCAGTGTGGCCGGTCGCCCTCTCAGGCCGGCTACCCGTCGTCGCCTTGGTAGGCCATTACCCCACCAACAAGCTGATAGGCCGCGGGCTCATCCTGCACCGCCGGAGCTTTCCACCAACCCCCATGCGGAGGAAGGTCATATCCGGTATTAGACCCCGTTTCCAGGGCTTGTCCCAGAGTGCAGGGCAGATTGCCCACGTGTTACTCACCCGTTCGCCACTGATCCACCCCGAAGGGCTTCACCGTTCGACTTGCATGTGTTAAGCACGCCGCCAGCGTTCGTCCTGAGCCAGGATCAAACTCTCCGTGAATGTTTACCCGTAATCGGGTCCACACCCGCGTTGAGCGGCACGGCAACCACCGGAATAGGGCGGCCCCGCGCACTGCGTCCTCGCTAGTGTTATTTCAAAAGGAATCTCCAACCCCGATCGCAATGACCGAGGCCGGGGATGTCAACATATCTGGCGTTGACTTTTGGCACGCTGTTGAGTTCTCAAGGAACGGACGCTTCCTTCGGGCCGCCTTCCAGCGGGCCCTCCGGGCGCTTCGTTCTTTCGTGTTTCCAGCTTATCAGATGTTTTCCGCTCCGTTTTCCGGAGTTTCATTCACCCGATTCCCGCTGGCGGGATTTCCTTCGGACTTCGCTCCGAAGCTTATCAAAGCTTTCAGTGTGCTCAGTCCGGGGTATTTGCTTCGTCGGAGGGCGCGCATTTCGTGAAACGCGCTCGCCTCGATGTCGGCGGTGTCGTAGACACTAACGCCTGGGCCCGACCGTTGTCCAGTCAGTCCCAACCGTTCAAACCTACTAGCCCACCCTCACCACGTCAATGGTTTGGCCGGGATGCGAGAAGACTAGCAGGTCAGCGGCCTGTTGATCACATCGGCTCAGGCCGCGACGGGCTGCAGGTCCGCCCGGTCGGCCGCGTCCACATCGCCCAACTCACCGCTCGCCGCGGCCTTCCGGCCCAACACCAGGGCGTACAGGAGGAAGGCGGCCTCTGCCAGCACACCGATCGAAATGCGGGCCCAGGTCGGCAGGCCGGACGGGGTCACGAAGGCCTCGAGCACGCCTGAGACCGCCAGCACCGTCGCCAGGCCGATCGACATCCCGATGATCGAGCGGCCCTGTTCCGCCAGGGCCGCGGCGCGGGTGCGCGGGCCGGGGTCGATGATGGTCCAGCCGAGCCGCAGGCCGAGGCCGCCGGACACGAAGACCGCGGTCAGCTCCAGCAGGCCGTGCGGGATGAGCAGACCGAGGAGGACGTCGAGCCGGCCGACCGAGCCCATCAGGCCGAGGCCGACCGCGAGATTGACCACGTTGGTCCACATCACCATGAGCACCGGGATGCCCAGCGCGATCCCGTAGATCAGGCACTGCACGGCGACCCAGGCGTTGTTCGTCCAGACCTGCGCCGCGAAGGAGCTGGCCGGCCGGTCCGAGTAGTACGACTCGTACTCTCCACCGGGGCGGGTCGCCTCCCGCAGCTGATCGGAGGTGATCATGCTGTTGCGGACCTCGGGGTGGGTCGCCATCCACCAGGCGAGCAGCGCGGTGACGACCAGCGAGACCACCGCGACCGGTATCCACCAGCGGCGGGCCCGGTACAGCGCGGCCGGGAAGCTCACCGTGTAGTAGCGGGCGACGTCCTGCCAGCCGTTGGTCCGGGCGCCGGTCACCGCGCTGCGGGCCCGTGAGACCAGGCCGGTCAGCCGGCCGACCAGTGCCGGGTCGGGCGCGGCGGCCTGGACCTTGGCGAGGTGGCCGGTGACGCGCTGATAGAGCCCCACCAGCTCGTCGGCCTCCTCGCCGCTGAGCCGGCGCCTGCGGGCGAGGGCGTCCAGCCGGGCCCACTCCCCCTGGTGGGTGGCGACGAAGACGTCCAGGTCCATTCGGCGGCTCCATGGTCGGCGCTGGCGCGCGGCGCGCGTGCGTGATCGGGCAGGTACGTACGGACACGTGCGGGCTCAGCATGCCAGGAGCCGCCGCCGGTTCGACCGCCGGGATCTCACTTCCCGTGCGCCCACCGGGCGCCGTATGTTTGCGGCTGCGGATCAGACTGCGGAGAGCGGGCAGTGGGGGCCGGTCCAACCGCACTCCCACCGTCCCGCGTGAGCGTGAACGGACAGGTGTCTTGAGCGACCTGGTGACGGGTGAGGCGGTCGTCCTCGACCTGCAGACGGCGAAGCTTCCGAGCAGGGCGCTGGCGATCGTGCTCGACCTGCTCGTCGAGTTCGCCGCCCTGTTCGTCTTCTCGCTGATGATGAGCGTCGCCCTGGCCGACATCGACACCGCGGCGCTGGCGGCCACGATGCTCGGCATGACGGTGTTCTTCCTGGTCGCCCTGCCGGTGATGATCGAGACCCTCACCCACGGACGCTCGCTCGGCAAGGCTGCGCTCGGCCTGCGGGTGGTGCGCACCGACGGCGGACCGGTGCGGTTCCGGCACTCGCTGGTGCGCGGACTGGTGGGCTTCTTCGAGGTGATCGCGATAACCGGCGCCCCCGCCGTGATCACCTCGGCGCTGAACTCGGACGGCAAGCGGCTCGGCGACATCTTCGCCGGGACGGTGGTGATCCGCGAACGCACCCCGGGTGTGGGTGGGCCGGCCAGCCCGCTGCCGCCGGTGCACCCGCAGTTGCTGCACGACATGGGCCGCGAACTGGTCGCGATGGACCTGTCCGCGGTGCCCGAGCCACTCTGGCTCGCGATCCGCCAACTGCTGGGCCGGATCGGCCAGTTGGAACCGAGCGTGACCTTCCGGATGTCCACCGGGCTCGCCGATGACCTGGCCACCCGGATCGGGAACCCGGTGCCGCAGGGGCTGCACCCGGCCGCCTATCTGGGGGTGGTGCTCACCGAACGCCAGCGCCGGGAGTGGCTGCGCGTCCAGCAGCAGTTCGCCCGGCAGCAGTTCGCGGCACCCGTCCCCGTCCAGGCGCCCGCCCCGCACCCGGTGGCCACGCCCGGCGGCGTGCCCCACCGCGTCCTCGGCCTGCCCGCAGCGCCCGCGCCCACCGACCCCGGAGCCGCCGCCCCCGCCGCCCCGTCCTTCACCAAGCCCCCGCAGCCCGCCGCGCCCACGCCGCCCACCCCCGAAACCGGCTTCGCCCCGCCCGCCTGAGCCACGCTCGCCGGCCGCGCTCGTACTCCCTACTCCCCCACCCGCCAGGCGTTCGGCGGCGAGGCCAACTCCTCCAGCTCGATCCCCTCCGCCGCCAGCACCACGTCCCCCGCCAGGTGCACGACCTGCTGCTCCCCCGTCTCCAGGTCCGCCACCTGGTACCGCTCGACCACCAGCGGCCCCGAGTCCGTCTCGTGGGTGTCCACGCCCTCGAGCAGCCACCCCTGGTCGAGGGTGCGCGGCGCCAGCACCGGCTCGGTGAACGCCACCAGCCGCACCCGCGCGCTCGCCCCCTCCCGCAACCGCAGCATCCGGGCGGTGGCGACCAGGAAGGCCGGCGAGCGCCCGGTGAAGCCGTGCGCCCGGTCGTGCCCCTCCGTCGCGTGCTCGCCGCCAGGGTCCGCCGCGTCGGTCCGGACCCAGGCCACCCCGTCCACCGCGCCGCCGCGCACCTGCCAGCCGCCGGCCCGCAGCTCCATCCGCAGCGGCCGGGCGCGCGAGTCCAGCGTCAGGTCCACGCTGCCGATCACCCGGCCGTCCGGGCCGTAGGTCTTGGAGACGTACCGCCACCCGGCCGCGCCGGGCGCACAGCTGAAGCGCTCCTCACCGAGCAGCACGTGGTCATGAGCGTCGTGGAGCGAGTACCGACCGTTGGGCATGCCCGAAAGCCTACGTGCGCGCCCTCGTGCGACACCCGGACGACCGGCGACCTGCGCCGAGCCCGGACGCGCCGGTGGCCGGCACCCCCGTCCAGGGGTACCGGCCACCGGCGTACGGGCGTCAACGCACGTACGGGCGTCACCGCATCAGTAGCGGTACTGCTCCGACTTGTACGGGCCCTCGACCGGAACGCCGATGTAGTCGGCCTGCTCCTGGGTCAGGGTGGTCAGCTTCACGCCCAGCGCGTCCAGGTGCAGGCGGGCGACCTTCTCGTCCAGGTGCTTCGGCAGCACGTAGACGCCGATCGGGTACTGCTCGGTCTTCGTGAACAGCTCGATCTGCGCGATCGTCTGGTTCGCGAAGGAGTTGGACATCACGAAGGACGGGTGGCCGGTCGCGTTGCCCAGGTTCAGCAGGCGGCCCTCGGAGAGGACGATGATGGTGCGGCCGTCGGCCTTGCGCCACTCGTGGACCTGCGGCTTGATCTCGGTCTTCACGACGCCCTCGAGCTTGGCCAGGCCGGCCATGTCGATCTCGTTGTCGAAGTGGCCGATGTTGCCCACGATGGCCTGGTGCTTCATCCGGGCCATGTGCGAGGCCATGATGATGTCCTTGTTGCCCGTGGTCGTGATGAAGATGTCGGCGATCTCGACCACGTCGTCCAGGGTGGTGACCTGGTAGCCGTCCATCGCCGCCTGGAGCGCGCAGATCGGGTCGATCTCGGTGACGATGACGCGGGCGCCCTGGCCGCGCAGCGACTCGGCGCAGCCCTTGCCGACGTCGCCGTAGCCGCAGACGACCGCGACCTTGCCGCCGATCAGGACGTCGGTGGCGCGGTTGATGCCGTCGATGAGCGAGTGGCGGCAACCGTACTTGTTGTCGAACTTCGACTTGGTGACCGAGTCGTTGACGTTGATCGCCGGGAACAGCAGCTGGCCGTCACGGTGCATCTCGTACAGGCGGTGGACACCGGTGGTGGTCTCCTCGGTCACGCCCTTGATGGTGGCGGCGACCTCGGTCCACTTGTTCGGGGTCTCCTCGAGGGTGCGGTTGAGCAGCTCCAGGATGATCCGGAACTCGTCGTTGTCCGCGGTGGACGGGTCCGGAGCGGCACCGGCCTTCTCGAACTCGACGCCCTTGTGGATCAGCAGGGTGGCGTCGCCGCCGTCGTCCAGGATCATGTTCGGGGTCTTGCCGTCAGGCCAGGTGAGCGCCTGCTCGGTGCACCACCAGTACTCCTCCAGGGTCTCGCCCTTCCAGGCGAAGACCGGCACGCCCTGCGGGTTCTCCGGGGTGCCCTCCGGGCCGACCGCGATCGCGGCGGCCGCGTGGTCCTGGGTGGAGAAGATGTTGCAGGAGCACCAGCGGACCTCGGCACCGAGCGCCGTCAGGGTCTCGATCAGCACGGCGGTCTGCACGGTCATGTGCAGCGAGCCGGTGATCCGGGCACCGGCCAGCGGCTGCGACTCGGCGTACTCGGCGCGGATGGACATCAGGCCGGGCATCTCGTGCTCGGCCAGCTGGATCTCCTTGCGGCCGAACGCCGCCAGGGAAAGGTCGGCGACCTTGAAGTCACCGGTGATGTCGGTCGACATGCGTCTGCTCCTCGCTGATGGGGTGGGGCGGGCCAAGGTCCGGATGTGCGTTGCGCATGGCGGTGCCGTCCGGGTGCACGGCTACGCCGGGGCGACCTGGTCCCTGGGTGCGGACCGGTTCCCCGCTGCGCAGCACAAACCGTCGGAGGACCTCTCTCCCTCGACCGGCACACACCCTGGGGGCACGGACCGCCGATCGACCGCCATCAGCAGCGACGTTCTGGCTCTGGTGACGAATCTACACCGGGAGGCCCATCGGCCGTCCGCGGATGACCGATTTCGGTCGCCGGTCCGGCCTCCGCCCGGGCCGGCCCGGGAGCACCGGGCGGACGGTGCGTCAGTGCGCGGCGGCCGGGCCGGGCCCGCCCGGGGTGGCCGCCGGATCCTCGCCCGCGGCGGCCTTCTCCGCGCTGTAGACGTCCGGTTCGAGGTAGATCGCCCGGGCGATCGGGACGGCGGCGCGGACCCGCTCCTCGGCGGCGTCGATGGCCAGCGCCACCCGGGCGGCACTGTCCTCCGCGTTGACGGCGATCTTGGCGGCGACCAGCAGCTCCTCCGGCCCGAGGTGCAGGGTGCGCATGTGGATCACCCCGGTGACCGCCTCGCCGTCCACCAGCGCGGCTCGGATCCGGCGCACCGACTCCCGGTCGGCGGACTCGCCGAGCAGCAGCGACTTGGTCTCCAGGGCGAGCACCACGGCGATCAGCACCAGCAGCACGCCGATGCACAGGGTGCCGACGCCGTCCCAGACGCCGTTGCCGGTGGCCACGGTGAGCGAGACGCCGAGCAGCGCGAGCACCAGGCCGATCAGCGCGCCGGTGTCCTCCAGCAGCACCACCGGCAGCTCGGGCGCCTTGGCGGTGCGGATGTACTGCACCCAGCCCTGGCCGCCCTTGGCCTTGGCGGACTCGCGCACCGCGGTCAGGAAGGACCAGCCCTCCATCGCGATGGCGAAGAGCAGCACGCCCACCGCCCAGCCCCAGGACTCCAGCGCCTGGGGGTGGTTGACCTTGTGCCAGCCCTCGTAGACCGCGAACAGGCCGCCGACGCTGAACAGCACGATCGCCACCAGGAAGCCGTAGACGTAGCGTTCGCGCCCGTACCCGAACGGGTGCTCCTCGTCCGCCGCCCGGCGCGCCCGCCTGCCGCCGATCAGCAGCAGCACCTGGTTGCCGGAGTCGGCCACCGAGTGCACGCCCTCGGCCAGCATCGAGGAGGAGCCGGTGAAGCCGAAGGCGGTGAACTTGGCCGCCGCGATCGCCAGGTTCGCGGACAGCGCCGCCACCAGTGCCTTCGTCCCGCCCTCAGTACTCATGCTCCCGCCTCGCTTCGCTCGACAGGGGCATTCGCCCATACGCACCCGTCGATGGTTCGCTCGCTTCGCTCACTCACACGCCCGCCTCGCTCCGCTCGACAGGGGCATTCGCCCATACGCACCCGTCGATGGTTCGCTCGCTCACGCGGACAACTTAGCGGCAGCGCGCTCAGGACTGCGCGGCGGCGAGCCCCAGGTAGACGGCGGCGAAGTCGGTCAGCGCGATCAGGTCGGCCAGCGCGTGCAGCGGGTCGGGGAGGGTGCTCGCGTACTCGGTCAGCCGCACCTCGTGGGCGGCGGCCAGCCGGTGCGCGCGGCTGACGCCGAAGCTGCGCGGTCGCTGGTCGTCCTCGGTCACCTCGGCGGGCCCGTCCGGCTCCTCCGACCCGCCGGTGCCGGGGACGTGCCGCAGCAGCAGGACCTGCAGGTGCAGCGGGTCGGGCTCCTCCACCCGGTCGCGGAAGAAGTCGTCCGGGTCCGCGCCCGCCCCCAACTGGCCGGTGAACATGCCCCGGTGGGCGGTGAGCACCTGCGGCAGCGAGCCGGCCAGCGCCGGGCGGCCGGCCCGGTCGGCCAGCTGGGCGGCGAACCGGGCCGCGGCGGCTCCGGCGATCGGGCCCTCGGCCCACAGCAGCGGGACCGTTCCGGCCAGCCGCGCGGCCAGCCCCTTCGCCGGGTTGGTGTACGCGGCGGCGTCCGGGCGGCAGCGCACCGCGGTGGCGTCCAGCAGGTCGGCGACGGCCGGCAGCGCGTCGTACGGAAGCTGGGTGAGGCCCAGCTTCTGGGCGAGCGCCAGCAGCGGGGTCAGGTGGGACCACAGCGCGGCCGGGTCCTCGGCCGGCAGGTCCGGCTCGGTGGCCGGCGCGGCGGACGGTGCCTCGTCGGGCAGCACCGCGGCGACGTACGGCAGCGGCAGCGCGCGCACCTGCAGCGCGGCCTCGGCCAGCGGGCTGCCGGCCGGGGCGGTGACGACGATGGAGCAGCCGCGCGCGTACGCCTGCTCGGCGAGGCTGATCAGGCCCCGCTCACCGCCGTCGGTGGAGCTGACCACGAGCAGGTCGAGCGGGCCGGCCCAGCCGGGCAGCTGCCAGCCGAGCCCGGCGGTGAAGGCGGGCGGGACGCCGGCCCGGTCGGCGCGCGGGGCGGCGGCCTCGGTCGGCGGCAGCGGGGCGACCAGGGTGGCGGACCCGGCGAGCGCGGCGAGGATCTCGGCCGCCGTCAGGGCGCTGCCGTGCCCGGCGACCAGGACGGCGCGCGGGCGGCCGTCCGGGCGCAGCCGGTCGAGGCCGGCCGCGTCGGCCTGCCGCAGCGCGGTGCGGACCCGGGCTCCGGCGCCGGCCAGGGCCAGCAGGGCGCGGTCGTGGTCGGCGCGCTGGAGGGCGGCCGGGTCGTCGAGCAGGGTGTCGTCGAGCATGCGGCGGGCCTCCGGCTGTCCTGTGGTCGGCGGGCGCGGGTGGGGCTTGCGCCCCGGGACGTGTCCGACACGCCCCAACAGGATCAGGCCGGGCGGCGGGCCTCGTCCACCAGGAGGACCGGAATGCCCTCGCGGATCGGGTACGCGAGGCCGCAGTCCGCGCCGGTGCAGACCAGCTCGGGCTGCTCCTCGGTGCCGCCCTCGGTGAGCGCGGCCCGGCACTGCGGGCAGACCAGGATCTCCAGCAGGAAGGATTCGAGCTTCATGGGGCTCTCCAAAGTTCGGTGGTGGCACGGAGGTGCCCCGGCCGATAGGCAACCCTACCGGCCGGGGCAGCGGGGCCCGTTGTCAGGCGCGGACGTCGCCGGGGCTCAGCCGCGGACGATGGCGAGCACGCCGTCGCGCAGCTCGGCCATCCGCGCCGGGTCCTTGGCCTCGACGTTGAGGCGCAGCAGCGGCTCGGTGTTGGAGGCGCGCAGGTTGAACCACCAGTCCGGGCCGGCCACGGTGAGCCCGTCCAGCTCGTCCACGGTGGTGCCCTCCAGGCCGGCGTAGGCGGCGCGGACGGCGGCGGTGCTGGCGGCCTGGTCGGCGACGGTGCTGTTGATCTCGCCGGAGGCGGCGTAGCGGTCGTACTCGGCGGTCAGCTCGGACAGGGTGCCCTGCTGCCCGCCGAGCGCGGCCAGCACGTGCAGCGCGGCCAGCATGCCGGTGTCGGCGCGCCAGAAGTCGCGGAAGTAGTAGTGCGCGGAGTGCTCGCCGCCGAAGACGGCGTCGGTGACGGCCATCTCCTGCTTGATGAAGGAGTGGCCGACCCGGGTGCGCACCGGGGTGGCGCCGAGCTCGCGGACCACCTCGGGGACGGTCCAGGAGGTGATCAGGTTGTGGATGATCGTCGGCTCGGTCTCGCCGGCGGCCTTGGCGCGGGCGATCTCGCGGGCGGCGACCAGGGCGGTGATCGCGGACGGGGAGACCGGCTCACCGCGCTCGTCGACGACGAAGCAGCGGTCGGCGTCGCCGTCGAAGGCCAGGCCGACGTCGGCGCCGACCTCGCGGACCTTGGCCTGCAGGTCGACCAGGTTCTTCGGGTCGAGCGGGTTGGCCTCGTGGTTGGGGAAGGTGCCGTCCAGCTCGAAGTACATCGGGACGAGCTCGATCGGCAGGCCGTCGAAGACGGTCGGCACGGTGTGGCCGCCCATGCCGTTGCCGGCGTCCACGGCGACCTTGAGCGGGCGGATCGCGGTGAGGTCGACCAGGCCGAGCAGGTGGTCGGCGTAGCCGCGCAGGGTCTCCTGCGCGGAGAGCGCGCCAGGCTCCACGTCCCGGGCCGGGACGGTGACGGTGTCGTCCTCGGCGGTCCAGGACTCGACCAGCTCGCGGATCTCGGACAGGCCGGTGTCCTGGCCGACCGGGGCGGCGCCGGCCCGGCAGAGCTTGATGCCGTTGTACTGGGCCGGGTTGTGGCTGGCGGTGAACATCGCGCCGGGCAGATCGAGCTTGCCGCTGGCGTAGTAGAGCTGGTCGGTGGAGCAGAGGCCGATCTGCACCACGTCGGCGCCGTAGGCCGCCGCGCCCTCGGCGAAGGCCCGGCTGAGCGACGGGGAGGAGGGCCGCATGTCGTGCCCGACCACGATCGCGGACGCGCCGGTGACCTGCACGAACGCGGCGCCGAAGGCCCGGGACAGGCTCTCGTCCCACTGGTCCGGGACGACGCCTCGGACGTCGTACGCCTTCACGAGCTGCTTGAGGTCGCGCACTGCGGCTCCACCCTGGTTCTGTCTGATCGATGCGTCGGGCCACCCGCCCGTTCGATCGACGGGTCGCGGTGACGTTCAGACGGGCAGCGTACCCGGGCCGGGCGAACGCCCTGTCCCGGGTGAGGGCCTCGGGGGCCGCAGGGGCAGGCCCTAGTTGTCGGGCGAGCGCAGCACCCGAAGGTGCCCGCGGCGGCCGCCCTCGGTGGACTCGCCCTCGGGGACGCGGCCCTGACGGGGGGTCTGCGGGCGGGCGGCCTCGCGGACGGCGTTGGCGAGGGCTTCCAGGTCGTCGCTGCTGCGGCGGAGCGGGCCGGCCTCGGCGGCGAGCCGGACCACCTCCCAGCCGCGCGGGGCGGTGAGCCGCTCGGCGTGCTCGGCGCACAGGTCGTAGCAGTGCGGCTCGGCGTAGGTGGCGAGCGGGCCCAGCACGGCGGTGGAGTCCGCGTAGACGTACGTCAGCGTCGCGACGGCCGGTCGGCCGCACGCGGTCCGCGAACAACGACGTACAGAGCTCACGAGGGTGGACGGTACCGCACTCCCCGCCGGGGAGCGAAGACCGCCTGCCCGGCGGGGGTGCCGTGTCGCGGTCCGCGCACCCGCGGGGGCGCCCTCGGCGCGCGGTGCGGCTCCTGCGGCCCCGCTCGCTCCGGCCGCCCGGGCACGCGCCGTCGTACCGGCGATTCCCCCGTCGGAGTGGTCCACTTCCGACCCGCCAAGGACTACTCTCGGCAGTGATATGGACAGCTCCGCACCGCAGTCATCGACAGGCCCCTCGCGTCGCCCCCGGCACCGCGACCGGCACGGCAGAGGGCTGCGCGGCCCGCTGGCGCCGCCCCAGGTGCCGATCTCGCTCACCCGTTCCGAACTGTTCGACGACTACGTGCGCGAGTCGGTGGAGCGGTTGGAGCGGCGGTGGCCGCAGCTGATCGAGGTGGAGTTCGCCGTGCAGGAGGTGCCGCTGCACGAGGCGGACGGCGCCGACGGCGGGGACGGCGTGCCGCTGGGCCGGGTGTCGCCGGGCGAGAAGGGCCGCAAGAGCCAGATCGTGGTGTACCGGCGGCCGGTGGAGATCCGGGCGAAGACCCGGGAGGACCGGGCGGCGCTGGTGCACGAGATCCTGATCGAGCAGGTGGCCGAGCTGCTGGGGCTGTCACCGGACGCGATCGACCCGCGCTACGACGAGGACTGACCTCCCGGGCGCCCGGGCCTGTCGGCGGGCCCCCGGGAGGGGCGGTCAGCGCAGCACGACCCCCGGGTCCTGGGCGGCCTGCGGCACCTGGACGGTGCTGTGGTCGTCGCGCAGCGCCTGGACGGTGAACATCGGCACGTCCTTGGTGGGCAGGGCGAGCATCCGGGCGGCGACCACCGGACCGCCGGACTCGGTCTCCACGGTGAGCGCGAAGACGCCGTTCAGCCCGGCGGGCTCGGGCGCCGGGATGGCGACCGTGCCGCCGGCCGGGAGCTGGACCTCCTTGGTCGCCGGGGTGCCGCCGCTGCTGCCGGCCGAGCCGGTGACCTTGACGGTGGCGGCGTCGCCGGTGGAGGTCAGGAACAGCGTGGCGGCACCGGCCCGGTTGTCGGCGACGGTGGCGCGGGCACCGACCGGGCTGCTGCCGGTGAGCCAGGCCGCGTCGCTCTTGCCGTTGCCGCCGGTGCGGTCGACCCGCAGGCCGGCCACGACCGGGACGGCGTGCTTGTCGTCGCTGGGCGACAGCCGCAGTCCGGCGACCTCGTCCCGGGTGACCTTGCCGAGGTCGACGGCTGCCACCATGCCCGCCTTGACGTGGATGGACTCGTTGCCGGCCGGGGTGAACCAGCCGTTCTTGCCGGAGAGCTGGATCTTCAGGTCGGCGTCGTCCTCCGGCGGCGCCCAGACCACCAGGTGGGCGGCGGCGGTGTCGGCGGGCAGGCCGGGCAGCACCTGGGTGGGGGCCGGGTCGGCCGAGGCGGGGATCCAGTCGGCGCCCTTGGAGCCGTCGGCGGCGTGCAGCGCGGCGCCGATCCGCCCGGAGCGCACCACCACGTGCACGGCGAGGTCGGTGACGGCGCCCTTGCTGATGGTCGACAGCAGGACGGACTGCGAGCTGCCGGGGGCGACGGTGATGCCGTTGGCGGCGTCGTTGTCGATCAGGCCCTTGTCGCCGTACAGCTGGATGTCGACCACGGCGGCGGAGGACTCGGGGTTGACCAGGCTGAGGTAGTCGACCCGGTCGCCGGCGGTGCTGGCCCCAGCGAACCAGAAGCTGGTGTTCTCCGGGGTGCAGGTGAGGCCGGACAGGCCCAGGCCGCGCTGCTCGGTGACCACGGTGGTCTGGGTGACGGTGAAGCCGGGAGCGAGCGCACCGGTGGCGACGGCCCCGGTGCCGGGCGCGGCGTCGCCGTTGGTGGCCGGGCCGGTCGCCGGGGTGCCGGGCTTGGTGAGGGTCAGTTTGGCGTCGGCGGGGGCGGCGTTCTTGTCCGGGGCCGGGGTGGCCGGGGCGCCGGAGCCGCTCGGGGCCGCGGTCGGCGATCCGGTCGGCGCCGCCGTGGGCGATCCGGTCTGCGCCGGGGCCGAGGGGGAGGTGGTCGGCGGGGTGGCGGGGGCGGCCTGGTCGGAGAGCCAGCCGGCGCCGCCGGTGGCGGAGCCGGTGCCGGGCGGGGTGTAGGCGGTGAGCGTGGTCGAGCCGGTCAGGCCCTGGAACGGCTGCGGGCAGACCGCCGCGGTCCGCTCGACCTGGGCGGTGCTGGGGGCGACCCCGTCGTCCGCCGCGGCCGGGCTCGCCGGCCGGCGCACCTCGGCGATCCCGAACACCGCCGCCAGCACCACGGCCGCGGCCAGCAGGGACTGGGTGGTCTTCCCCGTGGGCCGGCCGGGGACCGGCGCCGCCGCGCGGGCGGGCTCGGCGGCCCCGGCCGGCTCGACGGCGGCGGGCTCGAAGGCCTGCTCGGGCCCGGTGCCGAACTTCTTCCTGAAAGCGGGCTTCTTCATCGCGGGTCAGTTCCCCGATCCGTGCTGGTGCGGACGGTAGTTCGCCGAGGAGTGGCCGGTGCCGCCCGGTTCATTGGGGTCGTAGTACGGCTCGCCCTGCTGCTGGTCCGGCAGCCAGGCCTGCTGGGGCTGCTGCTGGTAGGGGTCGTAGCCGTACTGCTCCTGCGGGTACTGCTCGTAGCCCTGCTGCTCGTAACCGTGCTGGGGGAAGTTCTGCTGGGGGTGGGCCTGATGCGGGTACGCCTGCGGCCGGCCGTCGTAGCCCTGGCCGTCGTACTCCTGGTGGCCGTACCCCTGGGTGCCGTACGGCGCGGCCGCCGGCTGCTGGGCCGCGTACTGGTCGTAGCTGTACGGGTCGGCCTGCTGGTAGGTCTGGTACGGGTCGGTGTACGGCTCTGTCTCCTGGGCGGCGGCGGCCGCCTGGACCGCGCCGGCCGTCGGCTCGCCGGTCGGCTGGGGCGGGACCGCTCCCGGCCGGCCCTCGTACACCCCGGGCTCCTCGGCGCCGGGCTCCTCGCCCTCGCCGCGCTCGGCCATCCGGCGGGCCCGGCGGCTGCCGGGGGCCGGGGCCTGCGCCTGGGCGGCGGCGGCCAGCGCGGCGGCGGCCACCACCTCCTCGGGCAGGTCGTCGTCCTTGTGGCTGCGCCGGCCGGGCAGGGCCAGCACCAGGATGGTGAGGCCGAGCAGCACCTGGGCCCAGATCCAGCCGGTGTGGACGAGGCTGCCCTCGCGGGTGACGCTCAGCTTGCCGCCGGCGGCCGGGAGCTTGAAGCCCTGCGCCCAGCCGTCGACGGTGGTGGGCTCCAGGGCGGTGCCGTCCACGGTGGCCTTCCACGCGGGGGCGGCGGACTCGGCGAGCCGCAGCACCCGGCCGTCCGGGCCGTCCGGGACGGTGGTGGCGATGTCGCGGGGCCCGGCCGGGACGACCACCGGGCCGGCGCCCGGCGAGGTGATCACCGCGCGCACCGCGGGGGCACCGTTGACCTGCCAGAGCGCGGTGTCGCCCCCCTGGTTGGCCTTGACCAGGCCGGGGGTGGTGTCCAGGACGTCCTTGAAGGCGCCGACGGCCTGCTTCTCGACCAGCACGTAGGCGATGCCGTAGCCGGCCAGGGCGTTCGCCTGGTCGGCGCCGGAGCCGGCCAGCAGGCTGCCGACCATCTTGTTCAGGCCGTCCTGGGTGCCGGTGGCCGGGTCGACGGTGGACTCCGCCTGGCCGAGGGTCAGGCCGGAGCCGCGCAGCACGGTGTAGCGGACGGCGCCCTTCTGTCCGGTGACCACCAGGGTGCGGGCCCGGTCGGTGGTGCCGGCCTCCTCGGCGATGAAGGCGGGCACCTGGCCGGCGTCGGCGCGGTGCAGCGGGCCGCCGGCGCCGGTCAGCGCCCACCACAGCCCGGTGCCCAGCGGGGCCAGCACGGCTGCGGCCACCACCAGGGCGGCGACCGGCTGGCGCCAGCCGAAGGCGATCCCGGCGACGCGGGCGTTGGCGCCGTCGGCGCCGATCGCGGCGGCGGCGAGCAGGGCGATCCCGGCGATCAGGGTGGCCGGTCCGGCCCAGGCGGGGACCGCCTGGCCGCCGGAGGCCGGGGTGACGGAGGTGCCCGCCACCGCGACCGCGAACAGCAGGCCGGCCCCGGCCGCGCCCCAGGCGGCGAGCACCGCGCGGCGCCGGTCGGCGCGCAGCAGCGCCGCCAGCGCGGCCAGCACGACACCGGCGGAGAGCCAGACCGGCGGCACCCCGGCGCCGCCGGGGTTGACCAGCAGCAGGCCGGCCGCGCTCGCCCCGCCGCCGTGCAGACCGGGCAGCCCGGCCTCCAGCAGCAGCCACTGCGGGTGCGACAGCACCTTCAGCGACCAGGGGGCCAGCACCGCGACCGGCACCGCGAGGATCACCAGGACGCGCAGGCCGAGCAGCCGCAGCGCCGTACCGGCGGAGCCGAAGGCGCCGCCGCGCAGCACCGCGAGGACCAGCGTCGCCAGGCACAGCGGCACGGCGAGCGCCCAGGTCAGCGGGACGAAGGCGGTGGCCAGGGTGAGCAGCAGGACGGTCATCCAGACCGGCCGCCAGCCGGGGCGGGCGCCCTTGGCGGCGCTCTCCTGGCGGATGCCGAGGCCGGCCGCGATCGCGGCGGCGCGGGCCAGCGGCGGCAGCAGCACGGCGAGGACGGCGGTGCCGATCCGGCCCTGGGCGAGCGCCCCGGTCGCGGCGGGCAGCAGCGCGTAGGTGGCGCTGGCCCAGGCGCGGACCAGCTTGGAG
Source organism: Kitasatospora cathayae (assembly GCF_027627435.1). Taxonomy (GTDB): domain Bacteria; phylum Actinomycetota; class Actinomycetes; order Streptomycetales; family Streptomycetaceae; genus Kitasatospora; species Kitasatospora cathayae. The sequence goes on along the minus strand of NZ_CP115450.1, from coordinate 5,329,814 downwards.
TCCAGCAGCGGCCGGGACACCAGGTAGGCGCTGACCGCGGCCAGCGGGACGGTGAGCACGACCAGCAGGGTGAGCGCGAGGTCGGCGTGGTCGAACAGCAGCCAGGAGAGCACCGCGAGCACGCCGAGGTACGGCGGCGCGGCGGCGGTGGAGCCGGTGCCGATCGGGTGCCAGGCGTCCGCGTACATCGACCACAGGCCGCCCGCGCCGTCGGAGGCGGGCAGCAGGGCGCCGCCGAACAGCTCGCCGCCGCCGAGCAGGCTGCGGCAGGCGATCAGGGCGAACACCAGCAGGGCCGCGAAGAGCACCGGCGCGGGGCGCCGGGCCAGCTTCTTGAGCAGCGCGAACTGCTCGACGACCAGGTCCTCGCCGTCGTCGTCGCCGCCCGCCTCGACCGAGCCGTGCCGGCTGCCGGTGTCGTCGCCGCCCCCTATCCCGAGCGAGGCGATCACGCCCTCGACGGCGAGCCGGATGGTCGCGCCGGGGGCCGGGAACAGCGTGCGGTCGTCCAGGGCGTCCGCCGCCCTGGTCCGGGCGCGGCGCTTGCGGGCGACCAACAGCCTTGGGAAACGGACGAGTTCGTGACCGAGCCCGGCCAGTTCGTCGACCGCCTGGCGCGGGTCCTTGCCGAGCAGGTTGGTGACGGCGCGCACCAGGGTGCCGAGCACCAGGCGCAGCAGCACGTACGGGAACAACGCGCCCTTGCAGTTGGCGAGCAGGGCGTAGACGGCGCCGGCCTTGTCCACCCGGTGCGGGTGGGAGGGGGCGCAGTCGATCGCCCGGCGCTCGCGGCTGGCCGCCTCGGCGTGCCGCAGCACGGCGTCGGGGGCGATCACCACGCGGTGGCCGGCGGCGTTGACCCGCCAGCAGAAGTCGGTGTCGTCCCGCATCAGCGGGAGGGCCTTGTCGAAGCCGCCGAGCTCCTCGAAGACGTCCCGGCGCACCAGCATGCCGGCGCTGGAGACGGCGAGCACCGGGCGGACCTGGTCGTGCTGGCCCTGGTCCTGCTCGCGACGGTCGAGGCCGGTCCAGCGCCGCCCGGAGCGGGCGATGGTCACGCCGACCTCGAGGAGCTGGCGGCGGTCGTACCAGCTGCGCAGCTTGGGGCCGATCACGCCGGCGCTCGGGGTGGAATCGGCGACCTGGAGCAGGCGGCGCAGCGCGTCGGTCTGCGGCTCGCAGTCGTCGTGCAGCAGCCAGAGCCATTCGATCGGCTGGGTCTCGCGCGGGCCGCCGCGGCCGAGGTCGTCCTCCTGGGCGAGCGGGTCGCCGAAGTCGTCCCAGCCGCCGGTGACCGGGTCGTAGCCGGAGGGGTCGAGCCGGTACGGGAGGTCTTCCGGACGCAGCGGCGGGCTGTTGAAGACCGCCTCGGCGACGGCGGTGCCGAAGCCGGCCCGGCGGCCGAGCACCACCGGGCCGCTCTCGGGCAGCCAGTCGGAGAGGGTGTCGGCGAGCAGCTGCGGGGAGTCGTCGGTGGATCCGGTGTCGACCGCGAGGATCCGCTGGACTTGGCGGTCCTGGCCGAGCAGGCCGGCCAGGGCCTGCGGCAGCCAGCGGGCGCCGTCGTGCGAGACGATCACCGCGGTGACCAGGTGACGCGGGTAGGCGGGCGGCCTGGAAGCGGTGAAGCCGCTCTGGTGGCTGTAGACGGTCATCGAGTGCGCGGGCCCCAGTTCTCGGTGGACACAGCCGGTGAACGGCAACCGGATGGCGCACCACACTAACGGCTCCGGACGGCCGCCTCGTGCGCGGTGCCGGTGCGGAGGCGGTGAAGAACGGGGCCGGGGAGGTGCGGAGGCGGCCCGGGGACGCGAAAGCGCCCCACCGTCACGGTGAGGCGCTCGTACGGCTGTGTGGCCGTCCGCCGTTGGCGGAGGGTCAGCGGGAGTCGGGGGCCACCCCGCTCAGACCGCGCTCTTCTTGAGCCGGCGGCGCTCGCGCTCGGAGAGGCCGCCCCAGATGCCGAAGCGCTCGTCATTGGCGAGGGCGTACTCCAGGCATTCCGAGCGGACCTCGCAGGCGAGGCAGACCTTCTTGGCCTCGCGAGTCGAGCCGCCCTTCTCGGGGAAGAAGGACTCGGGGTCGGTCTGGGCGCACAACGCGCGCTCCTGCCAACCGAGTTCCTCCTCGTCCTCCGCGATGCCGTCCCCGATCAACAGCTCAAAGAGCTCGCTCATGTGGCGCGCCTCCTCTGCCCCTACTTGGCGTCCCCGTGGTTGCCGTTGCCTCGTGCGGCTGACGACACGAGTGAAATTACAGTTGCGTCACTCTGGCCCAGTCAAGCCGAGCTCTGGTATTGGGGCCGGGATTCACTCCCTGGCACCAAGCCGTTACGAATAGTGTACATATTCGGACACATCGGACCTTCAGTCCGAAAGCCTCGGCCGGCAGCGAAACGCCGCAACCGCTGGCGGAATGACGCTCGGTCACCGCCACAGGCCGGTCATCGGCCTGCGTTCCCGGCGATCTTCCCATCGAAACATAGAGAGTGATGAATCGCCCCATCCGGGAAAGATCCGGACCTAATCCACTCGAATGCCGCATCCTCCCGTTTGACACCGACCCCACGGATGCGGTCTCCTTGCCCCCATGTCAGAGTTCGCCAGCCCCCGGAGCGGTTCCACGCTCCGCCGCGCCGTGAACTCCTGTTGTCGCCTCTGTTCCTGCTGTATCTAGGCGCCCGCGTCCCACCGCGCGCCGCCACCAGGAAGCACAGAGGCCGCCCGCGATTCCCGCCCCCAGGACATCCCGGATCCGGCTGCTCCCCGAACCAGCCGACTCATCCGAGGACGACCACCGTGCGCCAGATCCGCATCCGCAGGCGGAACCGCGACCGCAACAAGCTCGCCCGCCTGGGCCTCACCCCCACCCGCCGCACCGGCGGACACCGCTGGGCGGACGGCCTCAGCGACGTCTCCATCGCCGGCGACCCGCTCGCCTTCCCCCACCTCGCCCGCACCGACCTGCCCGGCCACCCCACCACCGTCGCCGGGTACGCCCGGCTGGTCCGCGAGATCGCCGCCGACCGCGCCCGCTGGGAACCGCTGGTCCGCTACGACGCCCTCACCCGCTGGTACGCCCGGCTGGAGACCGGCCCCGGCTACGAGGTCTGGCTGCTCAGCTGGCTGCCCGGCCAGAGCAGCGGCTTCCACGACCACGGCGAGTCCTCCGGCGTCATGACCGTCGTCCGGGGCGAGCTGATCGAACGCTCCCTCACCCACGCCGGAGAGAGCGCCCGCGCCCTGCGCCCCGGCGGGCAGCGGGTGTTCTCCTCCGGCTACCTGCACGAGGTGGTCAACGGCGCGCTCGAACCCGCCGTCTCCATCCACCTCTACACCCCCGGCCTGACCGAGATGAACCAGTACGGCGCCGCCGACGCCGTCCCCGAGCAGCACCCGCAGAGCCACCCGAGGGCGCAGGCCGACCGGCACTGAACGCGGACTGACGAAGAGTCCGACCGTGGCAGGATGACCCCATGCGCATCGTGGCACTGGCAGGCGGAATCGGCGGGGCGCGCTTCCTGCGCGGACTCCTCGCGGCGGTCGGACCGCAGGACGAGATCACCGTCATCGGCAACACCGGCGACGACATCCACCTCTACGGCCTCAAGGTCTGCCCCGACCTCGACACCGTGATGTACACCCTCGGCGGCGGGATCCACGAGGAACAGGGCTGGGGCCGGGCCGACGAGACCTGGTCGATCAAGGCCGAGATGAAGGAGTACGGCGTCGGTCCCGAGTGGTTCGGGCTCGGCGACCGGGACTTCGCCACCCACCTCGTCCGCAGCCAGATGCTCACCGCCGGGTACAGCCTCAGCCAGGTCACCGAGGCGCTGTGCGTGCGCTGGAACCCGGGCGTGCGGCTGCTGCCGATGAGCGACGACCGGGTCGAGACCCACGTGCGGATCACCGACGAACAGGGCACCCGGGCGGTCCACTTCCAGGAGTACTGGGTCAGGCTGCACGCCGCCGTCGACGCCGAGGCGATCATCCCGGTCGGCGCGGACACCGCCAAGCCCGCGCCCGGCGTGCTGGAGGCCCTCGCCGAGGCCGACGTGATCCTCTTCCCGCCGTCCAACCCGGTCGTCTCGATCGGCACCATCCTCGCCGTCCCCGGCATCCGGGAGGCCGTCGCCGCCGCCCCGGCGCCGGTGGTCGGGCTCTCCCCGATCATCGGCGGCGCGCCGGTGCGCGGCATGGCCGACAAGGTGCTCGCCGTCGTCGGCGTCGAGGCCACCGCCGAGGCGGTCGCGCTCAACTACGGCTCCGACCTGATCGACGGCTGGCTGGTGGACACCGCGGACGAGGGCGCCGTCGCCGCCGTCGAGGCCGCCGGGATCGCCTGCCGGGCCGTCCCGCTGCTGATGACCGATGTCGAGGCCACCGCCGAGATGGCGCGGGCCGCGCTCGCGCTGGCCGAGCAGGTGCGCAAGTGAGCGAGCGGAGCAAGGGAACCATCAAAAGGTGCGCCTTTCGCGAAGCCCCCGCCGAGCGCAGCGAGGTGGGTGCATGAGCCTGGAGATCCTGGGCGTCGAGGGGATCCCCGAGGTCGACCCGGGCGCCGACCTCGCCGGGCTGATCGCCAAGGCCGGGACCTACCAGGACGGCGACATCCTGGTGGTCACCTCGAAGATCGTCAGCAAGGCCGAGGGCCGGCTGCTGCACGCCGCCGACCGCGAGGCCGCGATCGACGCCGAGACCGTCCGGGTGGTCGCCCGGCGCGGACCGGCCCGGATCGTGGAGAACCGCAACGGCTTCGTCATGGCCGCCGCCGGGGTCGACGCCTCCAACACCGCCCCCGGCACCGTGCTGCTGCTCCCCGAGGACCCGGACGCCTCGGCGCGGGCGCTGCGCGCCCGCCTCCAGCAGCTCACCGGCCGCCGGCTCGCCGTCCTCGTCACCGACACCTTCGGACGGCCCTGGCGCACCGGGCTCACCGACGTCGCGATCGGCGCCGCCGGGCTGTCCGTCCTGGAGGACCACCGGGGGCGCACCGACAGCCACGGCAACGAACTGGTGCTCACCGTCACCGCGACCGCCGACGAACTCGCCGCCGCCGCCGACCTGGTCAAGGGCAAGGCCACCGGCGTCCCGGTCGCCGTCGTGCGCGGGCTCGGACACCTGGTCACCGCCGAGGACGGCGCCGGCACCCGGCCGCTGGTGCGGCCCGCCGTCGACGACATGTTCCGGCTCGGCACCTCCGAGGCGCTGCGCCAGGCCGTCACCCTGCGGCGCACCGTCCGCTCCTTCACCGCCGACCCGGTCGACCCGGCCGTCGTCCGCCGCGCGGTGGCCGCCGCCGTCACCGCGCCCGCCCCGCACCACACCACCCCGTGGCGCTTCGTCCTGCTGGAGTCCGCCGAGACCCGGGGCCGCCTGCTCGACGCCATGCTCGGCGCCTGGCAGCGGGACCTGCGCGAACTCGACGGCTGGGACGAGGCCCGGATCGCCCGCCGCACCGCCCGCGGCGACGTCCTGCGCGACGCGCCGTACCTGGTGGTGCCCTGCCTGGTGATGGACGGCTCGCACGACTACCCGGACCCGCGCCGGGCCACCGCCGAGCGGGAGATGTTCACGGTGGCCGCCGGGGCCGCCGTGCAGAACCTGCTGGTCGCGCTCACGGGTGAGGGGTACGGCTCCGCCTGGGTGTCGTCGACGATGTTCTGCCGCGACACCGTCCGGGCCGCCCTGGACCTGCCGGACGACTGGGACCCGATGGGGGCCGTGGCCGTCGGCCGCCCGGCGGAGGCACCGCGGGAGCGGCCGGAGCGGGGCGCGGAGGCCTTCATCGCGGTGCGGTAGGGGTTCTGTGGGGTGGGGGGCTCTCGGGAGGGTGGGTGGCCGGGGCGGTGGAGGGGGTGGCCGCTCCGGGGGCTGGATGATTTTCCGACTGCCGACTCTGTGGGTGGGGTGTTGGGCGCCGTTGGCAGTCTGAAAATCACCCGCAACGCCCCTCTCCGGGCCACCCGCTCCACCGCCCCTCCCGCAGCGCGTCCCTCTCGCCTGGTCGGGTGGGGGGAGGTGGGGGGAGGTGGGGGGAGGTGGGGCGTGGGCGCGCGAGGCGTTGCCTGTGTGCCCACTGAAGGGGCTCAGCGGTGGCGGTGGTCGTTGGGGGTGAGTCGCGGGCCGTAGCGGGGGGCGTGGGTGCCGGTGGCGAGGAGGAGGCGGCAGATGCGGTGGCGTTGGGGGCGGTAGGGCTCCAGGAGGGCGAGCATCTGGGCGTCGTCGCTGCGGGGGCGGCCGGCCAGGGCCCAACCGACCAGGTTGGGGAGGTGGAAGTCGCCGACCGAGACCGCGTCCGGGTCGCCGTTACTGCGCTGGAGGGTCTCGGCGGCCGTCCAGATGCCGATGCCCGGTACGGCCGTCAGCCGGGTGAAGGCGTCCTCGTGGCCCATCGCCGAGGCCTCCTCCAGGCGCGGGGCCAGCCGCACCGCGCGCATCACCGTCGCGGAGCGCTTGGGGTCGACGCCCGCCCGGTGCCACTCCCAGCTCGGGACCATCGCCCACTCGCGGGCCGACGGCGCCACCCGCATGCCCTCGGCGGGGCCCGGGGCCGGGGTGCCGAAGTCCCGCAGCAGGGTGCGCCAGGCGCGGTAGGCCTCGTCGGTGGTGACCTTCTGTTCCAGGATCGCCGGGACGAGGGACTCCAGCACCAGCCCGGTCCGGGTGAGCCGCACCCCGGCCGTCCGGCGCTGGGCGTCCCGCAGCGGGCCGGGCGGCAGCACCAGCGCCTCCGGGTCGTCCTCCGCGCCGAGCAGCACGGGCAGCCGCTCCAGCAGCCACTGCGCGCCCGGGCCCCAGGCGGTCGCCTCCACCTCGCCCGCGCCGGGGCGCGGCAGCACCCGCAGGGTGCCGATGCCGGCCGGGGTGCGGGAGGCGCGCCAGACGGCGCCGTCGCCGGTGGTGCGGTACGAGGGGTCGGCGGGGCCCCGGCGCAGTGGCAGCAGGGTGCGGACCGGGTCGAGCGGGAAGCCCGGCCGCCAGCGCCGTACCGCCTCGCTGCCGCCCGTCACTGCTTCGCCTCCTGTGGTGCCTGAGGCTATGAACGATACGCGGGGAGGGTGACAGGCCGGCGGGGCGTGGGCGACGGCCTCACTGGGCTTGGCGCTTGGCCGCGGCGGTCCGCAGTGCGGGGAGCCGGGCGTAGAGGGCGGCGCCGGGGCATTCGGTCTTGAAGGCGTCGCGGTGGCCGGAGATGGCGTCGAAGTCGACGACCGTGCCCTTGGGGTAGCGGCTGGCGTCGGAGGCCGAGGTGAGCTTGGTGTGGCCGTCGGCGGCCTGGCCGGTGAGGCCGAGCTTCCAGGCGGAGATGGCGGCGATGCCGTCGAGGAGGGGTTGGGGCGGGGCGTCGTTGATGTAGGTGCCGATGGCGGCGACGCCGGCGGAGTCGGTGTTGAAGCCGAGGGTGTGGGCGCCGTGGACGGGCTGGTCGACGCCGCCGGCCCGGCCCTCGTAGATGGTGCCGCAGCGGTCGACCAGGAAGTTGTAGCCGATGTCCCGCCAGCCGCTGGTCTTGACGTGGTACTGGTAGATCGCCCTGATCACCTGGGGGGCGTCGCTGCACTCGTAGGCGGTGGCGGTCGCGGTGTGGTGGACGAAGACCTCGCGGACCGGGCCGGTGTACTCGAAGCCCGGTTCGCGCAGGGACTCGTCGGCGCCCCAACCGGCCCGGGTGACGATTCCCGGGCGCGGCGCCTGGTGGCCGCCGTCGGCAGGGGCGGCGGGCTCGGCGGGCAGGGTGCGGGTGGCGGCGGGCGCGGGCGCGCCGGCGCCGGGGTCGACCAGTTCGAGCCGCAGTCCGGGCGGCGGTCCGGCCGGGCCGGGGCGGACCTCGACGGCGACGCCGTCGCTGCGGCCGGTCCACAGCGGGGCGGTGGCGCCGTGCGGGGCGTGGTCGGGACCGTCCTCGGTGTCGGCCTCCAGGACGTGCCAGTCGCCCCAGCGACCGGTGGCCGCGTCCCGGGTGCGGACCCGGACCGTACCGCCGTCCATCGCTCCGGCCGGGCCGTCCCAGCCGACGCCGAGGAGTTCGAACGGCCGGGTGGTGCTCGGTGCGAGTCCGTGCCCGGTGGGCAGCGGGAGCGTGGTGGTCGTGCCGCCGCCGGGGAAGTCCCGGCGCTCGGCGCCGGGGGCGAGGGGCGCGGCGGAGGCGGCGGCAGCGGGCTGGAGCAGCAGGGCGGCGGTGCATCCGGCGAGCAGCGCGGCCGGGAACGGGAGGCGCACGGCGGCCGGTCTGAAGAGGTGCGCAGCCTTGTCGGAGAGGTGCGCAGCCTTGTCGAAGAGGTGCGCAGCCTTGTTGAAGAGGTGCATAAACGGGATCGTCGCCGCAAACCGGAGAGCTCGCCACGCCGCCCCGCGCCCGCTCGGCCGCCCCTCCCGGCCTGCTACCCGAAGGCCGTAGGCTGGGGCGCACCATGACTGCGCCTTTCGCTGCCGATGCCCGCACCCCCGTCGAGCTGCTGCACGCATACCTGCGCGGCGGCACCCCTTCGGTCGATCCCGCGGCCCCGCTGGTCACCTTCTACGACGACGCCACCGGCGAACGGGTGGAGCTGTCCGCCCGGACCTTCGACAACTGGGTCGCCAAGACTGCCAACCTCCTCCAGGACGAACTGAACGCCGGCCCGGGCGACCGGGCCGCGCTGCTGCTGCCCGCCCACTGGCAGAGCGCCGTCTGGCTGCTGGCCTGCTGGTCGGTCGGCGTGACGGCCGTGCCGGACGGCGACCCGGCCGCCGCGGACCTGGTGGTGAGCGGGCCGGACGGCCTGGAGGCCGCCCAGGCCTGCGAGGGCGAGCGGGTGGCGCTCGCCCTGCGCCCGCTCGGCGGCCGCTTCCCGCACCGCCCGGACGGCTTCCTCGACTACGCCGCCGAGGTGCCCGGCCAGGGCGACCGCTTCGCGCCGTACTCCCCCGTCGCCCCGGACGGGCAGGCGCTGGAGACCTCGGTGGACGGGCTGCCGCTGAAGCTGACCGGTGAGCAGACCGTCGCGCTGGCCCGGGAGGGGGCGGCGCGCCTCGGCCTCAAGCCCGGTGACCGGGTGCTGTCCACCCTCTCCTTCGACGACTGGGCCGGTCTGGAGGCCGGTCTGCTGGCCCCGCTGGCGGCCGGCGCCTCGGTGGTGCTGTGCCGCAACTCGCAGGGCCTGGACGCCGGACAGTGGGAGAAGCGCACCGAATCCGAACGGGTGACTGTGCGCCTCGGCTGAGCCCTGGCGCCGTTCCGGCGGGTAGGGATCCCTGCCATGGCCGAGGACGACACCGAGCACCCCCCGACCGACGAGACTCCCCCGACGGACGCTCCCCCGAGCGGACCGGAACGCCCGCGCAGGCGCCGGCGGTGGCTGATGATCACCGCCGGCGCCGTCGCGTTCCTGCTGGTCGCCACCGGCACGCTGCTCTGGATCGCGTACCGCAAGCTGGACGGCAACATCACGACCGACTCGGCCACCGACCAGCTGCTGGCCAAGCTGGAGGCCGAGCGTCCGAGCCGTTCGTCGGGAGCCACGGGCGCCGAGAACATCCTGCTGATCGGCAGCGACGACCGCTCCGGCACGAACTCCTCGTACGGCGGCGAGCCCGGCACCCAGCGCTCGGACACCACGATCCTGCTGCACCTGGCCGCCGACCGGAAGCACGCGACGGCGGTCTCCGTCCCGCGCGACGTCATGGTCACCGTGCCCTCCTGCGAGAAGCCGGACGGCAGCCGCAGCAAGCCGGGCACGATGCAGTTCAACTGGGCGTTCGAGCTGGGCGGTCCGGCCTGCTCGATCCGCACCGTCGAGCAGCTGAGCGGCATCCGGATCGACCACTACGTGATCCTCGACTTCAGCGGTTTCAAGACCATGGTGGACGCGATCGGCGGGGTGGAGGTGTGCGTGCCGCAGCCGATCCACGACAAGGACGCCAAGCTGGACCTGCAGGCCGGCCGCCAGCTGCTGCGCGGCGAGCAGGCGCTCGGCTACGTCCGGGCCCGGGAGAGCCTGGGCGACGGCAGCGACACCCAGCGGATGGGCCGTCAGCAGCAGTTCCTGGCCTCGCTGATCCGCAAGGTGCAGTCGCAGGGGGTGCTGCTGAACCCGGCCAAGCTGTGGCCGGTACTGAACGCGGCCACCTCCTCGGTCAAGGCGGACGGCGGTCTGTCCTCGCTCGGGGCGCTGTACGACCTCACCCAGGACCTGCGCGGCATCCCCTCGCCGGACGTGGTGTTCCTGACCGCGCCGCGGCGCCCGTACCGCTACGACTCGGACCGGGACGAGTTCGTGCAGCCGCAGACCACCCAGCTGTTCACCGCGCTGCGGGAGGACCGGCCGATCGCCGTCCGCCCGCCCGGTTCGACGTCCGCGCCGGACGCGGGGACGAGCCCGACGGCCGTCGCCGGCTCCGACGGGGCCACCGCGTCACCCTCGGCGAGCGCCTCGCCCACCTTCGAGGGACGCACCGCCGACGCGGACGCCTGCGCCCAGCACTGAAACCTCGCGGCGGGCTTTGTCACTCCATTGCTTTTCCGTGACGGATCTCATACCCGGGACGATTCCCCCGTTCGGCTCGTTTAGGGTGTCCGGATCGACCCACCGCCCGAGTGGGTCGCCCCCGTGACCGGCCGGACGTAGGGAATCCCGTGCAGCAGGACCAACCGAACACCGGTGAGTACAACGGCGGGGGCCGCCGGGACAGCCGGCGGCGGGCGGCCGCGGTCGCCAAGCGGAACCGGCGCCGACGGGTGCTCAAGTGGACGGCGGGCACGGGCGCCCTGGTGATGGTCGCGGGCTGCGGCGGGGCGTACTACCTGTACCAGCACTTCAACGACAACCTGACCTCGGTCAAGGTCCAGCTGGGCGACGAGGCGGAGCGGCCCAAGGCCGCCGGGGACGCGCTGAACGTCCTGGTGATCGGCACGGACAGCCGGGCGGGCCTCGGGCGCGAGTACGGCGACGAGGGCAGCACCGGACACGCCGACACCACGCTGCTCTTCCACATCGCCAAGGACCGCTCCAACGCCACCGTGATCAGCATCCCGCGCGACCTGATGGTGCCGATCCCGGAGTGCCGGACCGACAAGGGCACGAAGATCCCGGGCTCGGCCCGGGACATGTTCAACACCAGCCTCGGCCAGGCCGGCCGGGACGCGGGCTGCACCTGGAAGACCGTCGAGAAGATGACCGGCATCCGGGTCGACCACTTCGTGCAGGTCGACTTCGAGGCGGTGAAGACGCTCTCCACCGCCGTCGGCGGGGTCGAGGTCTGCGCCGGCAAGGACATCGACGACAAGGACTCGCACCTGAAGATGTCCAAGGGTCGCCACGTGGTCCAGGGCGAGGAGGCGCTGGCCTTCGTCCGCACCCGGCACGCGGTCGGCTTCGGCGGCGACCTCACCCGGATCCCGCTCCAGCAGCAGTTCATCAGCTCGATGATCCGCAAGATCAAGAGCGACGACACCCTGACCAGCCCGAGCAAGCTCTACCGGCTCGCGGACGCCGCCACCAAGGCGCTCACCGTGGACTCCGGCATCGGCAGCGTCGACAAGCTGAAGGACCTGGCGCTGGACATCAGCAAGGTGGACACCAAGAACATCACCTTCACCACCGTCCCGGTACTGGACGACCCCAAGGACCAGGACCGGCTGATCCTGAAGCAGCCGGACGCCGGACAGGTGTTCTCGATGGTCGCCGGCGACCGCTCGCTGACCGAGACCGCCGCACCGGCCCCCGAGACCACCACCCCCGCCCCGGCGGCGCCGTCCGCCACCACCCCGGCGGTGGACACCAAGGACGTCCCGGTGACGGTGCGCAACGGCAGCGGGACCCGCGGGCAGTCCGGGCCGACGGTGGACCGGCTGAAGGCCAAGGGCTTCGCCAGGGCGACCGTCGGGTCCGACGCGCCGCCCGCCGCGAGCACCACGGTCTCCCACCCGGCCGGCCAGGAGGCCGAGGCCGCCGCGCTGGCCGCCGCCCTCGGCCTGCCCGCCGACGCCGTACGGCCGAACCCGAAGGCGGGCCCGAAGGATCCGCTGCTGCTGGTGCTCGGCAAGGACGTCCTCGCGGCGCCGTCGCAGCCGCCGACCGGGGCCCCGAAGGACCTCCAGCGGGTGCAGGCGGACGACGTCGACGTCTGCGCCAAGTAGCTACGCCGGAGCGAGGGTTCCGTACGTCTCGCGGCAGTGCTCACCGGTCCGGAGGCAGTGCCGGAGCCCCGGGCCGGCCGGCCGCGGCGGCTCGCCGGCCCGCTCGACGACGTCCGCGCCCGGCTCGATCCGAGCCGCGGCCGCACCGTCCTCAACTGTCCCCATGCGCACCGACGGTAGCCGGTCCGGGGGTCAACTCGCCTTGGAGAGCACGTCCTTCGAGGTCGGGGCGACGCTGCGCATCACCCGGCGGGCCAGTGAGCGGGGCGAGGTGATGAAGCCGAAGCCCCAACTGAGGTGCATGGTCGCGAACGCCACCGGCAGCAGTGCCTTGGCCCGGAACGACAGCCCGCGGCCCTCGACCACCGCGCCGCCGAGGATGCCCAGCAGGTAGGCGCCGGGAACCGCGAGGAACGCCGGGTGGACGGCGGCGCCGAGCACCAGGCCGAGCACCACCGCGAGCAGCGCGCTCGGCGGGGCGAGGTAGCGCAGGTTGACCGAGCCGCGGTGGTAGCGGGTGACCACCCGGCGCCAGCGGCCGTAGTCCTTGTACTGCTTGGCGAGCGCCCGGACGGACGGCCGGGGCCGGTACGTCACCTTGAGCTGCGGGGTGAACCAGACCAGCCCGCCGTCCTGGCGGATCCGGTAGTTCAGCTCCCAGTCCTGGGCGCGGATGAACTCCTCGTTGTAGCCGCCGAGCTTCTCCAGCACCTCGCGCCGGAACACCCCGAGGTAGACGGTGTCCGCCGGGCCGGCCAGGCCGCCGGTGTGGAAGGCCGCGTTGCCGACACCGATCTTCGAGGTCATCGCGGCGGCGACCGCGTTCTCCCACTCGGTCTCGCCCTCGGCGTGCATGATGCCGCCGACGTTGGCGGCGTCCATCTCGCCGAGCAGCCGGACCGCCGTGGCGATGTAGCCGGGCGTGAGCAGGCCGTGGCCGTCGACGCGGACCACTATCGGGTACTGCGAGCCCCGGATCGCGGCGTTCAGCCCGGCGGGGGTGCGGCCGGTGGGGTTCTCCACCGTGCGCACCCGCGGGTCCTCGGCCACCAGCTCGGCGGCGATCTCGGCGGTGCGGTCGGTGGAGGGACCGAGGGCGATCACCACTTCCATCGGCCCGGGGTATTCCTGGTCCAGGATGCGCCGGACGGCCGTGCGCAGGTGTCGTTCCTCGTTGAGCACCGGCATGATCACGGAAACAGCCGGCAGCTCCTCAGCAGCCTTGGTGTTCATCGGGGCCAACCGTACCGGTGCCGACGCGTTGCCGTCTTGTCCCGGTTCGGCCGCCCCCGGTCCCCCTGCGGGCGGCACCGGCGCCGTGCTCACGCCCACCGTACCGCCCCGCTCCCCCGGGCCCGAATCCGCGCGCGAACGGTGCAGGTTCGGCGCAGGTTCAGAGGGCGTGGTGAACGACGGTGAACAGGGCGAAGCCGGCCAGCGACAGGATGTTCACCAGCCGCTGCGGGCTGCCCAGCCGTCCGGCAGCCGCCGGTCCGGGCGCAGCGGCGCGGCGCTGGGTAGTGGTGGGGCGTCCGGGGGCAGCATCCGCGGATCATCTCAGCGGATGTCCGTACCGCAGGGGCCGGGTGCTCGTACGCACCCGGCCCCTGTCCCCCGTACCCCCCGTCTCCCCCGTCTCCCCCGTGGTCGACCCGACGTCCCCCGTCGCCGGGTCAGTCCGTCGCGATGGCCGCGAGGACGTTCATCCGTCCGGCCCGGAAGGCCGGCACGAGGGCGGCGACCAGGCCGATCACCACCGAGGAGACCAGCGTCACCACGATCGTGGTGACCGGGACGGCGAGCGTCCCGAGGCCCTGGTCCCGCAGGACCCGCTGCGCGGTGACGCCCCAGGCCAGGCCCAGTCCGGTGCCGAGGACGGCGCCGAACACCGCGATCACCACGGACTCCAGCCGGATCATCCGGCGCAGCTGGCGGCGGGAGAGCCCGATCGCCCGCAGCAGGCCGATCTCGCGGGTCCGCTCCACCACCGACAGCGCCAGGGTGTTGACCACGCCGAGCACCGCGACGGTGATCGACAGGCCGACCAGGCCGTAGATCAGGTAGAGCAGGGTGTTGATCTGGGACTGCACCAGCTCCTTGTAGCCGGCCTGGTCCTTGACGGTCAGCTGCGGGTACTGCTGGAGCGCGTCCTCCAGGGCGGTGAGCGTCTTGTTGACGTCCGTGCCGGCGGAGGCCTTGGCGAAGAACGTCCACACCGGGGGCTGCTCGGCGGCCGGAACGACCTGGGTCAGGGTGTCCAGGCCGACGAAGGAGCCGTCGCCCAGCAGCCCGCCCTTCCGGAACACCACGCCCACCGGCAGGGTCTGGGTGCGGCCCTTGCCGTAGTCGACGGTCACCTGGTCGCCGACCTTCAGGCCGTGGTCCTTGGCGAAGGTCTCGCCGATCCCGAGCGAACCGCGCCCGACCGAGTCCATCGCGCCGGAGGCGACCGTGGGGTGGAAGTCGCTGCCGAAGAAGCTCGCCGGCACCGCGGTCAGGTCCGTCTTCGCGCTCTGCCCGCCGGGCAGCCGGACCTTCGCCCGCTTGAAGTCCTCCTGGGTGGTGACGTGGTCGATGCCCGGGGTGCGGCGCACCGCGTCCATCATCTCGGCGGTGACCGGGGTCCGGCCGCCCGAGATGATGTAGTCCACGCCCACCGACTTGTCGATCTGCGCACTGGCCGACTTCACGGCCGAGGAGCTGAAGACCGAGGAGCCGATCACCAGCGCCAGCCCGATCATCAGCGCGGCGGCGGTGGCGCCGGTGCGGCGCGGGTTGCGCATCGCGTTGCGTTGGGCGAGCTTGCCGGAGGGGCCGAACAGGGCCGGGAGCAGGGCTCCGAGCACCTTGATGACGACGGTGGCCAGCAGCGGGCCGAGCACCACGGAGCCGATCAGGGTGAGCAGCAGGCCTAGGCCCAGGTACTCGCCGCCGGTGGAGGCCTTGTCGGCCGTACCCGCGAGCGCCAGCAGGCCGGCGCCGCCCGCGGTGAGCAGCAGGCCGATGATCGTCCGCACGATGTTGGAGCGGGCCTCGGCCGGGGTGCCGTGGTCGCGCAGGGCGGCCATCGGTGCGATCTTGCTGGCCCGGCGGGCCGGGATCCAGGCCGCGATGACGGTGATCAGGATGCCCACCGCGTAGCCCGCCACGAAGACGTCGGGCCCGATCTCCAGGTCGCTCGCCTTGAGGTCCATGCCGATCGCGTTCATCAGCTTGATCAGACCGACCGCCACGCCCAGGCCGACCGCCACGCCGAGGGTCGAGCCGAGCACGCCCAGGATCAGCGCCTCGACCAGCACCGAGCCGTTCACCTGCCGGCGGCTGCCGCCGATGGCGCGCAGCAGGCCGATCTCGCGGGTGCGCTGGGCGACCAGCATCGAGAAGGTGTTGATGATCAGGAAGCCGCCGACGATCAGCGAGATGCCGGCGAAACCGAGCATCGCGTACTTCATGAAGTCGAGGCCGCTGCCGATCGCCTTGGTGTTCTGGTCCTTCTGCTCGGCCGCGGTCTTGATCTCGTAGCCGCTGCCGACCTTGGCCAGGGCGTCGGCCTTGAGCTGGTCGTTGCTGCGGCTGCCGTCGCCGAAGGCCTCGACGGTGGTGTAGGCCTGCTCGCCGAGCAGCACCTGCTGGGCGGTCGGGGTGTCCAGGAAGGCCAGTGCGGCGCCCGGGTTGGTGGTGGTGAAGGTGGCGATGCCGACGATCGTGTACGGGTGCTGACCGCTGGCGTTGTCGACCCGGACCTTGTCGCCGAGGCCGAGCTCGGCCTTCTTGGCGGTGTCCGCGTCCAGCACCAGCTCGCCGGAGTTCTGCGGGACGTGCCCGGAGGTGATCTTCACCGGGTTGCGCGGGGTGTCGGTCCAGTTGCCGACCAGGGTCGGCGCGCCGCTGGTCGGGCCGACCAGCTTGTTGGTGGCCGGGTTGACCAGGATCGCGTTGCCGACCATGACCTGGCCGATCGCGGTCTTCACGCCCGGCACCGCGGCGACCTGCTCGGCGAGCGGGACCGGGACGGTCGGCACCTTGTCGCTGTCCTGCCGGTCGTCCTCGGCCGGCACGGGCGGCTGGACCGAGATGTCGGAGGCGGTCGCGGCGAACAGCTTGGAGAAGGTGCTGGTGGCGGTGTTGGAGAACACCAGGGTGCCGGACACGAAGG
Organism: Kitasatospora cathayae; assembly: GCF_027627435.1. Lineage (GTDB taxonomy): Bacteria > Actinomycetota > Actinomycetes > Streptomycetales > Streptomycetaceae > Kitasatospora > Kitasatospora cathayae. Next base: position 5,313,538 of record NZ_CP115450.1, on the reverse strand, counting down.
CGACCGACAGCATGACGGCGATGAGCGAGAGCGCCATCCGGCCCTTGTGGGCGAAGAAGCTCCGCAGTGAGGTCTTGAGCAGCATGGTTTCGTCGTCCCGCCGCTCAGCTGGTGCGCTTGCCGTCGAAGCGGCGCATGCGTTCGAGGACGGAGTCGGCGGTCGGCGCGTGCATCTCGTCCACGATCACGCCGTCGGCGAGGAACAGCACCCGGTCCGCGTAGCCGGCGGCGACCGGGTCGTGGGTGACCATGACCATGGTCTGGCCCAGCTCGTCCACCGAGCGGCGCAGGAAGGTCAGCACCTCGGCGCCGGCCCGGGAGTCCAGGTTCCCGGTGGGCTCGTCGCCGAAGATGATCTCGGGGCGGGCGGCCAGCGCGCGGGCCACCGCGACGCGCTGCTGCTGGCCGCCGGAGAGCTGGGTCGGGCGGTGCTTGAGCCGGCCGGCCAGGCCGACGGTCTCCACCACCTGGTCCAGCCAGGCCTGGTCGGGCCTGCGGCCGGCGATGTCCATCGGCAGCGTGATGTTCTCCAGCGCGTTCAGGGTCGGGAGCAGGTTGAACGCCTGGAAGATGAAGCCGATCTTGTCCCGGCGCAGCCTGGTCAGCTGCTTGTCCTTGAGACCGGTGATCTCGGTGTCGCCGATCCAGATCCGCCCGCCGCTGACCGTGTCCAGGCCCGCCAGGCAGTGCATCAGGGTGGACTTGCCGGAGCCGGAGGGGCCCATGATCGCGGTGAAGCGGCCGCGCTGGATGTCCACGTCGACCGCGTCGAGGGCGGTCACCTTGGTCTCGCCCGATCCGTAGGCCTTGGTCACCTGGCGGGCCGAGGCGGCGACGGCGGACGGTCCGCCGGGAAGCTGGGGGTCGTACACGGCTGCTGCCGTCGTCACTGGAGTCTCCTAAGAAGTGGCCCACCCGTTGACCCCCACCCTGCCGACGCGGTCGGGCGGCGGACCCGACGGAACCGGGCCGCTTTCGGAGGGGCGGGGACGTGAGAACCACGTTAGGAGTCGAGGTCCGAGCACTCGTCCTCCGTCGGAACGAAGCGCTGCAACCAAGGTTCTACGGGTGCGGCACCCCCCTCCCCCTAGGGGGCGCCGCGGGCCTTCTCGGGGTCGCCCCGTACGGGGGTCGCGCCGAGGGCCGCTCAGCCGGTCAGGACGGGTGCGGCCAGGCGTTCGAGGGCGTCGGCGAAGCCCTCCACGACGGGGACCAGCTGGGCGTCGGTCCGGCACTCGACCAGGGTCGTGCCGTCCGCCGCGGCGGTGATGTGGCGGTCGAGCACGAACCAGCCCTGGGTGATGTGGCCGGCGCCCATCGAGCTGAGCACCGGGCGCAGCGCGTAGTCCACGGCGAGGACGTGCGCGGGCGAGCCGCCGGTGGCCAGCGGCAGGACGGCCTTGCCGGCCAGCGCGTACTGCGGGAGCACGTCGAGCAGGGCTTTGAGCAGGCCCGAGTAGGCGGCCTTGTAGACGGGGGTGCCGATGACGACGCCGTCGGCGCGGGCGAACAGCTCGGTGACGGCGCCGATCTCCGGGTGGTCGAAGTCGCCCGCCAGCAGCGCGTGCGCGGGCAGGCTGCGGGCCTCGAAGGGGACGACCCGGTGGCCGCGGTCCACCAGGCGGGCGTCGACGTGGCGCAGCAGCCGGGTGGTGCGGGAGGTGGCGGAGGGGGAGCCGGAAACGGACAGGACGGTGGCCATGGTTCACCTCTGGCTGGAAGCGGGGGCGCTTCGCAGCGGCCGCCGTGGGCCGCTGCGGCGGGGTCGGTGATCTCGACGGGTGCGCTTCAGCCGCGACAGAGGGAACCGGACACACGCTGCAGGTCGACGTGCCGCCGACGCGTGAGTGCCCGACCCTGGTCCATGCCCGGAATGCAAACACGCTGCCTTCGCGGCGGTCAAGAATCGTTTCGGCGGTCGGAACGCGGGTGACGGGCGCGTTTCACGCCGGAACGATCCGGTACGTGCATCAAAACTGCTACAAGAGGCCTGGCGGGGGCCCCGGGGGGAGTCACTGGCACCGGGTTCGGGCATCCTCGACGGCATGAACACGTGGCAGGAGGGCCGCCCGGGCGGCGGCGGGAACCCGTACGGCGGCAACGGCGGCGGTGCGGCGGCCGAGCCGCCGCTGCCGGCCTCGCTGAACCCGCGCGGACCGGCGGCGCCGCCCGCTCCGCGGCAGCCGGGGCCGTCCCACCCCGGCGTCCCGCCGCAGACCGCCCCCGGCGGCCCCGGGCGGCCGGGCCCCAGCGGTCCCGGTGGCCCGGGCGGCCCCGGCCGACCAGGCGGTCCGGGCGGTCCCGGCGGTGCCCGGCCGGCGGGTGCGCAGGCCCGGCGCTGGCCGCGGCGGCGGATCGTGAAGTGGACGGTCTTCAGCCTGCTGATCGCCGTCATGGTGACCGCCGTCTCCACCTGGTTCTGGGCGGACTCCAAGCTCAACCACGAGAACGTGCTGGCCGACTACCCGGGCCGCCCGGCCGCCGGCAAGGGCACCAACTGGCTGATCGTCGGCTCCGACAGCCGCGAGGGCCTCAGCGAGTCCCAGATGGACACCATGCACACCGGCCACGACGTCGAGGGCAAGCGCAGCGACTCGATGATGATCCTGCACATCGGGGACAACGGGAACACGCTGATGAGCATCCCGCGCGACTCCTGGGTGCCGATCCCCGAGTACAGGACGAGCAGCGGGAAGACCATCAAGGCCACCACCTCGAAGATCAACTCGGCCTTCGCCAACGGCAACGGGCGGCTCCTGGTGCAGACCGTCGAGCTGAACACCGGCATCCGCATCGACCACTACGCCGAGATCGGCTTCGCCGGGTTCGCCGGCATCGTCGACTCCATCGGCGGGGTCGAGATGCACATCGACCAGGACATCAAGGACAAGGACTCCGGCCTCGACCTCAAGGCCGGCGACCAGACCCTCAACGGCGTCCAGGCCCTGGCCTTCGTCCGCCAGCGCCACCAGATGGCCGACCAGGACCTCGGCCGGATGCGCAACCAGCAGAAGTTCCTCGGCGCCCTCGCCCACCAGGCCGCCACCCCGGGCACCGTGCTCAACCCGTTCACCTTCTACCCGCTGGTGGACTCGGCGCTCGGCACCCTGATCGTCGACGACGACTGCGGGCTGACCGACCTGGGCTCGCTCTTCCTCGCCATGAAGGACGTCAACGGCGGCGGCGGCAAGAGCCTGACCGTCCCGATCGGCAACGCGGACTACCGGACCAAGACCGGCGAGTCGGCGGTGCTGTGGGACACCAACAAGTCCAAGCAGGTCTTCGACGCCTTCAAGAACGACACCGCGGTGCCCGACTTCAAGTAATCCGACCACGAGAAGTGACCACCCGGACACAATGGGTGGATGTCACTCGTCACCGCACTCGTCTACCGCCGACGTCACCGCCTCCTGGGCCGCCTGGTCCAGGAGGCGCTCGCGCTCTACGGGATGGAGGTGCCGGCCGCCTGCGAGATCGGGCCCCGGCTCACCGTGTTCCACCGCGGCTTCGGCACCGTCCTGCATCCGTACACCACGCTCGGGGCGGACGTGACGCTCTACAACGGCGTGACCATCGGCCGGGCCGACCCGTGGGTGCCCCAGGAGGCGAGCGCGATGCGGCGGGTGGTGGTCGAGGACGGCGCGGTGCTGTGCGCGGGCGCCAAGGTGGTGTGCAAGGAGGGCGTGCTGACCGTCGGGGCGGGCACCATCGTGGGCGCCAACTCGGTGCTCACCCGCTCGACCGGGCCCGGCGAGATCTGGGCCGGGGTGCCCGCGCGCAGGGTGGGGACGCGGGAGGGGGACTGGGCGTCCCCGGCCACGGCGCCCGTCTGAGGTGGAACGCCACCGCCCCGGAGTGGGAAGACGCGGCGAGTCCGCCCCCACTCCGGGGCGGTACGCGTGCCAGAGGCCGCGGTGATTACTCGACCACGCCGGACTTGGCGATCTTGATGCTGGCCGAGGTGCGGCCGCTCTGCGAGCCGAGGCCCTCGATCTTCTTCACGACGTCCATGCCCTCGACGACCTCGCCGAAGACGACGTGCTTGCCGTCCAGCCAGTCGGTGACGATGGTGGTGATGAAGAACTGCGAGCCGTTGGTGTTGCGGCCGGCGTTGGCCATCGACAGCAGGCCCGGGCGGTCGTGCTTGAGCTGGAAGTTCTCGTCCGCGAACTTCTCGCCGTAGATGCTCTTGCCACCGGTGCCGTTGTGGTTGGTGAAGTCACCGCCCTGCAGCATGAAGGCGGGGATCACGCGGTGGAAGCCGGAGCCCTCGTAGCCGAAGCCGTTCTGGCCGGTGGCCAGCTCGCGGAAGTTGCGGGCGGTCTTCGGGACGACGTCGTCGAAGAGCTTGAAGACGATGCGGCCGGCCGGCTCGTCGTTGATGGTGATGTCGAAGAAAACGTTGGAACCCATGCAGGGATCATGGCACGACCCGCCGACCGCCGCGCGCCACCCCCGGCTCCCCCGCTGGTGACGTCGGCGTTTCCGGGTTCGCCGTCACACCGGAACGGCGGAAGCTAACATCCCTGTCGGATTCGAGTGGACGGCGGGGAGGACGGCATGCGGATCGGCGAACTGGCCCGGCGCACGGGCGTGAGCGAGCGCTCGCTGCGGTACTACGAACAGCAGGGCCTGCTGGTGGCCCGGCGCACCGAGGGTGGCCACCGGGAGTACCCGGAGATGGCGGTGGACCGGGTGGTGCACATCCAGGAGCTGTTCGCCGCCGGCCTGCACAGCCGCACCATCTACAAGATCCTCCCCTGCATGCGGGACTCCGACGGCGGCCCGAGCGAGCAGGCCACCCCGATGCTGGTCGAGGAGCTCACCTCGGAGCGGGACCGGATCGACCGGATGATCACCGATCTGCTGCGCTCGCGCGAGGTGCTGGACGAGGTGATCGCCGGCGCCTCCGGGGAGCCGGCGGCGGCGTAGCGCGGTCCGAGCCTCGGGGGCTCAGGCCTTGAGCTTGCGCCAGACCGTCTCCAGGGCCGCGATGTCCGCCGGGTCCAGCCGGTCGGTGAACACCGGGGCCAGGGCGGCCCGCCGGGTCGCGTCGGCCTCGGCGAAGAGGGCGCGACCCTGGTCGGTCAGCTCGATCCGCACCGAGCGCGCGTCCGAGGCCGAGGGCGTACGGGACACCAGCCCGCGCCCGGCCAGGGCGTCCACCACCCGGGAGACCTGGCTGCGGCTGAGCATGGTCTTCGCGCCGAGGTCGGAGGCGGCCACCGGCTCCTGCTGGCCGTTCAGCCAGAGCATCACCTCGAACCAGGACAGCGGCAGCCCGTGCACCCGGGCGAGCTCCCGGTCCACCCGGGCGGCCAGGGTGGTGCCGGCCCAGACCAGCCCGTAGAAGGCGTGGTCCTGCTCCGACAGCGGGCCCAGGGAGAGATCGGCGCGGTCCATGCCGTTCATCGTACCGAGGGTGCGTGCGTGTGCACACAGTGCCGGAGGGGCCCGCACCCGGGGCCGAGCCCGCTACAGCTCGCGCTCCGCGACCTCCTGGTCGCCGCTCAGCTCGCCGGTCGGGCGGAAGCCCAGCCGGGCGTAGAACCCGGCGGGGCCGTCCGGGCCCGGGTGGTAGGTGACGGTCGCGCGGGTGCCGCCGCGGCGGCGGATCTCGGCGCAGACCTGCTCGACGGCGAAGCGGCCGTAGCCGCCGCGCTGCTGCCCCGCGTCGACCAGCAGGCGCCAGAGGCCGGAGCGGGGGCGGTCCTCGGGGCGCTCCGGGTCGAAGCGGATGTCGAAGAAGGCCATCACGAAGCCGACCGGCCGCCCGCCGTCCAGGATCAGCCGGGGCCAGGCCGTCTCGCCGTGGACGTACGCCTCGGCCAGCGACTTCGCCACCGGCGCGACCAGCCCCTCCTGGTCGGGGCGCACCCGTAGGGCGAGGGCGGCGTCGATGTTCCCGGGGGTGAGCAGGGCGAGGCTGAGCGGGTTGGACATGGCGGGCAGCCTAGGCAGCTCGGCCGCCCGCCGTCGTCCGGTTTACCGGGCCGCGGTCACGCCCCGGCCGGCCGCGGTCACACCCCGGCCGGGTAGTCGGTGCCGCGGCTGACCGCCTCCCAGGCCTCGGCCTCCTGGCGCGCGCCGTCCAGGTTGCCCAGGATCGCCTCCACCGCGTCGGTGCCGAGCGCGAGCCGCAGCGGGGTCTTCTCGGCGGCCAGGGCGGCCAGGATCGCCTCGGCGGCCTTCACCGGGTCGCCCGGCTGCTTGCCGTCGGAGTCCGGCAGGCCGGCGCGGACCGGGCCGACCACCGGCTCGTACGCGTCGATCGGGGCGCTCTGGGCGAGCGCGCCGCCGCCCGCGAAGCCGGTCCGGAACGCGCCCGGCTCGACGATCAGCACCTTGATCCCGAAGCCGGCCACTTCCAGGGCCAGCGCCTCGGACAGCCCCTCCAGCGCGAACTTGGTGGCCGAGTAGGCGCCCACGCCGGGGAAGGAGAAGCGGCCGCCCATGCTGCTCATCTGCACCACGGCGCCGGCGCCCTGGGCCCGCATGTGCGGCAGCACGGCCCGGGTGAGCGCGGCCGGGCCGAAGAAGTGCAGTTCCATGAGGTCCCGCAGCTCACCGTCGGTGGTCTCCTCGACGGCGCCGATCACGCCGCGGCCGGCGTTGTTCACCAGGACGTCGATCCGGCCGTGCCGCTGCACGGTCTCGGCGACCACGGCGGGGATCCGCTCCTGGTCGGTGACGTCCAGCTGCACCGGCACCAGCCGGCCCGGGTGCGCGGCGGCCAGCTCCGCCAGCGTCTCGGGGCGGCGGGCGGCCGCGACGACGGTGTCGCCGGCCGCCAGCGCGGCCTCGGCGATCGCCTGGCCGAAGCCGGAGTTGGCGCCGGTGATCAGCCAGACCCTGCCGGTGGTCTCGTGGGCGGTCATCTGTGTTCCTCCGTACGCGCTTGCACCACAGGAAAGTTGACGATCATTTATACGACATCCCACGCAGCCGGTGATCGGACGCGTCCGCAAATGCCGGAGCCCCCGGCCGATCGGAAGGCGGTTTCTAGGGGTCGTTGCAACACGTGGTCGGTTGTCTAGGCCGCGATGAGTTTATGCAGGCGCTCGGCTGGGGTTTCCCAGCCGAGCGTTTTGCGTGGGCGGCCGTTGAGTTCGGCGGCAACGTGGACCAGGTCCTCTGGGGTGTGGGCGGACAGGTCGGTGCCCTTCGGGAAGTACTGCCGGAGCAGGCCGTTCGTGTTCTCGTTCGAGCCGCGCTGCCAGGGACTGGCCGGGTCGCAGAAGTAGACGGGGACGCCGGTGACGAGGGTGAACGAGCCGTGCGAGGCCATCTCGGAGCCCTGGTCCCAAGTCAGCGATCGCACCAGGTGAGCGGGCAAGGTCTGGACGGTGGCGACGAGGGCGTCGCGCACGTGTTCGGCGGTGCGGCCGTTCGGCAGGTGCAGGAGCATCACGTAGCGGGTGTGGCGCTCGACGAGGGTGCCGATGGCGGAGGCGTTGTCCTTGCCGAGGATCAGATCGCCTTCCCAGTGGCCGGGAACGGCTCGGTCCTCGACCTCGGCCGGGCGTTCGCTGATCATGACCATCGGGTCGATGAAGCGCGGCCTGCGGCAGTTGGCCTGGCGGTGGGGGACGCGGCGGGCGCGTCCGGTGCGCAGGGCGCCGGCCAGCTCGCGGCGCAGTTCGCCGCGGCCCTGGATGTAGAGGGCCTGGTAGACGGTTTCGTGGGCCACGTGCATCTCCGGCCGCTCGGGGAAGGTGTCCCGTAGAGCCTGGCAGATCTGTTCCGGGCTCCACTTCACGTCCAGGTGCTGCTGGATGAAGTCCCGCAGTTCCCGGTTGCGGGCGATCTTGGCGGGCTTGGGGCGTGGCCGGCGGGCGTCGGCGCGGGCCTGCGCGGCGTGGGGCCGGTAAGTGCCGCTGCCCGGGTGGCGGTTGCGCCGGATCTCGCGGCTGACCGTGGAGGGGCTGCGGCCCAGTTCGGCGGCGATCGCGCGGACGGTGGCTTTCTCCCGCAGCCGGTCGGCGATGTGGATGCGTTCGTCCTCGCGCAGGTACCGGGACGGCCCGGGTGGCGAGGGAGCGGCCGCCCGCGCGGATTGCGCGGGCGGCCTCGGCCTCTTCACGCGGCCCTCGGGCCGGCCGTGGCGCCACTCACGGCCGGTCCGCTCGTGAACTCCCACGAGCCGGGACGCCTCTGTGTTGCTGTAGCCCTGCTGCACGAGCCGGAAGTATTCCTCCCGCTCGACACGGAGCTTCCTGGGCCCCTGCGGCTTCCGGTCCCTACGGATCTCGAACTCCATCGCACACCTTGAGCTCGGGTGTTGCGACGACCGTTAGAACCCAAGGAATCGGCCGGGGGCTCCGGGGAGTTCGGGGCGGGCCCGTTACGGCAGGTTGCGGGCCATCACGATCCGCTGGACCTGGTTGGTGCCCTCGTAGATCTGGGTGATCTTCGCGTCCCGCATCATCCGCTCCACCGGGTAGTCCCGCGTGTAGCCGTAACCACCCAGCAACTGCACCGCGTCCGTGGTCACCTCCATCGCCACGTCCGACGCGAAGCACTTCGCCGCCGCACCGAAGAACGTCAGATCCGCGTCCCCGCGCTGCGACTTCGCCGCCGCCACGTACGTCATCTGCCGCGCGGCCTCCAGCTTCATCGCCATGTCCGCCAGCATGAACTGGATCCCCTGGAACTCCGCGATCGCCTTCCCGAACTGCTTGCGCTCCCGGACGTAGCCCTTCGCGTAGTCCAGCGCACCCTGCGCGATGCCCACCGCCTGCGCCGCGATCGTCACCCGGGTGTGGTCCAGCGTCCTCATCGCCGTCTGGAAACCGGTGCCCTCCGCACCGATCATCCGGTCCGCCGGGATCCGCACGTTGTCGAAGTACACCTCACGCGTCGGCGAACCCTTGATCCCCAGCTTCTTCTCCGGCGCACCGAACGACACGCCCTCGTCGCCCTTCTCCACCACGAACGCCGAGATGCCCTTCGACCGCATCGAGGGATCGGTGACGGCCATCACCGTGTAGAACTCGGAGACCCCCGCGTTGGTGATCCACCGCTTCACACCGTTCAGCACCCAGAAGTCACCGTCGCGCACCGCCCGGGTCTTCATCCCCGCCGCGTCCGAACCCGCCTCCGGCTCCGACAGGCAGTACGAGAACATCCCCTCGCCCCGCGCCAGCGCCCCAGGTACTTCGCCTTCAGCTCCTCCGAACCCGACAGCTGCACCGGCAGCGACCCCAGCTTGTTCACCGCCGGGATCAGCGACGACGAGCCGCACACCCGCGCGACCTCCTCGATCACGATCACCGTCGCCAGCGCGTCCGCCCCCGCACCGCCGTACTCCTCCGGCACGTGCACCGCGTGCAGGTCGTTGCCCCGCAGCGCGTCCAGCGCCTCCTGCGGGAACCGCCCCTGCTCGTCCACCTCCGCCGCGAACGGAGCGATCTTCGCCTCGGCCAGCGAACGCACCGCCTCACGGAGCATCTCGTGCTCCTCGGAGATGCGGAAGAGATCGAAGTCAGCCGCCCCTGCGCTGCCCGCCATGATGCCTGCCTCGTCGTCCAGTGACCGACGTCCGAACGACGTCTGATCCGAGTCGAATCGCGGTTAACTACCGTTCAGTAGAGATCCTAGGGCGCCGACCTGCGACTGCCTAGCGTCGTCGGCATCCGGGCGATCGGTGCCGGGCCGGGCGGGGCGGATAGCATCAGGGGCACCCTCTACTGGTCGAACCCGCACTAAGGGGAACCCGTGACCCTCCGCATCTCCGTGATCGGCACCGGCTACCTCGGCGCCACGCATGCCGCCGCGATGGCCGAGTTCGGCTTCGAGGTGTTGGGTCTGGACATCGACCCGGACAAGATCGCCATGCTCACCGCCGGCCGCGTGCCGATGTACGAGCCGGGCCTGTCCGAGCTGCTGCTCAAGCACGTGGCCGGGCACGAGGGCTCGACCGGGCGGCTGCGCTTCACCACCTCCGCCAAGGAGGCCGCCGAGTTCGGCGACGTGCACTTCGTCTGCGTCAACACCCCGCAGCGCAAGGGCGAGTTCGCCGCCGACATGTCGTACGTGGACACCGCGATCGACGAGCTCGCCCCGCACCTGACCCGCCCGGCCCTGGTGGTCGGCAAGTCCACCGTGCCGGTCGGCTCGGCGGCCCGGCTGGCCGAGCGGCTGGCCGCGCTGGCGCCGGTCGGCGAGGCCGCCGAACTCGCCTGGAACCCGGAGTTCCTGCGCGAGGGCTTCGCCGTCCAGGACACCCTGCGCCCGGACCGGATCGTGGTCGGCACCCAGAGCGAGCGGGCCGAGCGGCTGCTGCGCGAGGTGTACGCCGAGCCGATCGCCGCCGGGGTGCCGCTCCTGGTCACCGACTACGCGACCGCCGAACTGGTGAAGGCCGCCGCCAACTCCTTCCTGGCCACCAAGATCTCCTTCATCAACGCGATGGCCGAGGTCTGCGAGGCGGCCGGCGCGGACGTCACCCTGCTCTCCACCGCCCTCGGGCACGACGAGCGGATCGGCCGCAGGTTCCTCAACTCCGGCCTCGGCTTCGGCGGCGGCTGCCTGCCCAAGGACATCCGGGCGTTCATGGCCCGGGCCGGCGAGCTCGGCGCCGACCAGGCGCTGACCTTCCTGCGCGAGGTCGACTCGATCAACATGCGGCGCCGCTCGCGGATGGTCGAGCTGGCCCGCGAGCAGTGCGGCGGCGGTTTCCTGGGCCGTCGGGTCGCCGTCCTCGGCGCCGCCTTCAAGCCCGACTCGGACGACATCCGGGACTCCCCCGCCCTCAACGTGGCCGCCCAGATCCAGCTCCAGGGCGCCCAGGTCACCGTCTACGACCCGAAGGCCGTGGACAACGCCCGCAAGATGTTCCCCTCCCTGGCGTACGCCGACTCCGCCCTGGAGGCCGCCGAGGGCGCCCACGTCGTGCTCCACCTCACCGAGTGGGCCGAGTTCCGCGCGCTCGACCCGGCCGAGCTCGGCGCCGTCGTCGCCGAACGCCGCCTGCTGGACGGCCGCAACGTCCTCGACGCCGAAGCCTGGCGCGCCGCCGGCTGGACCTACCGCGCCCTCGGCCGCCCGAGCTGAGGCACCTGCCCCCGGTCGGGCAGTGCCCTCAGCCGATCAGCCGACTACTAGCGGCGGTTGACTGATTCGTGTGCGCACCCTTGTTTGTGGGTCGACGTGACCCGCAAACACGCAGTGCACCACAAGCGAGTCGGCGACCCTCAGCTGTGGATCGAGGCGCTCGGTTCCGGGTTCACCGCCTGGTTCATGACAGGCCGGGCCCCTTTCCAAGTTCGGAAGGGGGCCCGGTGCCCGTACGTGTTCTGCTCAGCTGAAACGACCGGCCAGGCCGAGACGGGGAATCTCGATGGCGGGGCACTTGTCCATCACCATCGCGAGACCCGCAGCCCGCGCCCGGTCGTACGCCGCCTCGTCGATCACGCCGAGCTGGAACCAGACGGCCTTGGCGCCGATGGCGGCCGCTTCGTCCGCGACCTCACCGGCGAGGTCGGAGCGGACGAAGACGTCCACGACGTCGACCTCGAAAGGGATGTCCGCGAGGGACGCGTACCCCTTCTCGCCGTGCACCGTCTCCGCCTTCGGGTGCACCGGCACGATCCGCTTGCCGAAGCGCTGGAGGACCTCGGCGACGCCGTAGGCCGCTCGTCGCCGGTTGGACGAGAGGCCCACGACGGCCCAGGTGTCTCCAGACTCGGTAAGGATCTTCCGAACCGTCTCCGGGTCGCCGTACATGCCCTGCCTCCTCGCAGCCGGGTGCCGAGAACTCACCAAACCCCAGCGCCACCGCTCCCCCGGCCATTCCCTACCGAGATCTGGGCTGGTCAGCGCGCCAGGTCGATAGGAAATCGGATGGCACCTGGCGTAACCGTCCGGGTGACGTGGTGGACGTGGCGGACGTGTTCGTGAACAGCGCGCTGGCCGGGGGGTGGCGGACCGGGCGGTGGCGGTCGGGGCGAAGGCGGTCTGGTTCCAGCTGGGTGTCATCGACGGGGCCGCGTACCGGCGGACCCGGCCCGCGGGGTCTCGATGGTGATGGACGGGTGCCCGGCCGTCGAGATCCCGCGGCTGGGCTGAGCGTCAGCCGTCGAGCTGGGCGATGGTCGCGATGGAGGGCCTACGGGTGGCCCGCAGGGAGGCGGCGACCGACTCGGCGTCGCGCAGGACGCGGACGGCGTTGTGCCAGGTGAGCTTGGCCAGGTCGGCCTCCGACCAGTGCCGGCCGAGGAGTTCGGCGACCAGGTTGGGGTAGCCGGCCACCGAGTCGAGGCCGTCCGGCAGGAAGGCGGTGCCGTCGAAGTCGCCGCCGATGCCGATGTGGTCGATGCCCGCGACCTCGCGCATGTGGTCGAGGTGGTCGGCGACGGTGGCCGGGGTGGCGATCGGGCGCGGGTTGGCGGCCTCGAAGGCGCGCTGGCGCTCCATGGCCGGCGGGGTGGTGTCCAGCGGGTGGAAGCCGTGGGCGCGCATGTTCGCGTCGGCGGCCAGGGTCCACTCGATGGCGGCGGGCAGGATGAACTTCGGGACGAAGGTCGCCATCGCGACCCCGCCGTTGGCGGGCAGCTGGGCGAGCACGTCGTCCGGGATGTTGCGCGGGTGGTCGCAGACCGTGCGGGAGGAGGAGTGCGAGAAGACCACCGGTGCCTCGGTGACCCGCAGGGCGTCCCGCATGGTGTCGGCGGAGACGTGCGAGAGGTCGACCAGCATGCCGAGCCGGTTCATCTCCCGGACGACCTCCTCGCCGAACCGGGTCAGTCCGCCGGCCACCGGCTTGTCGGTCGCGGAGTCGGCCCACGGCACGTTGTCGTTGTGGGTGAGGGTCAGGTACCGCACGCCGAGTTCGTACAGGGCGCGCAGGGTGGCCAGCGAGCAGTCGATCGAGTGGCCGCCCTCGGCGCCCATCAGCGAGGCGATCCGGCCCTCGGCGCGGGCGGCCTCCATGTCCGCGGCGGTACGGGCGAGGCGCAGCCGGTCCGGGTAGCGCTCGACCAGGGCGTGGACGAAGTCGACCTGCTCCAGGGTGGCGCTCACCGCGTGGTCGCCGGCCAGCGAGGCGGGCACGTAGACGGACCAGAACTGCGCGCCGACCCCGCCCTCCGCGAGGCGGGCGAGGTCGGTGTGCAGGCGCTCGCTCTGGTCGGCGGCGAGGTCGAGCGCGCCGAGGTCGTACCCGGCCTGCTCGCGCATCGCCCAGGGGAGGTCGTTGTGGCCGTCCACCACGGGGGCGGTGCGCAGCAGGGCTCGGGCACGGTCCAGCGGGGTGGCGGAGTCCGTCTGAGAAGTCATACGGGCTGTTCTACCCCACCCCGTCGGCGGGTCTTACTTGCCGAAGCCGAAGGAGGAGGAGCCGGCCACCTTGGCCCGGAGCTTCTTGCCCTTCTCGGTGGCCTGGCTGTTGAGCTCGGCCTGGAAGTCGGTCATCTTCTCGGTGAGTTCGGGGTCGAAGGCGGCGAGCATCCGGACCGCGAGCAGGCCCGCGTTGCGCGCGCCGGCCACCGAGACGGTCGCGACCGGCACGCCGGCCGGCATCTGGACGATCGACAGCAGGCTGTCCATGCCGTCCAGGTAGCGCAGCGGCACCGGGACGCCGATGACCGGCAGCGGGGTGACGGAGGCCAGCATGCCCGGCAGGTGGGCCGCGCCGCCGGCGCCCGCGATGATGGCCTTCAGGCCGCGCCGGTGGGCGTTCTCGCCGTACGCGACCATCTCGCGGGGCATCCGGTGGGCGGAGACGACGTCCACCTCGTACGGGATCTCGAACTCGTCCAGGGCCTGGGCGGCGGCCTCCATGACCGGCCAGTCGGAGTCCGAGCCCATCACGATGCCAACGACAGGGTTCGTCATTCGGTGATCGTTCCTCGCAGGTAGGCGGCCGCATGGCGGGCGCGCTCGCGGACGTCGTCGAGGTCGTCCCCGAAGACGTTGACGTGGCCGACCTTGCGGCCGGGCTTCACGTCCTTCCCGTACATGTGGATCCGCAGCCCGGGGTCGCGGGCCATGCAGTGCAGGAAGGCGTGGTACATGTCCGGGTAGTCGCCGCCGAGGACGTTGACCATGACGGTCCACTTGGCGCGCGGCCGGGGGTCGCCGAGCGGGAGGTCGAGGACGGCCCGCAGGTGGTTCTCGAACTGCGAGGTGACGGCGCCGTCCTGGGTCCAGTGCCCGGAGTTGTGCGGGCGCATGGCGAGCTCGTTGACCAGGATCCGGCCGTCCCTGGTCTGGAACAGTTCGACGGCCAGGTGGCCGACGATGCCGAGCTCGCCGGCGATCCGCAGGGCGAGCTGCTGGGCCTCGTCGGAGAGGGCGGGGTCGAGGTCCGGCGCGGGGGCGGTGACCTCGGCGCAGACGCCGTTCTCCTGGGTGCTCTCGACGACCGGGTAGGCGACGGCCTGGCCGCTGGGCGAGCGGACCACGTTGGCGGCCAGCTCGCGGACGAAGTCGACCTTCTCCTCGGCCAGCACCGGGACGCCGGCCAGGAACGGCGCCTGGGCCTCGTTCTCGTCGTCGACGACCCAGACGCCCTTGCCGTCGTAGCCGCCGCGGACGGTCTTGAGCACGACCGGATAGCCGGTGCCCTCGTCGGCGAAGGCGGTGACGTCGGCCGGGTCGGCGACGATCCGGTGCCGGGGGCAGGGCACGTCGATGGAGTCGAGCTTGGCCCGCATCACGCCCTTGTCCTGGGCGTTGACCAGCGCGTCCGGGCCGGGGCGGACGGCGATGCCGTCGGCCTCCAGGGCCCGCAGGTGCTCGGTGGGGACGTGCTCGTGGTCGAAGGTGATGACGTCGCAGCCGGCCGCGAAGCGGCGCAGGGTGTCGAGGTCGCGGTAGTCACCGAGGACGACGTCGGAGACCACCTGTGCGGCGGAGTCCTGGGGGGTGTCGGCGAGGAGCTTGAACCTGACCCCGAGCGGGATTCCCGCCTGGTGTGCCATGCGGGCCAGCTGCCCGCCACCGATCATGCCCACCACTGGAAAATTCACATTGCCCGGGGAAGTCACCACGCCAGGATATCCGGGCCGGTGGGGGGCGTTGGAGCCGCGGTGGGGCCGCGAGTAGTGGACGCGCGTAGATGTCAACCCCGGTCCCGGACAGCTGAGCCGTTCGGTGGAAGCGGGTAGCCTGGGCGGCTAGGTCCTCGTCCGCGCGGTCGGATCATGTGCGTGCACGCAGGGCTCAAGGGGTGTCCCCGGCCCAGTGGGACATCCTTTTCCCCGCAGGTACATGGAGGCCACCCGGTATGGCGACGACCGCTGCTTCGAACCCCTCACTCATGCAGAAGGTGCGTGGGATCAGGGGCGAGGTCGTGAAGTTCGGCATCGTCGGACTGAGCGGCGTGGTGGTCAACTTCGCCGTGTTCTGGGTCTGCAACATCGGCCTGGGCATCGCCTCGCTGCGGTCCAACATCGCCGCGACCGTGATCGCGATCGCCACCAACTACCTCGGCTACCGCTACTGGCTGTACCGGGACCGCGACGCCGCCTCGCGCAAGCGGGAGATCACCCTCTTCCTGGTGTTCAGCGGCTTCGGCATGCTGATCGAGACCGGCGTGCTGGGCTTCTCCCAGTACGTACTGGGCCTGGACTCGAACTTCGAGAAGATGGGCGCCAAGGTCGTCGGCCTCGCCATCGCCACCGTGTTCCGCTTCGTCTCCTACCGCACCTGGGTCTTCAAGGCCCTGCCGGAGACCGCGCCGCCCGCCGTGGAGTCCACCAGCGGCCAGGAGCTGGCCGCCCAGGCCGAGCTGATGCTGGCCGCCGAGCAGATCCGCTACGCCAAGGCGGAGTAGGGCCGGGCTCCCCGCTCGCCCCGCTTGCCCCGCCCGCTCCGGCGGGAGGACAGTGGTGGCCCAGGGCGAGCACGGCCGGCGAACGATCATGGCCGAGGGGGTCCCGGGAGGCTCGCCATGACCTTCGTCCAGATCATCGACTGCAGGACCGACAAGCTGGACGAGCTCAACCAGCTCATGGACAGCTGGGTCGAGGCGTCCGAGGGCAGGCGGACCGCCGCGCACGCGGTCGTCGGCACCGACCGCGCAGACAGCACCCACGTCGTGGAGATCGTGGAGTTCCCGTCCTACGAGGCGGCGATGCGCAACTCCGGGCTCCCCGAGACGGACCGGATCTTCCGCGAGATGGTGGCGCTCTGCGACGCGCCGCCGACCTTCACCGACCTCGACGTGGTCCGCGACCTGCGGCTCGGCCAGGGCTCCTGATCAGTCCTGGTGGCTGCGCCCCAGGAAGAGTGCGAACACCGCGGGCTTCAGCGAGAGCAACTCCAACCGGCCGCCGTCCGCCTCCGCGAGATCGCGGGCGACGGCCAGCCCGATGCCGGTGGAGTTGCGGCCGCTGACCGCGCGCTCGAACACCCGGTTGCCGAGGTCCGCCGGCACCCCGGCGCCCTGGTCCTGCACCTCGACCACCACCGAGGTGCCGGAGGGCCGCACCCGCAGGGTGATCGTCCCGGCGCCGTGCATCAGCGAGTTCTCGATCAGGGTGGCCAGCACCTGGGCCACCGTCCCCGGGGTGCCGACCGCGGTGACCCCGTGCAGGCCCTCCAGGGACAGCACCCGGCCCTGCTCGCGCAGCGTCGGGCCCCACTCCTCCACCTGCTGCTTGATCACGTCGTCCAGGTCGAAGGCGACGGCGGTGGGGCTGCGCGGGTCGCGCTGGGTGGTGAGCAGCCGCTGGACGACGTCGGTGAGCCGCTCGACCTGCTGGAGGGCGATGGTCGCCTCCTCCTTGACGGTCTCCGGCTCCTCGGCGAGGGCGGTGATCTCCTCCAACCGCATCGACAGCGCGGTGAGCGGGGTGCGCAGCTGGTGCGAGGCGTCGGCGGCGAGCCGGCGTTCGGCGGTGAGCATCCGGGCGATCCGTTCGGCGCTGGTGTCCAGCACCTCGGCGATCCGGTCCAGTTCGGGCACCCCGTAGCGGCGGTCGCGCGGGCGCGGGTCGCCGGAGCCGAGCCGTTCGGCGGTCTCGGCGAGGTCGGTGAGCGGCCGGGCGAGCCGCTTGGCCTGCCAGACGGCGAGTGCCACGGCGGCCTGGACGGCCAGCAGGGCGACCACGCCGAGCAGCAGCAGGTTGTTGGCGATCTCGTGGTCGACGTCCTCGCGGGACTGCTCGACGGTGACGATCTCGCCGCTGGTGCCGTGCTCGGCGGCCCTCAGCAGGTGGTTCCCGGCCGGGCGGTCACCGGCCGAGAGCACCGGCTGGCCGGGGATCTGCACCTCGACGTAGCTGCCCTCGGTGACCTGGCTCTCGAAGACCCGGCCTTCCTTGACGCCCTCGCCCGCGGCGAGCCGGCTCTCCACCAGGGCGAGCACCCGGACGGCGGTCGCGTCCACCCGGTCCTGGGCGGAGCTGACGATGGTGCGCTTCTCGACCAGGGCGAGCGGCACGCAGAACACCACGACGACCACCAGGACCACGACCAGCAGCGAGTTGATCATCCGGCGTTTCACGCTGCTGCTCCCCGAGGTGTTCCGCTTCATCGGCCGCCGCCCGGCCACGATCTTCGTACGGGGTTAATTCTTCTCGAACCGGAACCCCACCCCGCGCACGGTGGCGATGTAGCGCGGGTTCGCCGCGTCGTCGCCGAGCTTCTTGCGGAGCCAGGAGATGTGCATGTCCAGGGTCTTGGTCGAGGTCCACCAGGTGGTGTCCCAGACCTGCCGCATGATCTCCTCGCGGGTGACCACCCGACCGGCGTCGCGGACCAGGACGCGCAGCAGCTCGAACTCCTTGGCGGAGAGGGTCAGCTCCTCCTCGCCGAGCCAGGCACGGTGGGACTCGATGTCGATCTTCACCCCGTGCGCGCCGGTGGTGAGCTGGTCGACGTTGCCACGCCGGAGCAGGGCCCGGACGCGGGCGAGCAGTTCGGCCAGGCGGAAGGGCTTGGTGACGTAGTCGTCGGCGCCGGCGTCCAGGCCGACCACGGTGTCCACCTCGTCGGCGCGGGCGGTGAGCACCAGGACGGGGCAGCTCTTGCCGTCGGCGCGCAGGCGGCGGCAGACCTCGAGGCCGTCCATCTCGGGCAGGCCGAGGTCGAGGACGACGAGGTCGACCTCCTCGGTGAGGCCGGCGGCGAGTGCGGTCGGACCGTCCTCGCGGACGAGCACCTCATAGCCCTCGCGTCGCAGGGCCCGGGCGAGCGGTTCGGAGATCGCCGGGTCGTCCTCGGCGAGCAGCACACAGGTCATGTGGTGATGGTAGTCCGCTCGGGTAAGGCCGTACGCCCTGTGAAGTAGTTCACAGAGCGTGATCGTTATATGGAGCCCATTCAGGGATCAACAGAACGTTGCCGACCGGTCGTTCGGCGAAAAAACAACCCTTGGATCTTGAAACTGAAGGATCAAACGCCCGTCTACCATGGATCAATCGGGCAGCTGTGGTGCCAACTTTGTTATTAACCCGGCTGATTCACCGCCTTTGTCATCTGATATCGCCAAATGTCGCCACGTAGAGTGGTCCAAGTCCACGTCCGCCGCCACCCCCCTAGGCGGACGCTGTCAGGCAAGGAACCACTACTCATGGCGTCTACGACCCTG